>JANXPZ010000008.1 GCA_025357055.1 Candidatus Eiseniibacteriota bacterium | reverse complement strand
GCCCTCGGGGGCCAGCCGCCGGCCGTACGCATCCGAGACGACCCGGAACGGGTAGAGAACGTCCCCCGTGGACACCTGGTAGAGCGCAGCCAGGGGCAGGGCGACCGCCAGGCCGCCGAGCACCGGCCACAGGAGATCGCGGACCGTCCGGGGCCGCGTGATCACGTCGCCGAGGTAGAGCGCGACGAGCACGATGGAGTACATTCGTACGATGGAGGCCAGTGCCAGGCACACGCCGGAGAGGAACATCAGCAGCCGGGCATGGCGTCCCACCCTTTCGCGTCCGATGATCCAGAATGCCGCGGCGGCGGTGAGCAACGTGGCCATCACGCCGTCCGGCATCAGATGTGCGGCCTGATTCACGTCGAGCGGCAGGAAGGCGAGGAGGGCGCCGGCGACCAACCCGGCGCGGACGCCGACCAGGCGGAATCCAAGCCACATCGTGAGCACCAGTTGCACCATGGAGAGCAGCATGGGCCAGACGTGGGTGGAGAACGTGTTCACCCCCCACGCGGCGTAGGCGAGAGCGACCGGCGCGAAGACGGGCAGACGGTGCGTGCACCAGGAGTCGTCGCGCAGGGTGAACGTGCCGTGCAGGAGGTTGTAGGCGTTCTGCGCGTAGACGACCGAGTCGGCGTACATGTCGTCCGTGATCACGTAGCAACGGAGGGCGAACCCCACGAGCAGCACGACCGCGGCCCAGATCGCCGCGGGCGGATCATGCTTCACTGCGTCGATCGGGGGTCCGTCTTTCACCGGGTCTCTCCACGAACGGGCCCAGGATGGCGGCCAGCAATCCATTCGGAGGCAATGATATCTGATGCTACCACAACACGAAGGAGCCACGGGCGCGATTGCGGGCCCCGGCTCGGCCTCCGCGGCGGACAGCCCCGCCTTGAAGCCTTCCGAACCCGTTTCCGGAAGGGCGATCGTCGTCATGCCCGCCTACAACGCCCAGACCACCCTGGAGCAGACCGTGGCCGACATCCCGCCCGGCTGCATCGACGAGATCATCCTGGTCGACGACTGCAGCCGGGATGACACCGTGGCGACGGCCCGACGGCTCGGCCTCACCGTGATCCAGCACGAACGGAACCTCGGCTATGGCGGGAATCAGAAGACCTGCTACCGCGAGGCGCTGGCGCGGGGCGCGGACGTCATCATCATGATCCACCCCGACTATCAGTACGACTCCCGGCTGGTGCCCGTCCTCGTGGGGCTCCTGCGCAACGGGCACTGCGACGTGGTGCTGGGCAACCGCATCCGCACGCGTCGCGAAGCTCTCGCCGGCGGGATGCCGGCGTACAAGTACTTCGCCAACCGCATCCTGACGATCATCGAGAATCTGTGGATGGGACAGAACCTGGGCGAGTGTCACTCCGGGATGCGCGGCTACCGCCGGCAGGTCCTGGAGACCATCCCGTGGCCGGGCAACAGCGACGATTTCGTGTTCGACAGCCAGTTCCTCGTGCAGGCCGTCCACTTCGGGTTCCGCATCGGGGACATCCCCGTTCCGGTCCGCTATATGAAGGAGGCGAGCAGCATCAGCTTCCGCCGGAGCGTGACGTACGGCCTGGGGACGCTGGGAGTGCTGGCGCAGTGGACGCTGCACCGGCTCGGCCTGGCACGCACTCCGCTCTTCGAGCCGCGTCGGGGCCGGCCCGTGGCGGGCGGCCGGTAGCCGGTCCGGGCCCGACTCCAGGACGCCGGGCCACGCACCGCCGTCCCCCCGCGCTCAGCCCGTCGTCTTCCTCCCGAACTCGCGATCGAGCGGGAGCCAGAACACCACGAGGAAGCTCGGCACGGTCGCCAGGATCACCCAGACGAAGAAGTGGCGGTAGCCGATGAGTTCCTGCAGCCAGCCGCTCCACATCCCGGGGATCATCATGCCCAGCGCCATGAAGCCGGTGCAGATGGCGTAGTGCGCCGTCTGGTGCTCGCCGCGGGCGATGTGGATCATGTAGAGCAGGTAGGCCGCGAGTCCGAAGCCGTAGCCGAACTGCTCGACGGCCACGCAGGCCAGGATGACGGGCAGGCTGGTGGGCTGGGCGTAGGCGAGGTAGATGAAGATCGCGTCCGGCAGGTGGATCGCCAGCAGCATCGGCCACAGCCACGACCTCAGCCCGTGCCGCGATACAGCCCAGCCACCGAGGATCCCGCCCAGCGTCAGCGCGATGATGCCCACGGTGCCGTAGACGAAGCCGACCTCGGTGGTCGTCAGTCCCAGACCGCCCTGCGCGCGTGGATCCAGCAGGAACGGCGAGACCATCTTCACGAGTTGCGCCTCGCCGAAGCGGTAGAGCAGCAGGAACAGCATCAGGACCACGATGCGCGGCTTGCGGAAGAACGAGCCGAAGGTGGCCAGGAACTCCTGGAGGAAGTGCCGGATCCGGCGCGCCTCCCCGGGCCGGTCCACCGGCGGGCGCGGCAGGATGAAACGGTGCCAGAGCCCGAAGAAGAGGAAGAGCACGGCCAGCCCGCCCAGGGACACGGACCACGCCAGGCGCAGGTTGCCGGTGCGGCTCTCGATGGTTCCGGCCAGCATCACCAGCAGCCCCTGGCCCGCGATCGTGGCGACCCGGTAGAACATGCTGCGGATGCCGACGAAGAAGGCCTGCTCCTTCTCGGTCGTCGCCAGCATGTAGAAGCCGTCCGCCGCGATGTCGTGCGTGGCGGAATCGAACGCCATCAGCCAGAACAGCGCGAGCGTCCAGCGGAACATGTGCGGCACGGGGACGGCCAGAGCCACGCCCGCCAGCGCGGCGCCGATCAGCAGCTGCATCGCCCAGATCCAGCGGCGGCGCGTCCCCAGCAGCTCCACGACCGGTGACCACAGCGGCTTGATCACCCAGGGCAGGTAGAGCCAGCTGGTGTAGAGCGCGATATCGGTGTTCGAGATCCCGAAGCGCTTGTACATGATGACCGAGACGGTCATCGCGACCACGTAAGGGAGCCCCTCGGCCACGTAGAGCGAGGGGATCCAGGCCCAGGGACTGCGGGTGCTCGGTCTGACGTCGGGCATGCGGTCGGCCGCCGGGGTGGGAACACGGGTCCGTCGAACGCCCACCGTTTAGCACCTGGACGCGGTGGCGGGCAAGCCGCGAGGGCTGCGCCGACGAAGGGGAGCAACCCTGGCGGCGGCAGCGCGAGGCACCGGTCCCCGCCCCGTCAGGGGCCCGCCCGGATGCCCGGAGCCACCGCCGCCGCGCCCGTGGTTACCCGCCGGTCGTCACCCCCTGCTATGCTGCGGCCCTCATGAACGACCGGCCCACGTTCGAATTCCACGTGTCGCGCGCCGCGCGCGACCTCTACGGGTTCGACGACGCGCTCTTCAGCGTCACCGGCAACGTCGTCTTCGCGAACCTCGAGGCGAGCCGCGCCTTCGCCCACCGCATGAACACGGTGCGCGAGACCGGGACGCACCCCGAGCGCGTGGTGGTCCCGGGCGCGCTGAACGCCATGGGGCTCATCGACGAGGTGCTGCACCTGGTGGCGGCCGCCTACCGCGAGCAGCGCGACCCGCGCGCCATGACCGACGCGCTCGCCTGGTTCGAGGCCCGGCTGGGGCGCGCGGCGCTGGATCGCACGCTGCTCGAGTTCACCGACCGCTTCCCCACCGTCTCGGTCTACCGTGGCGCTCTCACGGCCGCCTCGTGGCTCAACGGCGTGAGCGGGAACGTGCCGCACCGCGCCGTGGCGCTCGAAGAGCTGATGATGCTCTGGCTCGCGAACCTGAACCTGGCCTTCAAGCCGTTCCGCGAACTGTTCGACGATGCGGCCCTCGCCGCCGCGACCGCGTACCCCGGCATCACCGGCGCGCTGCGCGACTACTTCGAGACCCGCCCGCGTTTCGGCCCCGACGAACAGAACCTGGTGGACATGCTTCGCGCGCCCGCGCTGGCCTCGCCCGACTCGCTCGAAGGCCAGCTCGCGTTCATCCGCGAGCGCTGGAGCACGCTGCTGGGCGACGCGCTGATCCGGCTGCTCAACGCGCTCGACGTGCTCAAGGAGGAGGAGCGGGCGGTGTGGCTGCGCTTCCACCCGGCGGTGCCCGCCGGGTCGTGGCCGCCACCGCTGGGCGACTCGGGCGTCGGCGCCATCCCGAGCTTCCGCGGGCACGAGCACGAGTACGAGCGCTTCAGCCGGGACCTCGACTGGATGCCGCGCGTGGTGCTCCTCGCCAAGACCGTCTACGTCTGGCTCGACCAGCTCTCGCGCCGCCACGGGCGCGCCATCACGCGGCTCGACCAGGTCCCCGACGAGGAGCTCGACACGCTCACGCGCCGCGGTTTCACGGGGCTCTGGCTCATCGGCGTCTGGGAGCGAAGCCGGGCCTCGCAGCACATCAAGCAGGCCTGCGGCAATCCCGAGGCGGTGGCCTCGGCCTACTCGCTGCTCGACTACGTCATCGCCGCCGACCTCGGCGGCGAGGCCGCCTTCGAGGCCCTGCGCGAGCGGGCCCGCGCGCGCGGCCTGCGGCTGGCCAGCGACATGGTGCCGAACCACATGGGCATCGACTCGCGCTGGATGATCGAGCACCCCGACTGGTTCGTCCAGCTCGATCACAGTCCGTATCCCGCCTACCGCTTCGACGGCCCCGACCTGTCGAACGACGGCCGGGTCGGCATCTTCGTCGAGGACCACTACTACGACCGCAGCGACGCGGCGGTCGTGTTCAAGCGCCTCGATCGCTGGAGCGGCGAGACGCGCTACGTCTACCACGGCAACGACGGCACCTCGATGCCGTGGAACGACACCGCGCAACTCGACTACCGCAGGCCCGAGGTGCGCGAGGCCGTCATCCAGACCATCCTGGCCGTGGCGCACCGCTTCCCCATCATCCGCTTCGACGCGGCCATGACCCTGGCCAAGCGCCACTACCAGCGTCTCTGGTTCCCCGAGCCGGGCACCGGCGGCGCCATCCCCTCCCGCGCCGGGCAGGGGCTCACCAAGGCCGACTTCGATGCCGCCATCCCGCAGGAGTTCTGGCGCGAGGTGGTGGATCGCGTGGCCGCCGAGGCCCCCGACACGCTGCTGCTTGCCGAGGCCTTCTGGCTCATGGAGGGCTATTTCGTCCGCACCCTGGGCATGCACCGGGTCTACAACAGCGCCTTCATGAACATGCTGCGCGACGAGGAGAACGCGAACTACCGCAGCGTGATCAAGAAGACGCTCGAGTTCGACGCCGAAGTGCTCAAGCGCTACGTCAACTTCATGAACAACCCGGACGAGCGCACCGCGGTCGAGCAGTTCGGCAAGGGCGACAAGTACTTCGGCATCTGCACGCTGATGGCCACGCTGCCCGGCTTGCCCATGTTCGGGCACGGGCAGGTCGAGGGCTACGCCGAGAAGTACGGCATGGAATACCGCCGCGCCTACCACGACGAGCTTCCCGATCCCTGGCTCGTCGCACGCCACGAGCGCGAGATCAGCCCGCTGCTGCACCGGCGCGCGCTGTTCGCCGAGGTCCGCGACTTCCTGCTCTACGACTTCTTCACCGACGAGGGCTGGGTCAACGAGGACGTCTTCGCCTACTCGAACCAGCGCGGCAACGAGCGCGCGCTGGTGCTCTACTGCAACCGCCACGCGGGCACCCGCGGCTGGATCCGGCTGTCCTGCGGCTACGCCGTGAAGGACGGCGGCGATCGCACGCTGCACCGCCGCGCGCTCGGCGAGGCCTTCGGTTTCCACGCCGACCCCGCGCTCTTCGCCCGCTACCGCGAGGCTTCCACCGGGCTCGAATACCTGCGCAGCCAGCAGGAGCTGGTGGAGAAGGGCTTCTACGCCGAGCTGGGCGCCTACCACTGCCACGTCTTCCTCGACTGGCAGGAGGTGCGCGACGACGGCGCGCGGCCCTGGGCTCGGCTCTGCGCCGAACTGGCCGGGCGCGGCGTGCCCAGCCTGGACGAGGCCCTGCACGAACTGGAACTGCGCCCCGTGCACGAGGCGCTGCGCGCCCTGCTCGACCCGGTCGCCACCGCCGCGCTCGCCGAGGCCGCTCCGGCCGCCGAGACCCCGGCCCGCGCCTCGCGCTGCAGCGCCCTGCTCGACGAGGCCGAGCGGCATGCCGCCACGCTCGTCGAAGCCGCGCGGCGGTATGCGTCCGGCACGGCCACGCCCGGCCCGGCGGCCCCGCACGCGTGGACCGGCGACACGCGCGCCGCCGCGGGCCTGCTGCGGCGCCGGCTCGAAGCCGCGCTCCGCCTGCCCGCGCTCGAGGCGCGCTTCAGCACGCCCTGGCCCGACGAGGCCTGCGCCGTGCTCCCCACCGCGGGGGGCGCCCGCGAGCACGCGACCGGCATCTGGGGCGCCCTGCTCGCCTGGTGCGCGCTCGAGGCCCTGGGCCGGGCCTGCGATCCGGCCGACCCCGACCGCGCCGCGGTCCGGATCTTCGAGTCGCTGCGCCTGCGCGAGCCGATGGCCGACGCGTTCGCCCTGCTCGGGATCGAAGGCGAGGAGCGCTGGCGCGCCGCCGCGCGCGTGCGCGCCGCGTTCGCGCACGCCGTCTGGGCGCCGGGGGCGGCTCCGCTCGCCGCCCGGCCCGCGGCGGCCTATGTCTGGCTCGACGACCCCGACGTCGCCTGGCTCATCGACAAGCACGAGCACCAGGGCGCCCACTATTTCCGCAAGGAGCCCTTCGAGCGCATGGTCTGGTGGATGGCGCTGCGCGCGCTGCTCGCGATCGCCGCCACGCCGCGGCCCGACCTGGAGGCCGCGCGCACGCTCGAGCGCTCGCTCACCGAGCGCCTGCGCGCCGCCGAGGCCGCGAACTGGCGGGTCGAGGCGTTCCTCGAGCCCCCGGAGCCGCCCGGGCGCGCACGGAACTGAGGGCGCCGGCGGACGATTCGATCCTCGTATTCGCGCTTGACACATGACCATCATCGGTGGTCACATGACCGCATATGATGGTCATGAATACGTCGAGCCCGTTCGGCAGCCGTGCCCGCACCCGGGCACTGCTCGCGTTGCACCTGATGCGAGAGAGCTACGCTCGTGAGCTGGCCCGCCTGCTGGACCTGAGCCTGTCGGGCGTGCAGAAGGCGCTCGGATCGCTGGAGCGCGACGGACTGGTCGCGGGGCGCGCGGTGGGCCGGACCCGGCTGTTCCGCCTCGATCCGCGGGCCTTCGCGCGCCGGGAGCTGGAGCGCTATCTCGACCGCCTGATCGAGCCCGAGTCGGACCTCCGCGCTCGCGCGGCCACGCTGCGCCGGCGCCCCCGGCACGCCGGGAAGCCCCTGTGAAGCTGACCGCGCGGTCCACGCTGGCGGATGTCGCCGTGACGGTGGGCGACGCCCTGCGACGGGCAGGCATCCGCGCGGTCCTGACGGGCGGGGCCTGTGCGAACCTCTACACCAAGGGTGCGCATCTGTCGCGTGATGCAGACTTCGTGCTCGTTTCACCGTGCACGACCGGAGACCTGGACCGCGCGCTCTCGGACCTTGGCTTCGAGCGTCGGCGGGACCGCTACGTCCATCTGCGCGTGCCGTTCGTGGTCGAGTTCCCGCGTGGGCCGCTCGGGATCGGCGAAGACTTCCGGATCCGGCCGGTGTGGCTGCGCCGCCAAGGCGGGCGGACACTCGCGCTCTCCGCCACCGATGCGTGCCGTGACCGGCTCGCCGCCTACTATCACTGGACCGACTGGCAGAGCCTCGCTGTAGCGGTGAGCATCGCCTCGCAGAATCGCGTCTCCCTCGCGAAGATACGTTCGTGGAGTCGGAGCGAGGGACAACTCGATGGTTACCTGGTGTTCCTCGCGGAGCGCGCCCGGGCACGGTCAGCCCCGGGGCGCCGGCGGCCGGTTCGGCAGGGCTGACCGCCGGGATCGCTCGTCCCTGCCGTTCTGGCCCGGGCGGACCCGTGCTAGATTGAGTGCACCCCCGAGCAAGGAGGCTGCTTCGTGTCCGATGCCCAGCAGCGTCTGACGACGGCGCTCGCCGGCCGCTACCGGATCGAGCGCGAGCTCGGCCGCGGCGGCATGGCGACCGTGTTCCTCGCCGAAGACCTCAGGCACCGCCGCCAGGTCGCCATCAAGGTGCTCGATCCAGAAGTCGCCGCGGCCATCGGGCCCGAGCGCTTCCTGCGCGAAATCGAGACCGTCGCGCGCCTCACCCACCCGCACATCCTGCCGCTGCACGACTCGGGGGCCGCCGACAGCCTGCTCTTCTACGTCATGCCCTACATCGAGGGCGAGTCCCTGCGCAGCCGGCTGACCCGCGAGAAGCAATTGCCGCTCGCGGATGCCCGGCGCATCGCGGCCGAGCTGGCCGACGCACTCGACTACGCCCACGAGCACGGCGTCGTCCACCGCGACCTCAAGCCGGAGAACGTGCTGCTGCAGCACGGGCGGGCGCTGCTGGCGGACTTCGGCATCGCGCGCGCGGTGGCAGCAGCAGGCGCTCAGAAGCTCACGTCCACCGGTGTCGCGGTGGGCACGCCGTCCTACATGAGCCCGGAGCAGGTGGCGGCCGGGGTGGTGGACGCGCGCAGCGACGTCTACGGCCTGGGCTGCGTGGTCTACGAGATGCTGGCGGGGCAGCCGCCGTTCACCGGCCCCACCGCGGAGAGCCTGGCGCACCAGCACCTGAACGTGCCGGCCCCGGAGGTCACGCGGCTGCGGCCGGGCGCCGGCGCCGGCGTGACGGCGGCGCTGATGCGGGCGCTGGCGAAGACGCCGGCGGACCGCTACGCCACGACCGGGGAGTTCGCAGCGGCGCTGGCGCAGGGCGAGGCCGTGCCGGCCGTGCCGGTCTCGGCGGGTGACAACGGAGCGCAGCGAGAGGCCAGGTCTCGCAGCCGTCGCACTGCGAGCCTGCCGCGGTCTACGCTGGCGGTCGCGGTCGTCGCCGTCATCGCGCTGGGCATCTGGCTGGCGTGGAGCCCGGTCTCGCAGTGGCTGCGCCAGCGCAACGCGCCCGCTCAGGCGGCGAAGAAGCAATGGATCCTGGTCGCCGGGTTCGATGGCCCGCGCGACGAGCCGGACATCGCGCGGGCGGCGCAGGGGCTGGTGGCGGCGGCGCTGGACCAGTCGGGCATCGTGATGACCGTGCCACGGGACGAACTCAGCCAGGCGCTCCAGCAGGCCGGTCGGTCCGACACGCTGCGGGTGGATGGACCCCTGGCCCGCGAGCTGGCGTACCGCAACGGCATCCGGGCGGTGCTCGAGGGCCGCGTGAGCCGGGTGGGAGCGGGGTACGGCGTGGTGCTGCGGCTCTCGGACTCCGGCAGCGACAGCACGCTGATCACCCTCAGCGGCTCCGCGCGCGGCGGGGACGCTCTCATCCCTGCCCTCGACCGGCTGGCGCGGCGGATGCGCCAGGAACTCGGCGAGAACCCGGCGGCGGTGCGCGCGACGCGCGAACTCAACGTCATCATCACGCCCTCGTTCGAGGCCTACCGCAAGATCGAGCAGGCCGCCGAATCGTTCAATGAAGCTGCCGACCCCACGGGGACCATGCGATTCCTGCGGGATGCCCTCGGTCTGGACGCCGACTGTGCAGCTGCGTATATCGAGTTGGCTTCGCTCTTCAGCAATGTGGGCGACCCCGACTCGGCGGTGTGGGCCTGCGACCAGGCTCTGAGCAGGCCCTGGCGTCTCACGGACGAGCAGCGGCTCTCTGCGGAGGCCCAACGGTCCTATGACAGGGCTGACTTCGAGGGCGCCCTGCAGGCGTTGAATCGCCAACTCCGACTCTTCCCTGCAGGACCCTGCGCGAGCGGGGGCCTCAATCTTCGGTCCGTCGTGCTCCTGAGCGGAAGGCGCTTCACCGAGGCGGCTGAAGATGCCCGGCGCTGCAACTCCGAACAGCTTGCGCCATTCGGTCCGAGTCAGGTCGGCCTTTCGGAACAGTGCCAGAGGGAGGTCACCGCGGGGCGGTTGGACGATGCGGCGAAGACCCTGCGTCGGCTCCGAGGCTTGTGGTTGTGGTTCAACTCGGTGAACCTCGCCGGCGCACGTGGCGACTGGGCCAGGATCGACAGTCTCTGCACGGCCCCCGCTGCGGAGATCGCCTCCCACCCCTTCGTGCGGAGAACCGCGAGCCTCGTGCACATCACCCTCCACTGCCGGCGGGGGGAGTTGCGCGCGGCCCGGGAGGACATGGCGCAGGAGAGACTGCGGAAGGACCCCGACAGCCAATTCCTGCTCACGCGGGCGTCGCTCGGTCTGACTGTGATCGCCGGAATGCCGGTGCCGCGGCTCGATCCCAGGCAGGCGGACGACTCGACGGCCGCAGGCGTCATCACCCGCAGCTGGCGCGACGCGCTGGCGGGGGACCTGCCGGCTGCGAGACGCGAGCTGGCGGCACTGCGCCGGCGCGGCGCCGACGAGCGGGCGCGCGCCGGAGCCGCCGAGGTGTTCCTCGAGGCCTCGATCGCGGCCGCCCAGAACCGCTGGAGTGAAGTGCTTAGCCTCCTCGGCCCCACGGCCGCACGAGGCGACGATTTCTCAGGAAAGTGGTGGTGGGGGCGTCTCGGCGTGACGAGAGAGCGCTGGCTGGTGGCGGAGGCCTGGGAGCACACCGGCCCGCCCGACTCGGCGGCCACCGCCTTCGAGCGGGCGCTCGAGCCCCCCGAGAGCCAGGGCGCCGTCATCTTCCCCCCCTACGCCCATCAGCGTCTCGTGATGATCTACGCGCGCATGGGCCGGCGGGAGGATGCCGAACGGCACTGGGAGGCGTTCTCCACCACGTTCACGAATCCCGACCCCGAGGTCAGGCACCTGCTCGACGAGGCCCGCGCCGCCATCCTGGGACTGCGCGCGGTCTCCCAGCGCAGGGACTAGGTTCTCCCGCGAGGTCGAGCGGGCGCCACGCGGCGCTGGCGAGGCGACCCCGTCCGGCGTTGCGGCCTCAGCCTTCCTGCGACTCCGTTTCGGTATGGCTGCCGTCGCAGAACGGCTTGTTCCGCGAGGCGCCGCAGCGGCACAGCTCCGCCTCGCCCGACTCGCGTCGCGCTTCGCCACGGGCGGTCGCCAGCACGAAGCGGCCCTCGAGATAGAGCGGCCCGCCCGCGCCGAAAGAGACCTTGAGGGGCCCGGCTGGAGCGGCTTCTCGCGGCGGCACGCCGCCCGCGCCCAGGCGGCCCGCATCGTCGAAACCGGCGTCCCAGTGGCTGCCGTCGCAGAACGGCCGGTTCTTCGACGCACCGCAGCGACACAGGGCGATGCGCGTGTCGCGCACGAGCGGGGCACCGTCCTCCGCCACCACCTCGATGTCTCCGCTCAGGTAGAACGGGCCGTCGGGGTCGGGCACCACCGTGTTCACCACAGGCACCGGCTCGGTCGCGCCGCCATCGTGACGCTCGTAGTGAAGCGCCCCGGTGGGGCAGCGGCACACGACCTCGGCAACGCGGTCCGCGGCCGCCTGCGACGGCTCGACCCACGGAACGCTCCCGGGCTTGAAGACCGCCGGCAGTCCGCGCACGCACTCCGCGACGTGGATGCAGCGCTTCCGGCTCCAGGTCACGGTGATCGCGGGGCTCTCGAAGACGTGGAGTCTCTCCTTCATCGCTCCTCCCCGGCGGCGGGGCTCGGACCGCCCGCTCGCCCGGGAACGAGGCTACCCTTTCGCGACCACCTGCGCGAGCCGGGACCGGGCGCGCGGACGGGGCACGGCCATGGCCGCGATGCCACCGGGAACGCGTCGGGCAGCCGCCCGTCCTTGCCTCCGCGCCCGGTTCGTTGGAACCTGCGCGGCATGGAGCCGCGTCGAACATGATCCCCGCACGTTGCGACGTCGCCGTGATCGGCGGCGGCATCGTCGGCCTGGCGACCGCCATGGCCCTCGCCGGGCGCACGCGCGCCGCGGTCGTGGTGCTCGAGGCCGAGGACCAGCTCGCCGCGCACCAGACCGGCCACAACAGCGGCGTCATCCACTCGGGCCTCTATTACAAGCCAGGCTCCCTCAAGGCGCAGAACTGCGTCTCGGGCCGCGAGGCGCTCTACCGCTTCTGCGAGGCACACGGCCTCGCGCACGAGCGCTGCGGCAAGGTCGTGGTGGCGGTGGACGAGCGCGAGTCGCCCCGGCTCGAGGAGCTGGAGCGCCGCGGCCGGGCGAACGGGCTCCAGGGCCTGCGCTGCCTCGGCCCGGAGGAGATCCGCGAGCACGAGCCCCACGCCCGCGGCATCGCCGGGCTCTTCGTGCCCGACACCGGCATCGTGGACTACACCGCCGTCGCCCAGGCCTACGCCGGCTGCGTGCGCGCCGCGGGCGGGAGCGTCGTGACGGGAGCGCGCGTCACCGCCTGCCGGCGCGACGCATCGCCCGGCGGGACCGCAGCGGACCTCGTGCTGGAGACCTCGCGGGGCGCCCTGCGCTGCGGCGCGCTGGTCAACTGCGCCGGGCTTTACTCCGACCGCGTGGCGCGCCTGTGCGGCGTCGAGCCCGGCGTGCGCATCGTCCCCTTCCGCGGCGAGTACTACGACCTCGTGCCGGAGAAACACGGCCTGGTGCGCAACCTCATCTACCCCGTGCCCGACCCGGCCTTCCCCTTCCTCGGCGTGCACTTCACGCGCAGGGTGTGCGGCGGGGTCGAGGCCGGGCCCAACGCGGTGCTGGCGCTCAAGCGCGAGGGCTACGGGCGGGCGGACTTCTCGCCGCGCGACACCGCCGAACTGCTGGCGGACGCCGGCTTCTGGCGCATGGCGCTCAGGCACTGGCGCACGGGGCTCGACGAATCGTGGCGCTCGACCAGCAGCGGGGCGTTCGTGGCGGCCCTGCGACGGCTGGTCCCGGAGATCACGCGGGCCGACGTGGTGCGCGCCGGTGCGGGAGTGCGGGCGCAGGCGCTCGGGCCCGACGGGAGGCTCTGCGACGACTTCCTCGTCGTCGAGGCCGAACGCATGGTCCACGTCCTGAACGCGCCATCCCCCGCCGCGACCGCCTCGATCACCATCGGGCGCACCCTCGCCGCGCGCGCACAGGAGCGCTTCGGGCTGGCGGACCGCTGATCGGCTCAAGCGCTCCGGCCCGGCCCCCTCCACACCGAAGCCCCGTGACGCGCGAGTGCGCCGGGCCGGATTTCACCGCTTCCTGACATCGAAGGTCGCGCTCCGTTCGCACCCGACGCTCCGGTGATGGTAGGGTTTCTCCGCTCCCGTGACCGGACCCACCTGGACCCATGGAGGAGAACAGACGATGAAGCGCCTGTTGCTGTCCGTCGCCGCTCTGGCGATGTGCGCGAGCCTGGCGATCGCCGCCGACCCGCCCAAGAAGACCACGGCCGCCCCGGCCCAGCTCAAGGACTCCGCGATGCAGCAGATCGACCAGTTCATCACCACCGCGAAGATCGACAAGGCCAAGCCGGGCTGGAAGACCTCGCTGCCCAAGCCGCCCGTGGCGACGTTCGACAAGGAACACACCTACTTCGCGCGCATGGTCACGAACAAGGGCACCATCCTCATCAAGTTCCTGCCCGACGTGGCGCCGATGCACGTGACGAACTTCCTCTACCTGACGAAGCTGGGCTTCTACGATGGCATCCCCTTCCACCGCGTCATCACCAGCTTCATGGCCCAGGGCGGCTGCCCGCTCGGCACCGGCACGGGCAACCCGGGCTACGGCTTCGGCGGCGAATTCAGCCCGAGCGTGAAGCACACCAAGGGCGGCCTGCTCTCGATGGCCAATGCGGGCCCCGGGACCGACGGCAGCCAGTTCTTCCTGACCTTCGTCGCCACGCCGTGGCTCGACGGCAAGCACACCATCTTCGGCGAGGTGGTCGAAGGGTTGGACGTGCTGAAGAAGCTCGAGGCGGCGGGCTCGCAGAGCGGCCGCACCTCCGAGCCGTTGAGCATGACCAAGGTCACCGTCGAAGTGAAGTAGCGGGAGCGGGAACGGCGCAACGCCCGGCGCGAGGCTCGCGTCGGGCGTTGCGCTTTCCACCCGCCGGCGGCGTAGAATCCCGCCTGGAGGACGCCGGTGTCGAACCTCGGATCCATCGTCGCAGCCAGCGCCCCGCACGTGGCGCGCTGGTGGGAGACCGCGCCGGACGGGCGCGTCCACTGCTTCCTCTGCCCGCGCCACTGTCGCCTGCGCGCGGGCCAGGCCGGCTTCTGCTCGATCCGCGCGAACCAGGGCGGGCGGCTCGTCAGCCTGGGCTACGGCGCGCCCGCCGCCGTGCAGTCGGACCCCGTCGAGAAGAAGCCGCTCTTCCACTTCCTGCCCGGCACGAGCGTGCTCTCCCTGGGGACCACGGGCTGCGACCTGGCCTGCTCCTTCTGCCAGAACTCGGATCTCTCCCACTCGCGCCGCGAGCCGGTCCCGGTGAGGCACCTTGCGCCCGCGGACGTGGTCGCCCTCGCCCTCGAGCGCGGCTGCCCCTCGATCGCCTTCACCTACAACGAACCCACCATCTGGGCCGAGTACGTGCTCGACGTCTGCGCGGCCGCGCGGGAGCGCGGGATCGCGACGGTGATGGTCACGAACGGCTACGTCACGCGGGAGGCGTTCCACGACCTTTACGATCACGTGGCCGCCGCCAACGTGGACCTCAAGGCGCTCGACGACGGGTTCTACCGCCGCCACGCGCTGGCGCGGCTCGCGCCCGTGCTCGACACGCTGCGCAGGCTCCGGGACGAGACCGGCGTGTGGGTCGAGATCACGAACCTCGTCATCCCCACGCTGAACGACGGCCCGGATGACCTGCGGCGGCTGGCCGACTGGGTGCTCGAACACCTCGGCCCCGACGTGCCCCTGCACTTCACCGCCTTCCACCCCGACTTCCGGCTGCGCGATCTGCCGCCCACCCCGCCGGCCACGCTGCGCGCCGCCCGGCGGATCGCGCGCGAGGCGGGGTTGCGGTACGTCTACGAGGGCAACGTGCTCGGTGACGGCGCCCACACGTCCTGCCCGGCCTGCGGGCGGCTCCTCATCCGCCGCTCCTGGCACGCGGTGCTGGAAGACCATCTCGCGGATGGCCGCTGTCCCGATTGCGGGCAGACCGTGCCCGGCCGCTGGAAGCCACCCCTCCCGAGGGAGACAGGCTGAGAACACTCCCGCCCGGCGCCGACGCCGCTTCCATCGCCTCCGCACACTCGATATCGTACTGTCCACGATGCACGCTCTGACCCGGGCCACGTGGGAGCAAGGTCGTGACCGGGCCGCACGATCACGAAGGCCGGACTCGTCGGCACCTGCCGGCGCACGCATCGATCACAACGGAGGCCGTTCATGAAGCGCCGCATCGTCCTCTCCCTCGTCGCCGCAGCCGCCCTGTCCGCCGGGGCACTCGCCCTCGCAGCGGAGTCCCTCACCGTCGCCCTGCCGAAGCCCGACGTGACCGGCAAGGTCACGCTCGAACAGGCCATCGCCCAGCGCCGCTCGGTGCGCGAATACGCGCCCGGCGCGCTCACGCTCTCCGAGGTCTCGCAGCTCATGTGGGTGGCGCAGGGCATCACCGGCCCGGACGGCAAGCGCGCCACGCCTTCGGCGCGTGCGGTCTACCCGCTCCAGGTCTGGCTGGTGGCCGGCGACGTCACCGGGCTGGCGGCCGGCGTCTACCGCTACGAGCCGAAGGAGCACGCGCTCGCGCGGGTCGCCGCCGGTCCGCTGCGTGACTCCCTCGCCGCGGCCGCGCGCGGGCAGGAGACCCTCCAGCACGCCGCGGCGGTCGTCGCCGTGATCGGCGACAGCACGCTCGCCGCGACGAAGTTCCGCGGCAACTCCGAACGCTGGCTGGGCATGGAGGCGGGCTTCATCGTGCAGGACGTCTATCTCGAGTGCACGGTGCTGGGACTGGGCACGGTGATGGTCGGCGGCTTCGACGAGGGCGCCGTGCGGCGCGCGCTCGGGGTGCCCTCCGCCTGGGAGGTGCTCGCCCTCATGCCGGTCGGCCGGAGAAAGTAGCCGCTCCGTCGCGGCGGTTCAGCGCTGACCCGTCTCCCATCCACAGGCAGGATGAAGAGGAGGACCGCCGCGCCGATCCGATCGCCGCAGCCACGCACCGCACCCCACCCCTCGGAGTGCTTCGATGAACGCACGACTCGACGAATTGAAGGCCCGGCTGCTCGAAGTGAACGACCTCGGCTCGGCGGCCGCGGTGCTGCGCTGGGACCAGGCGACCTACATGCCGCCCGGCGGCGCCGGGGCGCGCGGCCGGCAGCTGGCCACGCTGGGCCGGCTCGCCCACGAGAAGTTCACCGACGCCGCGCTCGGGCGGTTGCTCGACGCGCTGGAGCGTGAGACCCGCGACCTGCCCCGCGATGCGGACGACGTCTCGCTGGTGCGGGTGACGCGCCGCGAGTACGAGCGCTCGGTCCGGGTGCCGGCCGCGTTCGTCTCCGAGATGAGCGAGCACGACGCGCACTCCTACCAGGTGTGGACCGAGGCCCGCCCGGCGAACGACTTCGCCCGCATGCGCCCGCTGCTGGAGCAGACGCTCGACCTCTCGCGACGGCTGGCTGGCTTCTTCCCCGGCTACGAATCCATCGCCGACCCGCTCATCGACTATTCCGATCCCGGCCTGAAGGCCGCCGCGGTGCGCCTCCTGTTCGCCGAACTGCGCGAGCGCCTGGTGCCGCTGGTGCGCGCCATCACCGCGCAGCCGCCGGCCGACGACTCGTGCCTGAGACAGCACGCACCCGAGGCCGACCAGCTGGCCTTCGGACTCGGGGTGATCCGGCGCTACGGCTTCGACCTCGAGCGCGGCCGCCAGGACAAGACACACCACCCGTTCATGACCAAGTTCTCGCTCGGCGACGTGCGCATCACCACCCGGGTGCGCGAGGACGACCTCACCGACGCGCTCTTCAGCACGCTGCACGAGTGCGGGCACGCGCTCTACGAGCAGGGCATCCGCCACGAGTACGACGGCACCCCGCTGGCCGAGGGGGCCTCGGCGGGCGTGCACGAAAGCCAGTCGCGCCTCTGGGAGAACCTGGTCGGACGCAGCCGCGGCTTCTGGGAGCACTTCTATCCACGGCTGCAGGCGAGCTTCCCGGCGCAGCTCGCGACGGTGCCGCTGGAGACGTTCTACCGCGCCATCAACCGGGTCGCCCGCTCGCTCATCCGCACCGACGCCGACGAGGTCACCTACAACCTGCACGTCATGCTGCGCTTCGACCTCGAGCTGGACCTGCTCGAGGGGCGCCTCGAGGTGAAGGACCTGCCGGACGCCTGGCGCACCCGCATGATGACGGACCTCGGTCTCTCGCCGCCCGACGACCGGGACGGCGCCCTGCAGGACGTGCACTGGTACGCGGGCCTGATCGGCGGGCAGTTCCAGGGCTACACGATCGGGAACATCCTGAGCGCCCAGTTCTTCGCGGCCGCGACCCGGGCGCACCCGGCGATCCCCGGCGAGATCGCGCGCGGCGAGTTCGGCGCGCTCCACGCCTGGCTGCGGGAGAACGTCTACCAGCACGGCGCCAAGTTCACCGCCGACGAACTGGTCGAGCGCGCCACGGGCTCGCCCATGAGCATCGAGCCGTACCTCGACTACCTGTGGCGCAAGTACCAGCCGCTCTACGGGCTCGGTGGGGCCGGACCTCCGCGGGGCTGAGCGGCGAGGGTCGGGCCCGCCCGGGGCGGTCGAAATAGGCGGATTCCCCGCCTGCTGTTGAGTCCGCTCCGGGCCGCACGAAGTGCTATGGTGAGTGTCCTCCCCGGCCGATAACCATGCCCACGGAGGGCACCCTGCCATGAACTTCGCTCGCACATCCGCCTTCGTCGCGCTGCTTTACGCCGCACTCCTCCCCCCCGCCGCCTTCGCCCAGACCGCCTCGACCGCGGGCGCGCTCGAGCTCTACCCGACCTTCAACGCCATCGGCGCCCGGCTCGCCTACACCGGTGACACCGACCTGGACGCCGTCGCCCACCTCGAGTGGCGCCCGTCCGGGCAGACGGCTTGGCGGCGCGGGGTGGACCTGGCGCGCATCACGAACCAGCGCTGGGCCGGCAGCGTGATGTGGCTGCCCGAGGACGCGCCGGTCGAGGTCCGCGCGGTCATCGAGGACCCCGATGGCGGCTCGAGCGCCACCGCCAGCACGCGCACCCGGTCCACGCCCTCGACCGTGGCCACCGGAGCGACCTGGTGGGTCGCGACCGGCGGCAACGACGCCAACGCCGGCACCTCCGGCGCGCCTCTCGCCACGCTCCAGGCCGCAGCCGACCGCGCCAACCCGGGTGATCAGATCCGCGTGCGGGCCGGCGTCTACTACCAGACCCTGGACTGCCTCCGCGCCGGCACGGCCGCAGCGCGCATCCAGCTCGTCGCCGACGGTCCCGGAGTGGTCCTCGACGGCTCGGACCCGGCGCTGCTCCGGCGCAGCGACTGGCGGAGTGACGGCGGCGGCATCTACAGCCTGCCCTACGCGGCGACCACGCGTCTCGTGTGCGCGGACAGCCTGCAGCGGCTCTACAAGCACGCCAGCCTGGCGGAGCTCGTCGCGAACACCCACGGCATGACCCAGGGCTTCGCCATCGAGGGCGGACGGCTCTACGTGAAGCTGGAGGACCAGTCGTCGCCGGCCAGCCACACCATGCACGTGGCGCGGTACAACGCCGGGATCTTCCTCGACAACTCCTACTGGCGCGTGGCCGGATTCGAGATCCGCTACTTCGGCACCGGCTCGAACGGCTCGGGCATCCAGCTGCGCGGCGCGAACGGCTGCTGGATCGCGGAGAACCACGTCCACACCGTCGGCGGACGCGGCATCTTCATGCGCCTCTCGGCCGCCGACAACCTGGTCGAGCGCAACCTGGTCCGCGACCCGCGCGTAGGGCTCTGGCCCTGGGACGCCACCAAGTCACACGAGGAGGAGATCACGGGGATCTCCAACCGGGGAGGGCGCGGCAACGTCATCCGCCTGAACACGGTGCAGGGCTTCTTCGACGGGATGGACGCGAACGACGGACTCACCGAGAACATCGCGGCCGACGCGGACTATTACAGCAACGTCGTGACCGGCTGCGGGGACGACGCGATCGAGACCGACACGGTCTCGGGGATCAACCTGAGGTTGTGGGACAACAGCTTCGACGGCAACTACAGCGGGATCTCGGTCGCGCCCAACTACCAGGGCCCGGAGTACATCGTCTACAACCGGATCACCAACTATCGCCGCAGCGCCTTCAAGTTCTCCCTCTCCAGCGCGGGCCAGACCTGGATCTGCCACAACACCGCCACCACGAACGTCGCGGGCAAGCCGGCCGTCTGGCCGAGCGGGCCGTACTCGAACATGCACTTCCGCAACAACATCCTGGTCGGCAACGGCATCAGCTCGGTGAACGACGACCCCGGCGAATCGCAGACCGGCAACGACTACGACGGCGACCTGCTCTACGCCCCCGGCAGCTCGTCCCTGTTCCACTGGAACAGCGGGTACTACGGGAACCTGTCCGCCCTGCGCTCCGCCACGGGCTTCGAGGCGCACGGGCGCACGGGCGACCCGCTCTTCGTCGCGCCCGCAACCGGCGACTACCGCGTGCAGGCCGGCAGCCCCGCGATCGACGCGGGCCTGCTGCTGCCCGGGATCAACGACTACTACAGCGGGGCCGGCCCCGACATCGGCGCGGGCGAGTACTCCGCGAGCGCCACCACGGACGTGCCGCCAGCCCCCACTCCCGCGTGGCTCTGGCTCGCGTCGCCCGCGCCGAACCCGGCGCGCGGAGCGACCCTGCTGCGCTACACGCTGCCCTCGGCCGCGCCCGTCCGCCTCGAGCTCTTCGATCTCGCGGGGCGCCGCGTGCGAGTGATCGAGGAGGGCGAACGCTCCGCGGGTGACCACGCCACGCAGTTCGACGGCAGCGACGCGGACGGACGCGCCGTCGCCGCCGGGCTCTACTTCGTGCGCCTCGAGACCGGCGGTCGCAGCGCGACCACGCGGCTCGTCATCGCGCGCTAGCCGATCCGCGCCCGCGACCCGCGCGGGCGCGGATCCCCCTCACTGCTCCTGGCCGGGCAGGAAGCTGCTCTGCTCCGGCGTGCCCTCTTCCGGTGCGCGCTTGCGGCGCCGCGGCCCGACCTCGGGCGCGGCCGGCGGCGGCTCGGGCGACGCCTGCGCCGCGGGGACCGGCAGCGGCTCGGGCAACAGCGCCAGCGGCGCAGCCGTCAGGCCCGTGGCCGTGCTCTCGATCCGCGTCGCCGGATCCTCCTCCTCGAGATAGGTGTACCCGGAGAGCCCCTCGTCGTAACGGCGCATGAGCAGCGCCGATTCCTCGAAGGTGAGCAGGCCGCGGCGCAGGGCCTCCTCGTTGGCCTGCCGCATCCGCTGCACCAGGTGCTGCTTCTGGTACTGCACATAGCCCAGCACCTCGGTGACCGAGTCGCCCTCCACCACGTGATCGATGCGGTAGCCGTTCTCGTCGAGCGCGATGTGCACGGCGTTGGTGTCGCCGAACAGGTTGTGCAGGTCGCCCAGGATCTCCTGGTACGCCCCCACCAGGAACACGCCGAGGTGATACGGCCGGCCGTCGAACGGATGCAGCTCGAGCGAGCTCTTGACGTCGCGCAGCTCGATGAACTGGTCCATCTTGCCGTCCGAGTCGCAGGTCAGGTCGGCGATGACCGCCCGGCGCGTGGGGCGCTCGTTCAGCCGGTGCAGCGGCAGGATCGGGAAGAGCTGCTTCACCGCCCAGTGGTCGGGCACCGACTGGAACACGGAGAAGTTCCCGTAGTAGGTGTCGGCCAGACCCTTCTCCAGGCCTTCGAGGTCGTCCGGCACGTAGTCCAGCTCGCGGATGATCTTGAGGATGGCCTCGCAGCAGCCCCAGAACAGCTGCTCGACGCGGGCGCGGCCGCGCAGGTCCAGCAGGCCGACGTTGAAGAGGTTGGTGCCCTCCTCCTTCAGTTGCAGCGCGTCGTGGTACGCCTCCTGGAAGTTCTTGCGCGACACCGAGCGCCAGGTCTCGACCAGTTGCTGGATGACCGCGTGCTCGTCCTTGTCCACCGGCGGCGGGGCGTTGCCCGCCAGCACCTCGTTCACGTCCAGGATGTTGAACACCAGCACCGAGTGGTGCGCCACCAGCGCCCGGCCCGACTCGGTGATGATGTCGGGGTGCGGCACCTTCGCCGTCTCGCAGGCGTCCTGGATGGCGGCCACCACGTCGTTGGCGTACTCCTGCATCGTGTAATTGGCGGACGAGGGCCAGTTGGTGGACGAGCCGTCGTAGTCCACGCCCAGGCCGCCGCCGACGTCCAGGAACCTGAGCCCCGCCCCCGACCTCACCAGCTCGACGTAGATGCGGCAGGCCTCCTGCATCGCGTCCTTGATGGCGCGCACCGCGGAGATCTGCGAGCCGATGTGGAAGTGCAGCAGCTCGAGGCAGTCGAGCATCTGCTCCTCGCGCAGCTTGTCGAGGAGCATCACGATCTCGGTGGCGGTGAGCCCGAACTTGGAGCGGTCGCCGGTGGACTCCATCCACTTGCCCGCGCCCTTGGTCGTCAGCTTGCCGCGCACGCCGATGTGCGGCCGGATGCCCAGGCGGCGCGCGACCTGCAGCAGCAGGTCCAGTTCGCGGAAACGGTCGATGACCACGATCGGGTAGCGCCCCAGCTTCTGTGAGAGCAGCGCCGTCTCCATGTACTCGACGTCCTTGTAGCCGTTGAGGACGAGGAGCGAATCCGGGCTGTCGAGCAGGGCGAGCCCCGCCAGCAGCTCCGGTTTGGAGCCGGCCTCGAGCCCCAGGCCGAACGGCGAGCCGAAGCGCACCAGCTCCTCGACCACCTGGTGCTGCTGGTTCACCTTGATCGGGTAGACGCCGCGGTAGCGTCCGCGGTAGCCGTACTCGCGGATGGCGCCGTCGAAGCAGCCGAACAGGGCCTGCACGCGGCTGTGGAGGATGTCCGAGAAGCGCATCAGCAGCGGCATGCCGAGCCCGCGACGCTGCAGGTCGAGCGTGAGGTCGAAGAGGTCCACGCTCGGACCCTCCGGCCCCGAGGGCGTGACTTCCACGTGCCCCGCATCGTTGATGCGGAAATAGCCGTTCGACCAGCCCGCGACGTTGTAGAGCGCGGCCGAGTCCTTCGTCGTCCAGGTGCGGATCTCTCTCAACGCCATCCTCCAGGCTGCCTGCTCCGATGTGCCGTGACCGGCGACCGTGCGCCACGAACCGGGGCCGGAATGTACCGCGGCGCGACTCGCGATGCGAGCCTTCTCTGCGCTAGACTCCTCCCGCTTCGGCCCGCGTCGTCCGAGCGCCGCGCCCGCACCAGCGGGCCGCGCGGCCCGGGCCGCTCTCGACGGAGGTCCTGATGTCCAGCAGCACGCCGCTCTCCAGGCGGGCCCAGCAGATGCCGGCCTCGCCCATCCGCCGGCTCGCGCCGTTCGCCGCCCAGGCCCGCAAGGCCGGCAGGACGGTCTACCCGCTCAACATCGGGCAGCCCGACATCCCCACGCCGAAGGCCATCCTCGACCGCCTGCGCTCCTACGGCGACGCGAACGTGCCCTACGGGCCGTCGCAGGGACTGCCCGGGTTCATCGAGGCGCTGCGTTCGTACTATGCCGGGATCGGCGTGACGCTCGCGGCCGAGGAGATCTTCGTCACCACCGGCGGCAGCGAGGCGCTGCTGTTCACGCTCGGCGCCCTCTGCGACGCCGGCGAGCAGGCGATCGTCTTCGAGCCGTTCTACACCAACTACAACGGCTTCGCCGCCATGATCGGCGTGGAGCTCGTGCCGGTGACGACCCGGGCCGAGGACGGCTACCACCTGCCGCCGCGCGCCGAGATCGAGGCGAAGATCGGGCCGCGCACGCGCGCCCTGCTCATCTGCTCGCCCAACAATCCGACCGGCACGGTCTACCGCGACGCCGAGATCGACCTGCTCGCCTCGATCTGCCGCGAGCGCGGCCTCGTGCTGATCGCCGACGAGGTCTACCGCGAGTTCGTCTACGACGGCCACCGGCACCGCTCGGTGCTCACGCTCGCCGGGATGGAACAGCAGGTCGTGGTGGTGGACTCGGTCTCCAAGCGCTACTCGCTGTGCGGCGCGCGCATCGGCAACATCGTCAGCCGCAACCGGGATTTCATGGCGGCGATCATGCGCTTCGGCCAGGCGCGGCTGTGCCCGCCCACGGTCGAGCAGGTCGCCTGCGCCGCGCTCACCGAGGTGCCCGCCTCCTACATCGCGGGCGTGATCGCCGAGTACCAGAAGCGCCGTGACGTCGTGATCGAAGCACTCGAGGCCATCCCCGGCGTGCTGGTGCGCAAGCCCGAGGGCGCCTTCTACGTCTGCGCGCGGCTGCCGGTGGACGACGCCAGCGCCTTCGCCGAGTGGCTGCTCAAGGACTTCGCGCTGGACAACGAGACCGTGATGGTGGCTCCCGCCGACGGCTTCTACGCCACGCCGGGGCTCGGCCGGGACGAGGTGCGCATAGCCTACGTGCTCGAGGAGACGAAGCTCAGGCGCGCGATGAAGTGCCTCGGCGCCGCGCTGGCCGCGTATCCCGGGAGGGTGACGGCGGGGGCCGCGAAGGGCTGAAGTCACGTCGTTGAAACGCGGCCGCCCGGCGGGGTGCCCCGCCGGGCGGCTGACGTCTTCCCGGCGCTATTTCGGCAGGCGGAAGGCCACTCCGAGGTAGTAGGGCCAGAGCAGCAGCGCGAACAGCGCCTTCACCAGCGCCAGCTTCAGGAAGCCGATCGTGAACAGCCAGCCGCCGAACCAGAGCGGACCCGCAAGTTCGCCACCGCACACCGAATGCGACCTGCTCTTGCCTTCTTCACCCATGATCTCCTCCTGCCGAATGGCCACTCCCGCCCGCGGTTCTCCCACCGTGGCGAAATGTCGGAACGACGCTCCCGTCACCCCCCACGCACGAAGTGCGGAAGGTCTGCCGGGATCTCGAGGGACAGCTCCACGAACCCGGCGTACGCGCGGTCACGATACCACGGCGCCTGGTAGATGAGTTTCTTCACGCCGTCCTTCTCGATGGTGTAGACGTTCGCCTGCCCCGAGGCTAGGAGCGCAGCCAGTTTGCCCCGCGCCGGCTCGGGGTGGCAGTCGAGCACGTTCGTGCCGATCAGCGCCGCGCCGCCGTCGTCCGCGAAGCTCGCGACCGAGCGCTCGTTCATCTCCAGGACGACACCGTCGCGGTCGCACACCGTGACGGCGCCGGGGAACTCCCGCACCCATTCGTGGTCCGACACGTCACTCTCCTCTCGAGGTCTTCCGTGGCGCCCGCGCGCCGTGTTCTCGTCTCCCGCGCGACAGCGGCCGGGGACCGGTCTCAGCCCGGCAGCCGCCTCGTGCCCCACCCCGTCGCCCGCTCGCAGGCCCGCGCCACGCGCAGCACCAGCGCCTCCTCGAACGGCCGTCCGATGATCTGCAGGCCCACGGGCATCCCGCCTCCGTCGAAGCCGCACGGCAGCGAGAGGGCGGGGTAGCCCGCCAGGTTCACCGGCGTCAGCAGGCGGTTCCACGCCACCGCGGGCTCGCGCGACATGGGCTCGCCCACCCGCGGCGGCGGCTGCGGCAGGCAGGGTGTGACCAGCACGTCGGCCTCCGCGAGGGCCGCGCGGAACGTGGCGCGCACGATCGCCTGCACGCGGCATGCGTTGACGTAGTCCACCGCCGCGACGAGCTGCCCCAGCTCGAGCCCGCGGCGCACGTCGCTGCCGTAATCATCCGGTCGCTCGCGCAACCATGGACCGTGGAACGCGGCCGCCTCGGCCGCCAGGATGGCGTGGTGCGCGGTGTGCGCGTCGGCCATGCCCGGAAGCGACGCCTCGACGACGCGCGCGCCCTCCCGCCCCAGCACGGCGATGGCTTCGCGCACCACCGCCTCGATGCCGGGCTCCACGCCCTCGAAGAACCAGTCGCGCGGCACCGCGAGCATGAGGCCGCGTGCTCCGGCTTCGAGATCGCGGGTGAAGTCCTCCGCCGGCCGCGCCGCGCACCATTCGTCCTCCGCGTCCGGACCGGCGATCGCGTTCATCAGCAGGGCCGCGTCCTCGACCGCGCGTGACATCGGGCCCACGGTGTCGAACGACCACGCCAGCGGTGTGACGCCGCGGCGGCTCACGCGGCCCAGCGTGGGCTTGAGCCCCACCACGCCGCACGCGCCCGCGGGGATGCGGATCGAGCCGCCCGTGTCCGTGCCGAGCGAGACGGCGCACAGGCCGGATGCGAGTGCCGCGCCGCTGCCGCCGCTCGAGCCGCCCGGGCTGCGCTCCAGGTCCCACGGGTTGCGGACCGGGCCGTGGTGCGGATTGTCGCTCGTCGTGCCGAAGGCGAACTCGTGCAGGTTGGTCTTGCCGAGCAGCACCAGCCCGGCCGCGCTCAGGCGCTCGACCACGGCGGCATCGCGTGACGGCACGTTCTCCGCCAGGATCCTCGAGCCCGCGGTCGTCCGCACGCCGGCGGTGTCGAAGAGGTCCTTGAGCGCCATCGGCACGCCGTGCAGCGGGCCACGGCATCGCCCCGCGGCGATCTCGCGTTCGGCGGCGGCGGCCTCGGCCAGCGCGCGGTCGGCGGTCACCGTCAGGTAGGCGTTGAGCTTCAAGTCGAGCCGGGCGATGCGCGCCAGGTGGGCGCGAGCGACCTCGACGGGCGAGACCTCCCGCCGGGCGATGCGACGGCCCAGCTCGGCGGCGCTCAGGAAGCAGAGGCCGTCGTCCCTCACGGCGCGCGGTCCTCGAGGGCCGCCGACGGCGGTGGCGCCGCGTCGCGCGGCAGCGTCTCCCCGATGAGCGCGAGACGCCCGAGCAGGCTCTCGGCCGGCGGCCGCAGCGCCTCGGCACGCCCGGCGTCGAGCGCGAGGCCCCGCTGCTGCGCCAGGGCGACCAGGATCTCTTCGGGGATCTCCATCATCCCGGGCACGATAGCCCAGAACATCGGTCCGGCGGAACCAGCCGGCAGCCCCGCCGGGACTCTGCTCCTCGATCGGGCAATCGACGAGCAGGATCCCCCGGGAATGCGAGCGTACTATCTGAGCAGGACGATCTTCCTGGCACCCTGGAAGTGCCGGCCGACGAAATCCACCCGGGTGAAGTAGACGCCGCGGGGCAGGGCGCGACCCTGTTCGTCCGCGCCGTCCCAGACCAGCGTGTGCTCACCGGGCGGGAAGTTCCGGTCCGCCAGTGTCCGCACTCGGCGGCCGGCCAGGTCGAACACCCCGGCCTCGACCCGGTCCCCGCTCGCGAGCCCGAAGTGCACGGTCGCCCCGCGTCCACCCACCATCGGATTGCCCCGGACGTTGCCGAGGAAGTCGACCGGGCCCGCCGTGTTCTGCGGAGCGTCCATGAACGGCGGCGGCATGAATGCACAGACCGACCCGAAGGCGTTCACCAGCACGTCCATGAAGTACCCCAGGCGGCCCGCGGTGTCATGGCCCCCGGAGCTCCTGAGGTTCTTGAGGTCGAAGCCGTCCACCAGCGTGACGTACGGATGCGATGGGCTGCTCGGCGCGTACACGCCGGCGACGTAGGGACCGTTGCCGCCCAGGTTCTCGTAGTGACTCGCGACCGTGGCTCCGGGAACGCCCGTGTTCACCTCCAGCACGTCGTTCGACGACGCGCAGCTGTTCCGGATGCCATACCGCATGCCACCGGGCGCGATGACGGTCGTGGGGAGAAGGTCGGGATCGAGTACGGCTGCGCCCGACAGGCTGTAGTACGAGGGGTCGCGCAGGAAGGTCGCAAGGTTGTCCGTCAGGAACGACAGGTGAGCCCCCCCCGCCGCCGTCTCGCTCTCGACGAACCCGCTGCCCATGGCCCACAGACCGCGTGGGTCGAGTGGGCCGGCGCCGTTGGAGAGGAAGTCCTGGAGGATCCCCACGTCGTTGGACCCGTTGTTCGGGACCGGGCCCAGGATGTTCGCATTCAGGTCACCCGAGAGAAGGAGGATGTCCCTGTAGTACGCGCGCAGCATGTCGGGTGTAGGACCCTGCATGCTCTGCTTCCCAGCCAGCAGACCCATGCCGGAACGGCTCGCCAGCCGGCTGCCGATGCCGCCGCTGCTCATGGTCGCCGACTCGACGCCCTTCACCTGGTAGAAGTCCCAGACCGTCCCCGGCTGACCGCCGTGCTTCCACACCGCGATCGTCGGGTCGCCGCCCACGGCCTGCCCAGTGTAATCGTGGCTGCCATCCGGGGCGATGTAGGCCGCCGACGCGTGCCACCCGTTATGGGCGCCGTACTTCATCCGGAACGTCATGCCGATCGAATCGGCGAGGCTGACGAAGGCGCGCTCGCTCCCCCCGCGGTCGTCGTAGTCGAGGACCAGCAGGCAGGCCGAACCCAGGCCGCCGTAGGCGACTTCCTTCCACCGGTCGGGCAGCACGCCGAATTGCTGCCAGCGATGGCCGTCGTAGTCGGGGCCTTCGTCGGGCTGCGGGTAGATGGAGTTCGTGTCGGGCACCATCACGAACTGCGTCGGCGTTGCGATCTTCGAGCCGCGGAAGAAGTATTGCACGTGCGAGCCCGCCGTCAGGAGCCCGTCGGGGAACACCTTCGTGTACTCCAGGGTCTGCTGGTTACCGTCGTAGCCGGTCTTGCCCGGGTCGGCGGTCACCCACGCCGGCACCGAATTGCAGGTGATGTTGGTCTCGTCGACCGGCTGACCGGCGGCTGGATCGATCAGGAAGCAGCGGTTCTTGAGGATGCCCAGTCGGTTGGGCAGGGCCACCGTTCCCAGACGCGGATCCTCCTCGTGGATCGTGCTCATCCACCTTCCGGCCGCGATGTTCGGCAGATTCGCGTGGTTCTCGAACGCCGGGAAGATGTTGGTCTCGACCGTGTCACAGCGAACGCTGTTCCAGGTGTCGACGTTCCACCCACTGATGTGGTTTCCCTTGCTGAACTCGCCCGGGGTGGCCATGTACTGGCCCCAGAACGAATTGTCGCCGGGTGCCACCGCCACCGCGACACTCGGCACCCTGCGCAGAGCCGTCGCCTTGTCGCCGACGATCATGTAGTTGCCCGGCCCCGGCAGGATGCGGAAGACCATGTCCACCCGGCTGGGCGTCCCGTCGGCGTTCGACTCGTGGACGATGACGCTGTCGCCCGGCACATCGAACCGCACGGTGTTCCCGGTCATCGGTGCGGTGTTGCGTCCCGTCTTGATCAGCGCGCCGCAGGTATCGAAGGCCGTCGTGCCGGGCAGGCCCACCGTCTCGTTGCGCGGGAACGCGTCGTTGTACCAGTCCCAGATGTCCACCTGAAGCCGGTCCGGCTGGCCGACCAGGGGTGGCGGGAAGGCCAGCGCCACGTTGTCGTACGAGGCCCCGCAGATCGGTGAGCAACCGTCCGTCACGCCAAAGCTGATGCAGCGCTGCTCGCGCCCCAGGAAGATGCGGATCGAATCCGGGATGCCGTTCGGCTTCGACGTGTGGATCAAGGGCTTGATCGGATCGTAGTAGCTCGTGCAGATGGACCGGGGGTCGGACCACGCGGAGGACGGCAGCTTGACCTGGCCCCAGACCTTAGAGCCATTCGCCTGGAGCACCGGGTAGCACTGCAGACCCGCCATCCAGACGTTCCCCGTGCTGGCGGAATTGAAGATTTCGGCCTGGATGTCGTAGGAGAGCAGCCAGTCATCGGTCGCCTCGACGTGTGCCCGGTCCAGGCCACAACTGTTCAGGCCCACGTCCGGGGTGACCAGGTTGATGGTGGGCGAGAGCATTCCCTGGCGGGTCTCGTGGAAGGCCAGGACGCCATGGCTGCCCGCCCGCTCGCCGTCGTCATGATCGCCCATGGAGACCACCACGCCATCCAGGTTGCAGAGGCGTATCGGCGAGCCCGGCGGCCCGCACAGATCCGCGTAGCTCAGGGCGGAGTAGGAGTCTCCGCTACCGATGGGGCCACCGAGGAGCGGGTGGTTGTGGAACATCATCCTGGGCGGCTTGCCCGTCCCCTTCCAGTATTGGAGGGCGTAGCCCTGCGCGACCGCCGGACCTGGAGCCGAGGCGTCGGGCCCCTCGATCGTGTTGTCGATCTCGCCCGGCGTCTCGAAGCCGCTCGTGACCGGGGTGGCGCAACCCGTGATGCCGACGTCGTCGATGCGCACCGCCCCGTAACCATACGATTGGAATGTCCCGCCCGTGCCGGACTCGTCCGAGATGTCCTTGTTCGTCTTCACCCGGAACACGATCCGGATGACGCCCCCGCCATCCGCCGCGCCTTGCGCGCTCAGCATGGGCTGCAGGACCGCGTTCGCCACGGTGAAGACGCGCGCGGTGGACCTGTACGCGGAGTCCAGGCCGGAGGTGGTCAGGATCTCCTTGTACGGCTGCTCGACGGCGATGACCTCGGAGAACCAGCGGCGCTTGAGATCGAAGATCGGGCGGACCACGCCATCCGAATGGGTCGTGGCGGCGGGCATCGCCGGCACCCCCACGTAGACCATGAACGAATCGACGGGCTGGATCCTGCCGGCGGTCGTTGAACTGACGAAGTTGCCGGAGGTGACGTTGAGCGGGTCCTTGTCGAACCAGCCGGTGCAGCGGGTGGTCGTGTTGTCCAGACCCACGTCCAGCCAGGTCTGGTACTTGAAGCTGACCGTGAGTGCCCCGCCCGAGGCCACGCGCACGTCGCGGTACAGCATCTGGTCCCACTGGTTGGCGTAGCCGGGGAAGTTCGTCTCCGTGGTGCCGTCCCAGCGCCGCCCCAGGAGCGCGTCGCCGTTGATCGGGTTGCCCGTACCGCCCCGCGCGGCGTCATCGAGATACGAGCGGTCGTCGGCCGAGCGCAGACCGCACCACGCCGAGGCGGTGCCCGCGAGCGGAGACCACAGCGGCGTGGCCGCGGGGTTGGCGGCGTCCGGCACGTCCCTGCCCCGGTCCACGTGCCAGGCGCTGACGATGCCGTAGGTGTGGCCCTGGACGGGCGCCGCGTTCATGCGGTTGCCGTAGTCGAGGGCCATCCAGGGACGCAGGTCGTCCGCGATGGTCCCGAGCGTGCGGTCGTTCGGCTGGACGACCGGGACCCAGCCCTGCAGCGAGTCGGGGTCGCCCGCCGACCACTCGAAGTCCCACACGCCCTCGCGGCTCACGCCCGGGCGGTAGGGCCCGCGGCCGACCTGCCAGGGCAACTGGCCACCGCTCGTGACGTGCCCGATGAAGAACGTGTCGCCCGTGGCGGAGGTGCCCAGCCGCGACGCCCGCGAGCGCACGTCGTCCGGTTCCGGCCGCCGCAGCATGACCGCCTCGTCGTCTGTCGGACGGGATTGCTGCGCAGAGCTTGGGCCTGCCGCGAGCGCGGCCATGCCCAGGAGAAAGATCAGGGAGAGCGACGAGGTGCGCATGGGAGGGGCTCCTCGGGGTGACGTGGGGGCGAGGGGAAGTGCGCGGGGACTCCCGGCGGGCGACGGGCGCGGCTTTGGGAGCCCGGGCGCGAAGAGGTCGGGACGGCGGCGGCGGGGGATTGCGGGACGGTGTGCGGCGACACGGCGGTCCCCTCAGGACGAAGGCTGGAACGCGGCTTCAGCAGCGCCCAGCGTGATTATCCACCGCCGTCGAACTCGCTTCAATCGCCAAATGGACGAGAAAGGACCGCGCCCGGGCCACGGCCGCAGGCGGGGCGGGCGCCCGGCTAGAGGTGGTAGTCCCCCGCGGCCTCGGGCTGATAGAGGATCTTCTCGATCCGGATGCGCCGCGTCCCCGCGGGCACCTCCCACTCGATCACGTTGCCCTCGCGGTAGCCCAGGATCGCGGTGCCCACGGGAGCGAGCACCGAGAGCCGGCCGGCCTCCACGTTGGCCTCATCGGGGAACGAGAGCCGGCAGGTGAACTCCTGCCCGCTGTCGAGGTCGCGGAGCACGACCTGGGAGTTCATGGTCACGACCCGATCGCCGACCTCGCGCGAGGCCACGATGTGCGCCCGGTCCAGCTCGCGCCGCAGCAGGTTCACCTCGCGCCGGCCGGAGACCGGGAGATCATCGTATCGGGCAAGCACGGCATTCAGGCGACGCGCGTCGAAATCGGTGACGTCGATGGGAGTGGCGTGCATCTCTCACCTCCGGACGATGCGCCGGTCGACCTCCGACCGGCCGGCTCGCCTCTCGAGCCCTGCATCACGATCCTACCGGGGAAAGCATGCGCCGGTTGTCCAGCCCCTGCAAGGCCGGAACGAGCCGGGCGCGGCCCGGGAGGATGCCCGAAGAGCCCTCCGGACAGGACCTTGGGCCGCGCCCCGGCAGACCGGCCGCGGTCAGCGCTTTGCCGCCCCGTGATGTTCCATCATCGCCGAAAGCCCCTTCTTCAGGTCCTCCGCGTTCATCACGGGGTACATCTCCACCGAGGCATTCAGGTCCATGAAGAGCGGCTCGGTGATGCTGGGCATGTCCGCGGGGCTCTTCATGTCGAACACCATCAGCATGGTGCGGCGGCCGTTCTCCGGGTAGAAGTACGCGGCCTCCGGGGCGAGGCGCTTCATGATCCCCTGGATCGAGTTCTCGAGATTGCCGTCCTTGATGCCACGATTGCCCGATTCCACGGGGATCGACACCTTCAGAAGAGTGCGCATGGGATTCGTGCTCCTCTTCCTGGTTGGAGACGTGCGGCTCTTCCAATCACGATGAGGCACGCGCGACAGGGGTGCGTCATTTCCGGCCCAGGCCGCCTCGTGCGGACGGACGCGATCGGGGCTATGGGCACCTGCTCGCCTGCTTCAACCTCGCCGGGCACGGATCGAGCGCCTGACGGTCTCCCGTCGGGCGCTCGATTCCCTGCGCGGGGCGACGGAATTCTCAGCCCTGCTCCTCCGTCTCCTCCCCGCTCACCTCGTCCGCCAGGACGGTGGCGCGGTCGTCGGCGACCTCGAAGAAGCCGCCGCTCACCTGCCACCGCCGATCCTCGCCGCCCGGCTCGCGCACGGTGAGCGTGCCCGCTGCCAGCTCGGTCACCAGCGCCGCGTGGCCGGCGAGCACGCCCAGGTAGCCCTCGCTGCCGGGCACCTGCACGTACTCGACCTTCCCCTCGAACACCGCGCGCTCGGGGGTCAGGATCGACAGGTCGAACTGGGCCGCTGCCATGGTCAGCTCCGCGCTCCCGGCGTGTTCACGCGTGCTCCACGGACATGCGCTCGGCGTCCGCGATCACTTCCTCGATGCCGCCCTTCATGCGGAAGGCCTGCTCGGGCAGGTGGTCGAGCTCGCCGTTCACGATCATCTTGAAGCCCTTGATGGTGTCCTCGGTCTTGACGTACTTGCCGGGCGTGCCGGTGAACGCCTCGGCCACGAAGAACGGCTGCGAGAGGAACTGCTCGATGCGGCGCGCGCGGCCCACGACCAGCTTGTCCTCCTCCGACAGCTCGTCCATGCCGAGGATGGCGATGATGTCCTGAAGATCGCGGTAGCGCTGCACGATCTTCTGCACCGCGCGAGCGACCGCGTAGTGCTCCTCGCCCACGATCTTGGGATCGAGGATGCGCGAGGTCGAGCCCAGCGGGTCCACGGCGGGGTAGATGCCCCGGTCCACGATGGCGCGGTCCAGCACCGTGGTGGCGTCGAGGTGCGAGAAGGCGGTGGCGGGCGCGGGGTCGGTGATGTCGTCGGCCGGCACGTAGATGGCCTGCACCGAGGTGATCGAGCCGCGCTTGGTCGAGGTGATGCGCTCCTGGAGCGCCCCCATCTCGGTGCCCAGCGTGGGCTGGTAGCCGACCGCGCTCGGCATGCGCCCGAGCAGCGCGGAGACCTCGCTGCCCGCCTGCACGAAGCGGAAGATGTTGTCGATGAAGAGCAGCACGTCCTGGCCCATCTCGTCGCGGAAGTACTCGGCCATGGTCACGCCGGTGAGGCCCACGCGCAGGCGCGCCCCCGGCGGCTCGTTCATCTGGCCGAACACCATCACGGTCTTGGCGATGACGCCCGACTGGTTCATCTCGAGGTAGAGGTCGTTGCCCTCGCGCGTGCGCTCGCCCACCCCGGCGAACACCGAGTAGCCGCCGTGCTCGGTGGCGATGTTGCGGATGAGCTCCTGGATCAGCACGGTCTTGCCCACGCCGGCGCCGCCGAAGAGCCCGATCTTGCCGCCCTTGATGTAGGGCGCCAGCAGGTCCACGACCTTGATGCCGGTCTCGAACTGCTCGGGCGTGGGCTCCTGCTCCTCGAACGTCGGCGACGAGCGGTGGATCGGGTAGCGCTTGCCGGTCTCGACCTGCGGCCTGCCGTCGATGGTCTGGCCGAGCAGGTTGAAGAGCCGGCCGAGGCACTGCTCGCCCACCGGCACGGTGATGGGGCCGCCGGTGTCCACGGCCTTCATGCCGCGCACCAGGCCCTCGGTCGAGCTCATGGCGATGCAGCGGACCAGGTTGTCGCCGACGTGAAGGGCGGCCTCCGCGGTCACGTTGATGCCCTTCTCGGCGTCCTCGATCATGATGGCGTTGAGGATCCGCGGCAGCTTGTCCGGATCGAACGCCACGTCCACGGTGGGCCCGATGACCTGCACGACTCGACCGACGTTCATCGTCTCTCCTTCACCGGCGGCGCGGCACGCGCCGTCGTTCGTCCGCTATTTCAGCGCTTCGGCACCACCGACGATATCCAGGATCTCACGAGTGATCATGCTCTGGCGCAGGCGATTCCGCTGCAGGACCAGCAGGTCGAGCAGTTCGCCCGCGTTCTTGTTGGCCGCCCCCATCGCCGTCATGCGCGCGCCCTCCTCGCTGGCGCGCGAATCGGCCAGCGCGGCGAGCATCCGGGCGCTGGCGAAGCGCGGCAGCAGGGCGGCAAAGATGGGCTCGAGGCCGGGCTCGAAGATGATGTCGCGCGCGACCTCCGGCCCGCCGTCCGCTGGCGCGGCGCCGATCGGCAGGAACGTCTCGAACGTCACCTGGCGGCGCAACGCCGAGTGGAAGCGCGTGTAGAGGATCTCGACCTTGTCCACCGCGCCGCTCTCGAAGCGCGCCAGCAGGTCGGCGGTCACGCGCCGCGCGGAATCGACGCTCGCGTCGTCCCCGAGGTCCGCGAAGGTGACGAGCACCGGCCAGGTGCGCCGCCGGAAGTAGTCGCGCGCCTTGCGGCCCACGATCACCAGCGCGAGGCTGCCCGGCGCGGCGGAGCGCAGGCGCTCCTCGGCCGCGCGGAACAGGTTGGTGTTGAAGCCCCCGCACAGCCCGCGGTTCGAGCCGATCACCACCAGCGCCGTGTGCTTCACCTCGCGCGCGGCGAACAGCGGCAACTCCTGCTCGCGCGCCACCGCGGCCAGGCTCTCGAGCATCCCGGTCAGCCGGATGGCGTAGGGCCGCGTGGCCAGCGCCCGCGCCTGCGCGCGGCGCAGCTTCGCCGCGGCCACCATCTCCATGGCCTTGGTGATCTGCCGGGTGCTGGTGACCGAGCGGATGCGCCGCCGCAGTACCTTGAGCGAGGCCATGGGTCAGGGCTTGAAAAGGGTCTTGAACTTCTTGGCGGCTTCGTGGAGCCGCGCCTGGTCGGAGTCCGAAAGGTCCTTGGTGGTGCGGATGTCGTGCGGGACCTCGGGGTATTCCTTCTCGACGAACGCGAGGAACTCCTGCTCGAAGCGGCGCACGGCCTCCACCGGCAGGTCGTCGAGATAGCCGTTCACGCCGGCGAAGAGCGAGATGACCTGCTGCTCGACCGGCATGGGCACGTACTGCTCCTGCTTGAGCAGCTCCACCATGCGCTCGCCGCGCGTGAGCTGCGCACGCGTGGCCTTGTCGAGGTCCGAGCCGAACTGGGCGAAGGCCGCGAGCGCGCGATAGGACGCCAGGTCCAGGCGCAGGCGGCCGGCCACCCGGCGCATGGCCTTGATCTGGGCGTTGCCGCCCACGCGGGAGACCGAGATGCCCACGTTCACCGCGGGGCGCACACCGGCGTAGAACAGGTCCGGCTCCAGGTAGATCTGCCCGTCGGTGATCGAGATGACGTTGGTCGGGATGTACGCCGCCACGTCGCCGAGCTGGGTCTCGATGAACGGCAGCGCGGTGAGCGAGCCCCCGCCCTTCTCGTCCGACAGCTTCGCCGCGCGCTCCAGCAGGCGCGAGTGCAGGTAGAAGACGTCGCCCGGGTAGGCCTCGCGGCCCGGCGGGCGCCGCAGCAGCAGCGACAGCTGCCGGTAGGCCTGCGCGTGCTTCGAGAGGTCGTCGTAGATGCAGAGCGCGTGCTTGCCGTTGTAGAGGTAGTCCTCGCCCATCGCCACGCCGGCGTAGGGCGCGAGGTACTGGAGCGGCGCGGGCTCGGAGGCCGAGGCCGTCACGACCGTGGTGTACTCCATCGCCCCGTACTTCTCGAGCGTGGCCACCACGCTCGCCACCGTGGACTCCTTCTGACCGATGGCGACGTAGACGCAGATCACGCCCGTGTTCTTCTGGTTCAGGATGGTGTCCAGGACGATGGCGGTCTTGCCGGTCTGGCGATCACCGATCACGAGCTCGCGCTGCCCGCGCCCGATCGGGATCATCGAGTCGATGGCCTTGATGCCGGTCTGGAGCGGCTCCTTCACCGGCTGGCGCTCGATGACGCTCGGCGCGATCCACTCGAGGTTGCGGAAGCGGTCGGTGCCGATCGGACCCTTGCCGTCCACCGGCTGGCCCAGCGCGTTCACCACGCGGCCGATCATCGCGGGCCCCACCGGCACCGAACCGATGCGGCCGGTGCGCTCGACGCGGTCGCCTTCCTTGATGTTCGCGTCGGAGCCCAGCAGCACGGCGCCGACGTTGTCCTCCTCGAGGTTCAGCACGAGGCCCATGACGTCGTCCGGGAACTTGAGCAGCTCGCCGGCCATGGCGTCCTCGAGGCCCCACAGGCGCGCGATGCCGTCGCCCACGGAGAGCACGGTGCCGACGCTCTTCGTCTCGAGGGTGGCCTCGTAACGATCGAGTTCCTGCGCCAGTACGGCGCTCACTTCTTCGGGTCGAAAGGACATGGGTGCGAACCCCGATGGCTGGTGTGAGGGACGTCTTCTTCTACGGTGTCTGGAGACTGACCTCGAAGAGCCGGTCCTGCAGCGACTGGAGCAGGCCCTTCACCGAGCGGTCCAGGACGCGGTCGCCGATGCGCACGTACAGGCCGCCGACCAGGGCCGGATCCACGCGGGTCTTGAGCTCGATCGTGAGCCCGGTCATGCGCTCGAGCCGGGCGTGCAGGCGCTTCGACTCGTCCTCGGTGAGCGGTACCGCGCTCACCGCCTCGGCCTCCTGCAGGCCCTGCCAGGTGCGCACCTGCTTCTCGTACTCGTCCACCGCGGCGGCGAACAGCCCCATCCGCTTCTTGCGCAGCAACAGGTCCATGAAGCTCGCCACCGGCACGAGCGCGCGCGACGCCAGCGCCGACTTGAGCAGCGCGCGCTTGCGCTCGAGCGGCACCAGCGGCGAGCGGAGGTAGGTGCCCAGGCGCGGGTCCCCGCCCACCAGCGCCAGCAGGCGCTTGAGGTCCTCGAGCACCTCGAAGATCTCGCCGCGGCGCTCCGCGACCATGAACAGGGCGCGGGCGTAACGCTCGGCGGCGAGGTCGGCCTGTCTCATGATGCGGTGTCCACCTCGTCGATGAAGCGCTCGACCATCCGTCGCTGGGCGGGGTCGTCGAGCTTCTCGCGCAGGATCCTCTCCGCCGTGCGGATCGAGAGCACGGCGACCTGCTGCTTGAGCACCTCGCGGGCCTTCTCCTGCTCGTGGACGATCTCCTCGTCCGCCCGCGCGAGCCGCGCGGTGGCGTCGGCGTGCGCCTGCGTCTTGATCTCGGCCGCCACACGCTGGCCCGCGGCGACCGCCTCCAGCAGGCGCTGGCGGGCCTGGGCCTCGATCCCCTTCAGGTCCTGCTCGTAACGGGCCTTGAGCACGTCGGCCTCCGCCTTGCGGCGCTCCGCCTCCTCGAACTCGCCGGCGATCTTCCGGCGGCGCTCCTCGAGCAGGCCGACGAGCGGCCCCCAGGCGAGCGAGCGCAGCACCCACAGCAGGATCACGAAACCGAGGATCTGGGTGAGGACCAGCGGCAGGTCGATCAACGGTTTCGACCCGCCACCCTCCGCGGCCCGGGCAGCGGCCGGCAGCGTGGTGAGCAGCGTGATCGTCAGCGTCGTCCGGAACGTTCTCATGCGGGCTCCTTCGGCGCGCGCGCGGTGGTCTCTCAGCCGATCTTGCCCGACAGCACGAACATGGTCACGAACGCGTAGATGGTGAGCGCCTCGGCCAGGCCGGCGATGATGATCATCGAGAGCTGGATCTTCGCGGCGGCTTCGGGCTGACGGCCGATCGCCTGCATCGCGCCCTGGCCGATCATGCCGAGACCGATGCCCGAGCCGATGGCGGCGATGGCGATGCCGAGTGGGAGCGCGAAGCTGAGTGCGGAAGCGTAAGGCATGGTCGTTCCTCCGGATTCAGTGGACGGGGTGTACTGCCTCTTCCTGCGAGTGTTCGTGCGGGAGCATCAAGAGAAGGTAGATGGTGCTGAGCACGGTGAAGACCAGCGCCTGGATGGTGCTGGTGAGCAGCGCCAGGACCAGGAACGGGAACTGCCAGGGGATGCCGACGGGCGAGTGCATGAACGACAGCGTCGCCACGCCGAGCGAGGTGAAGGCGACCAGCAGCATGTCCTCGCCGAACACGTTGCCGAAGAGACGGCACGAGAGCGAGACCGGCTTCGCCAGCTCGCCGATCAGGTGCACGGGCAGCATGATGGGCACCATGCACCACGAGATCGCCGAGCGCGGGCTGCCCGCCATGTGATCGACGTAGCCCAGCACGCCCAATTCGCGGATGCCGGTGTACTGCACGTAGAGGAACGTGCAGAGCGCGAGCCCCACGGTGACGTTGAGGCTCGAGGTGGGCGAGTCCATGAAGGGGATGAGCCCGAACAGGTTCATCGCCAGGATGTAGATGAACAGCGTGCCGAGGTAGGGCACGAAGTGCGGCCCGTGATGCGGCCCCAGGATGCCGACCACGAAATCGTAGAGCAGCTCGACGACGTACTCGACCCCGTTCTGGAACGGCCCCGGGACCAGCTGCTTCCTCCGCGTGGCCAGGAAGGCGACCAGCGAGAGCACCAGCGCCACGAACAGCGAGAAGATCACCGGCTCGAAGCGGTGGAGCACGTGCGACCACTCCGTCCCGGGATTGGACTTGACCAGCAGGCTGACGACGTTCGGGAACTTCTCGGGACCCGCGCTCCCGGGCTTCGCGACAGGCTCCGCCGCGTGGCCGGCCGCCGGGGCCGCGGCCTGCGCCTGCGGCTCCGGCGCCGGGCTGGCGCCGCCGAGCGAGGGCAGCGAGGCCGCCACCCCCCAGGCCAGCGCCGCGACCACGAGCACCAGCGCGAGCGAGCGCCAGGGCGAACGGGTCAGGCGCGCCCACAGCGGCGAGTCGAGCAGCAGCGCCGCGACCGCCTTGAACACCATGACCACGAAGGGCCCGAGGAAACCCGCGACCAGCGCCGCGGGCGGCAGGACCCTCAGCAGCAGGGCGCCGGCGCCGAAGAGCGCGAGCATGCCGGCGAGCACCCATCCGGCGCGCCGCGCGGAAACCGAGGTCCGGCACTCGGAGCCGGTGATGGTCACGATCAGGCGCTCGAGCAACCCGAGGTTCGCCAGCGACCAGGCCGCCCCGGCCGCCAGGCCCAGGCCCATGCGCCAGCCCGCGTAGTTCGCCACCATCAAGGCGGCGAGCGCAGCCAGCCAGAGGGTGCTGTTGCGGACGCGTGCGAGGAATTCGAGGCCCATGGCGAGCGCGCCCGGTCAGGGGCGCTTCACTTCTCCTTCTTCTTCTGTCGCTCGTCGGCCTCGAGCGTGCGGCGGTAGATCAGCCAGGTCTCGCGGCCGGCGGCCACGAAGCCCAGCGCCAGGCCCACGATCGAGAGCCAGGGACGTGTGTGAAGCCAGCGGTCCAGCCAGACTCCGAGGAAGAACCCGGCGAGCGGAGAGACGATCAGCAGGGTGGGGATGGCCAGCAGCAGACCGGAGGAGCGAAGCGCTGCATACGCATCCTCTTCCGGCGGCTTCGCCATCGGACCGACCCCGGTGAGATCCCTCTCGATGATCGCGGCGATGGCCGTCGAATCGACGGGCGCCCGACCGGACAGGGCAATCTAGACAATGCGTCAGGCTTTGGTCAAACGATCCGGCCCGCCCGGTCCCTTCACCGGCGCGGGGACCGGGCGGGCCATGGTGACGCGAACGCCCGTCCGCCGGTCGTCCCGGTCGCCCGTGAGATGGAGGTCCATGGGGGGACATGATCACCGACGCGTTACAGGGGGACATATTGACTGACGCACCACAGGGGCACGTCGGTGGCTGGCTCCCGGGCGAGCGACGGCCTATGCTGCGCGACCGTGTTCGAATCGCTCAGCGCCTTCGTCGGGATCCACGACTTCCGCCTCCATCGGTGGGCGCTGGAGAGCCCGACCACCTTCCACGACGCGCCCCGCGATCGGGTGCGGACATGGCCCCGGGAGACGAGGCCCGCATGAACCTCTTCATCATCCCGTCCTGGTACCCGCACCGCTGCTTCCCCTGGGAGGGCAGCTTCCTGGCCGAGCAGGCCGGGGCCATCGCCGCGACCCAGCCGGACTGGAGGGTGGGCCTGAGCCTGTGGGGCCAGGGCGAGGGGTTCGTCTCGACCGCGCACCTGCTCCGGTCGCCGCGCTGCCTCTTCGACGCGCTGGCGCTGCGGCCCGGGGAGCGCTCGCTCGCGCCCAACCTGGTCGAGTTCATGACCCCCGCGCTCTGGTGGCCCGAACGCGCCCTGGGCGGCAACCGCGCGACCCTGCTCGCGGCCAACCGCCGCAACCTCGAGCGCGCGACCGCTCGCTTCGGCCCGGTGGACGTCCTGCACGCGCACGTCTCCTATCCCGCCGGCTGGCTCGCGATGAAGTTGAGCGCGGAGAGCGGCATCCCGTACGTCCTGACCGAGCACATGGGGCCCTTCCCGCTCCCGGTCTACGCGCGGCGCGACGGCCGGCTCAAGGACATCCTGCGGGAGCCGCTCGAGCGCGCCGCCGCAAGCATCGCCGTGGGACCGATGCTCGCCAGGACCATCGCGGACTTCGGCCTGCCCGAGCCCGAGCTCATCCCCAATCTCGTGGACGAGCGGCTCTATCGGAGCGAAGCGGCCCCCGACCCCCGGCCCTTCACCTTCTTCACCCTCTGCGCCATGGACCCGCTGAAGGGCGTGAGCGATCTCCTGAAGTCCGTCGCGCGCTTCCTCGGCGACCTGCCCGAGCGCGACCGCCCGGGCGTGCGCTTCCGCATCGCCGGGGACGGCCCGCTGCTCGCGCGCCACCGGCGCGAGGCCCGGGACCTGCGGCTGGACTCGTGCATCACCTGGCTCGGCCCGTTGCCGCGCGAGCGGGCCCGCGAGGAGTTCGCTTGCTGCGACTGCTTCGTGCTCACCAGCCGGCACGAGTCGTTCGGCGTCGTGTTCGTCGAGGCCGGGGCCTCGGGCAAGCCGGTCATCGCCACCCGCTGCGGCGGGCCCGAGACCATCGTCACGCCGGAGAACGGCGTGCTCCTTGGGGTGGGCGACCTCGAGGGGATCGCCGGAGCCCTGCGCTTCATGTTCGAGAACGGGCGCAACTACGACGCGGAGCGGATCCGCCGCCAGACCGTCGAGCGCTACGGCCGCGAGGCGGTGGTGTCGCGGCTCGAGGCGGTCTACCGGCGGGTGCTGGAGGCGCGGCGCGGGGGACGGTGAGGGACCCGCGGCACGGGAACCGGTCACCCCGGCGGCCGGCCCCCGTCCCCGAGGGCCTGCCGGTCAGGTCTCCCGCTCGCCTGCCGCCGCGTTGATCTCCGCCCCGAGCAGGACGAAGAACGCGGTCAGGTACATCCAGGTGAGCAGGATGATGACGGCGCCGATGCTGCCGTAGGTGGCGTTGTACGAGCCGAAGTGGCGGACGTAGGCGGAGAAGCCCAGCGAGGACGCGACCCAGCCGAGCACCGCCACGACCGCTCCCGGCGTGACCCAGCGCCAGCGTTGCCGCACGGCGGGACCGATGTAGTAGAGCTGGTCGATCGCGCCGATGAGGAGCAGCAGCACGAGCGGCCAGCGCGCCACGTCCCAGACCAGCACCGGCAGCGGCCCCAGCCCGCCGCGCCCGGCCCACCACTGGCTCACCCGGGAGCCGAACCAGAGCGCGAGCAACCCCATCACGGTGAAGAGCGACACCCCGACCGCGAGCAGGATGGCGATGCCACGGGTCTTCCAGAACGGCCGGTGCTCGCGCAGCCCGTAGACGCGATTGAGCGCCTGCATGAAGGCCTCGACCGCGTTCGCGGCGGCCCAGACCGAGACCACGATCCCGAGCGAGAGCAGCCCGCTGTGCTGCCGTGTCACCAGGCGCTCGACGCTGTTGCGCATCAGGTCCACCGCGGCCGAGGGAACGACCTCGCCGAGCAGTCGCAGGAGCCAGTCCATGAGGTTCGGGATGGGCAGGAACGCCAGCAGGCTCGCGAGCGTGAGCAGGAACGGGAACGTGGCGAACAGCAGGAAGTAGGCGATCATCGCGGCCGAGCCCATGGACTGGTGCTCGATCACGCCGGTCGTGACGCTTCGCGCGAAGCGCCAGGGCGCGAGCAGGATCACGCGGGCGCGGGCCTCGGACTCCTTCATCGTGGCTCCAGGCTGCGCTTCACGGTCTCCGCCACCAGCCCGGGCAGACGCCCGAACGTCCAGTCACAGCGCACGCGCTCGAAGCGGCCGTGCGGATCGCGGCCCCAGGGGCCGAGGTTCACGACGTCGAGGTCCAGCGCGCGCATGGCCTCGAGCGGGAGCGTGTATTCGCGCCCGTAGGACGGCATGTAGCGCTCGAGCACCTCGGGCGGCTCGGCGCGCCAGGCGAGGTACGACGCGTCGGTGACGAGCGGGTGGAAGGGTCTCACCTCGAACCCCTCCCGCGCCATCACCTCGCGGACCGCGCCCACCAGCGGCCCGTCGCCGGGCGGGGAGTACGGATAGTAGGGCGGCAGCAGGTGGATGACGACGGCCGGGCCGTGCAGCCGCGCCTCGCGCACGACGTGGCGCAGGCGCGCCAGCGTGGCGACGCGCGGGTCCGTGGCCTCGCTGATCTCGAACAGCTCACCGGGATCGCCCGCGAGCCGGAGCAGCTCGGGCCAGAGCAGCACCTGCCCGTCCGGATCCGCGGGGAGGGAGCGCGAGGGCAGACCCGGCTGCGCCCACGACGCCAGCTCCCGCATGGAGCGCAGCAGGTCCGCGAGCGCGGCGAGCGCGACGCGGCGCAGTCCGTCGAGGGTCTCGGAGAGCGGCCGGGTGATGGTGATGAGGTTGAGCTCGACCTCGGCCTCCGCGACGGTCTGCAGGTTGTAGCCCGACTTGAGGTCGCGCATCCGCAGGGCCACCGGGGGCGCGGCGGCGTGCCCGCCCGCGCAGTCCACCAGCTCACGGCTCGAGGTGGCGTGTGCCACGATGGTGGCGGCCAGTTGCGCGGCGTCCACGCCCTCGAACGGCGTGCCGCCGTGTGTGGGCCGGCCCAGCACGTAGAGCCCCGCGAGGGCCTTCCCCACGACGCCGGCGTAGGCCATGGGCTCGGGCGCGATGTCGAGATTGAGCCCTCCCACCAGGTCGAGCCCCTCCTCGCGCTTCAGCCGCGCCAGTTCGGGCACCGCGGCCAGCATCCCGGCCGAGGCGTGCTCCTCGTCGGGGCACGAGAGGAAGAGCACGTCCCCGGCCAGGGCGTCGTCCTGCGCCAGGGCTTCGAGCGCCACGATCCCCGCGGCGATGCCGCTCTTGGTGTCGAGCGCGCCGCGCCCGAACATCCAGGTCCCGGGATGCGCCTTCTCCTCCGCCAGGTCCTCGAGCAGCGCGTGCGACCCCGCGGGCAGCGTGTCCGTCGCGTATTTCAGGAACAGCTCGCGCAGGGCTCCCGGGTCGAAGGCGATGCGGTCGCCGAGCCGCCCGCCGAGCGCGGCGAACTCGCCCACGCCCACGGTGTCGTAGTGCGAGAGCAGGAGCGCCATCCGCCGCGGCCCCGGCCCGGCCCCCCGGCCGCGCAGCCGCGCCCAGACCACGGGCCGGCCGTCGGGCGCGTGCCATTCCCCCTGCTCGAGCCCGGCGGGCAGCAGGGCGCGCAGCGCCGCGGCGCAGGCGGTCTCGGCCACCACGTCGGGGCTGACGCTCGGGACGCTCACGAGCCGCTCGGTGAGCGCGCGAGCGCGCCCGGCCGAAGGGACCATCATCATGCGCCGAGGCTAACCCGGAGCATTCATGGAACGCCAGCCGGGAGTAGGGGACGGGGCGCGGCGACCGGGCGCGCGAGCGACCCGGGGCTCCGTCAGGGCCGTGGCTGCCGGCGATCCCCTGCGCGGGCGGGGCCCGGCCTCAGCGCGGCTTCAGCACCACCCGGAACTGCCGCGTGCGTCCGGCGCTGCAGTCGAACACGTCCAGCGCGGGCGGCGCCACCGAGAAGAGGCGCGCCGAGAGTGGCCGCACCTCGAGCCGCTGGCTCCCGCACGGGACGAGCCCGAGGTCGAACGGGCGCGGCGATCCCATGAAGAGCACCACGGTGTCGCGCACGGAGGCCGCGTTCGCGAGGGAGACGACCACCCGCATGGCGGCGCGGAGCGGCTGGTCCGAGCCCACCTCGACCGTCCCCTTCACCTGGCACCCGCAGGCCCGCCCGGCCGGAGCGGGCGGCTGCGAGTCGGGCAGCGCGCGGCCGAGCGCGACGCGCAGCGCACCGGTGCCGCCGGCCACGGTCGCGGGCGCAGGAGCGATCGTGTCGGGACGCACCGAGACGCGGATGCCGGGCAGCGCGGCGGTGTCCGGCGCGCTGGCGCCCGGTGCCCCGGGCGCCGGCGTGGGCCCCTGCAGCTCCAGTGCCGCGCGCACCCAGGCGGTGTCTCGAGACTGGCGCTCCGGCGCCGGCGCAGGCGTCTGCGTCGTGCCCGGCTCCGGCGCACTCGGGAAGAGCCGCGGGCCCTCGGAAGGCTCGGGCCTGGACTGCGGCACGGGAGCCGCCAGGGCGACCGGGAGCGCCGTCTTCGCGCTGTCGGGCCGCAGGGTGGACGCCGCGGCGGGATCCGCGCTCGGCGGGTCCGGCGTCATCGTCGCGGCTCCCGCGACCGGACCGGGCAGCGCCACCCGCACGATCTCGAGCGCGGTCAGCGCCGGCTCCGAGCGGTCCTCGGCGCCCAGCTGCCTCATGAATCCGCCGCTCAGCGCCACCCTCGCATCGCCGGGCGCACCGAACGACGCGGCCACCGCCTTCGCCGTCCCGGCATCGTTCGAGCGCACCTCGAGCCGCGCGCTTCCGTCCGCCGCGGGAACGAGCCGCAACTCGATCGCGAGGGCGTTCGCGCCCGTCGGCAGACCCAGGTTCCAGCCCCTGTGGCTCGCGCGCAGGACCAGCCGCAGGGGCGCGACCGCGAGCGCCTCCAGGTCCGGCGCGACGTAGGAGAAGGAGAAGCGGCCCTCGGCATCGGTCGTCGCCGCGGGCTCGACCAGGCCCTGCAGCAGGAGCTTCGCACCCCGGACGGGCCTGCCGCCCGGCTCGGAGACCCCACCGCTGAACACGAAGGTCGCGGCACGCGAGCCGCCCGCGGGCGCGGCGCGCGGAGCCGCCGGCACCAGCAGGAGCATCGCAGCGAAGGCGACGAAGCGCAGTCGGAGGGGCATGGGTCTCACCGTCTCGTTCGGGTGGCTCCCGGCATCATAACAGCCGCGTGGCGCGCGCGCCCGGAGCCCGGCGCGCCTCAGAGCGGACCGGGCACGACGGCCGGGCGCAGGCACTCGAACACGCGGTCCACCTCGGCGTGCGTGCCGGTCACGACCAGCGTGTCGCCGACGCGCAGGCGGAAGTCATCCTCGACGCTGGTCAGGGGCCGTCCGCCGCGCACGATCGCCACGAGCTTCGCCTCGCCCTCGGCGCCCAGGCCCGCCTCGGCCACGCTGCGGCCCACCGCGGGCGATTCCTGCAGCAGCAGGAAGGTGTCGGTGGTGCGCTCGAGCAGGATGGTCGGCAGCTGATCGAGGATGGAGCCCTGCAGCCGCCGGCCGCGCAGCAGGCTGTAGCGCTCCTGCCGCAGCAGGGTGATCTGCGCCTGGACGATGTTCGTGGGCACGTGCAGCTCGCGCATCACCGCGGTGAAGATCTCGATCGAGGTCTCGAACTCCTCGGGGATGACCTGGTTCGCGCCGGCGGCGTAGAGCTGGTCGATCTCGTCCACGTAGCGGGTGCGCACGATGATGAACGCCTCGCTTGTGAGCGAGCGCGCCATGCGGCAGGCGTGCCGCGTGGCGGTCGGGTCGCTCAGCGCGAGCACGACCACCCGGGCGCGCGGCACGCCCGCCTGGCGCTGGATGAGCGCGTTGCCGATGTCGCCGACCAGCACGGGGCTGCCCTGCCCGTGCCCCAGCGCCACGGCATCCGGGTTCAGGTCCACGACCAGGTGCGGCAGGTGCACCGAGCGCAGCACGCGCGCGACGTTCTGCCCGTTCACGCCGAAGCCCGCGATGACCACGTGATTCTCCTGCGGGCGGCGCGGCGCGCCGCTCCCCGCGTCGCCACCGGCCTCCGGCAGCGTCCCGTCCTCCGCGTCCCCGCCCGCCGCCTTCCGGCGACGCCCCGGCAGCACGCGGTCCAGTCCCAGCGCCCAGGCGGGGGCCAGCGGCACCACGAGCGGCGTGAGCAGCAGCGAGAACACCGCGCCCGCGAAGAAGGCCTGCGAGCCGTTCTCTCCCAGCAGCCCGAGTGGCCGGCCCGCCTGGGCGAGCACGAAGGAGAACTCCCCGATCTGCGCCAGCGCCAGCGCCGCGGCGAACGAGACCCGCGCGGGAGCGCCGCTGACGCGCAGGGCGAGGAAGGCCACCACCAGCTTGACCAGGACGAGCCCGGCGGTGCTCAGCGCGACCAGGCCGGGCTGCGCGAGCACCACCGCCGGATGGAAGGACATGCCCACCGCGATGAAGAAGACACTGGCCAGGGTGTCGCGCAGGGGCAGCAGGTCGGCGGCGATCAGGTCGCGCAGCTCGGAGCCCGCCAGCATCAGGCCCGCGAGGAAGGCGCCGACCGCGAGCGAGCCGCCCGCGCGCGAGGCGAGCGAGGCGCTCCCCAGCACCACCAGCAGGATGCCGAACAGGAACGCCTCGCGCGAGCCCGAGCGCGAGGCGCGCCCGAGCAGCCAGGGGATGGCGCGGCGCGCGAACAGGAAGACGAACGCCGCCACCGCCAGCACCACGAGGAGTTCGGGCAGCGCCGCGGTCAGCTCCCCCGCGGTGAAGCGCTCCCCGCGCGCCCAGCGCCCGAGCGGCACGACCAGGAGCAGGAACGGCACCGCGACGAGGTCCTGGAAGAGCAGGACGCCGGTCGTCGTGCGGCCGTGCGGCGACTGCAGCTCGATGCGGTCGGTGAGCAGTTTGAGCACCAGCGCCGTGCTCGAGAGCGAGACCAGCATGCCGAGGAACAGGGCGCGCGCCGGGTGCCGTCCGCCGAGTACCAGCGCGGCCGCCACGATCAGGACGGTGAGCAGCACCTGGAGCGCGCCGCCCACCAGCGCGCGCCGGCCCAGGCGCTTGAGGTCGGCGAAGGAGAACTCGAGCCCCACCGTGAAGAGCAGGACCACGACGCCGAACTCGGCCAGCGTGCGCACCAGCTCCGGGTCGTGCACCAGCGCGAAGCCGCCGGGGCCGATGAGGATGCCGGTCACGATGAAGCCCACCGTGGCCGGCAGCCGCAGCCGGCGGAAGAGCAGCACCACCGCGAGCGAGGCGCCCGCGAGCAGGAGCAACTCGCGCAGGACCGGGATCTCGGGGGTCATCGCCCCTTTCAGGCGCCCTTCGCCAGCTCCTCGTAGAGGTACGCGCAACTCTTCGTGCCGCCGTGGAACGAGGTGAGGTTGTACTTCTCGTTCGGGGCATGGAGGTTGTCATCGGCCAGACCGAAGCCCATGAGGATGCTGGGCAGGCCGTGGGTCTCCTTGAAGGTCGCCATCACCGGGATCGAGCCACCCTCGCGGATCATCGCCGGGGGCTTCGGCCACGAACGCGCCAGCGCGCGCACCGCCGCCTGCAGCATGGGGTGGTCGAAGTCGGTCATGAAGGGCGGCGCGGAGTGCAGGTCGTGGACCTTGAGCGTGACGCCCGGGGGCGCGAGCTTCCGCACGTGGGCCTCGAAACGCGCGAACAGGTCCTTCGGGTCCTGATCGGGCACCAGCCGCATGCTCACCTTGGCCGATGCGAACGAGGGGAGCACGGTCTTCGCGCCCTCGCCGATGTAGCCGCTCACCAGTCCGTTCACGTCGCAGGTCGGGCGCACCCAGACGCGCTCGAGCGTCGTGTACCCCTTCTCGCCGAACGCCACCGGCGAACCGGCCTCGTGGATGAAGCCCGGCTCGTCGAACGGCACCCGGCCGAGGACGTCGCGCTCGGCCTGCGTCAGCGGCTTCACCCGGTCGTAGAAGCCCGGCACCGTGATGCGTCCGTCGGAGTCCTTGAGCCCGGCGACGATCGCGCACAGCGCGTTGGCCGGGTTCTGCACCGCGCCGCCGAACTCGCCCGAATGCAGGTCGCGCGCCGGGCCGGTGACGTCGATCTGCGTGTAGACCAGCCCGCGCAGGCCGTAGCACAGCGCCGGCTGGTCGGGGCCGAGCATGCCGGTGTCGCTCACCACGATGACGTCGGCGTCGAGCTGCTTGCGCCATTCGCGCAGGAACTTCTCGAGATTGTCGCTCCCGGCCTCCTCCTCGCCCTCGATGACGCACTTGAGGTTGATGGGCAGTCTCCCGTTCACCTTCATGTGCGCCTGGATGGCGGCGACGTGCATGTAGACCTGGCCCTTGTCGTCACAGGCCCCGCGCGCGTAGAGCTTGCCGTCGCGGATGGTGGGCTCGAAGGGCTGGGTCTGCCACAGCTCGAGCGGGTCCACCGGCTGCACGTCGTAGTGCCCGTAGAGCAGCGCGGTGGGCTTGCCCGGCGCGCCCAGCCACTCCGCGTAGACCACGGGATGGCCCGCGGTCGGCACGATCTCGACGCGCGTCATGCCGGCCTTCCTGAAGTCGTCGGCCACGTGGCGCGCGCAGCGCAGCATGTCCTCCTTGTACTGGGGCTCCGTGCTCACGCTCGGGATGCGCAGCACGGCCTTCAGGTCCTCGAGGAACTGCTCCTGGTGGCTCTCCAGATACTGCGTCAGGGCGTCCATGGCGAACTCCGGTGGGAGGGATGGGCGGTGAGTCCCGGTACGCCGCGACTCTAGCATACGGGTCCACCCCGCGGGCCGCGCCGCACGGCCGCCGCGCGACGGACACGGCTCCGCCGTCGACAGGCGGAGCGGGAAACACACGCGGTGAGAGAGCGTCAGGCTTTACGGCCGTGCCGGATGCGACTAGAGTCGCGTTCTCGAGTACGGGGTTCCCGAGGCCCCGCGCCCGACAGGAGGTGCCAGGCTCCCCATGCAGGTCCGCATCCGCCACGGCGCATGCTGTGGCAACGCCGAATGTGTGGAGATCGCGCCCGCGGTCTTCGCGCTCGACAGCAAGAACAAGGTGGTCGTGATCGACGACGAGGCTGCGAGCCTCGAGTTGCTGATCGAGGCCGCCGAGGCCTGTCCGTGCGGCGCCATCGTCGTCGAGGACGACGACGGGAACGAACTCGTCGGGTAGTCGGCGGCGGAACCGCGCCACGCCGGCCCCGCCCGTTCCCGCGCGGCGCCCTCCCTACGGCTTCACGAACTCCGCCAGCGGCCCCGTGCTCTTGCGCATCAGGACCTCGGAGTGCCCCGGCACGATGTAGTCCCGCAATTCGCCGACGACCTCGTAGCCGAGCCGCTCGTAGAGGCGCTGCGCCTCCGGGTTGAACGAGGCGACGTTGAGGAACACGTTGGGCGTCTCGCGCAGGATGCGCTCCTCGGCGAAGGCCATGAACCGGCGACCGAGGCCCAGGCTCCGCCGTCCCGGCGCGACGCAGATCGACTGGATGTAGCCGACGAACGCGCCGTGCATGACCAGGATGAGGAAGCCCACGAGCTCGCCGTCCAGGAACCCGACGTAGGATTCGCGTCCCGGATCGGTGAGGATCGCCAGCGCGGCGTCGGCGTCGCGCCGCAGGGTGATCCACGGCTCGCTCGCCGCCATCATCCGCGCACAGGCCTCGGCCTCGTCACGGCCCCCGAGCCTGCGGATCTCGAGCGGCGCGCCGTCCGCCGGCGTCATGGTTCCCGTCCCGGACAGGCACTCACCGGTAGAGGTCCTTCATGGTCACGCGCGCGGGCTTGCGCACGAAGCCGTAGGCCGAGTTCGCGGCCACCGCGCCCTCGCTCGAGGCGGTGATGAGCAGCTTGTGCTTGCCCTCGTAGGTCACGATGTCGCCGCAGGCGAAGATCCCGGGCACCGAGGTCTGCATTCCGCCGTCCACCTGGATGTGGCCGCCCTCGACTTCCACGCCCCAGCCCTGCACGGCCTGGAGGTTCACGGCGGCGCCGATGTTCACGACCAGGTAGTCGCAGTCGAGCCGCCGGGTCCCGGGCTCACCGCGGGTCTCGACCATCACGGCCTTGAGCGCGCCGTCCTCGACCACCAGCTCCGTCACCTTCGTGCCGAGCAGCCGGGGGATGTTCATCTGGTCCAGGACGTCGAGGTTGGCCTCCATGCCCTTGAAGCCGGCGTGCGTGTGGACGATCGTCACGCTCGCCCCGGCGCGGTGCGCGGCCTGCGCGCTCTCGAGCCCGGAGTCGCCGCCACCCACCACCACGACCCTGCGCCCGGCCACCCTCGCGGGCTCGGGCATCCGGTAGGTGAGGAAGTCCTCCGACAACCCATCCTCGCCCTTCACCCGGAGGCGGCGCGGCTCGAAGGCGCCCGCACCGATCGCGATGATCACCGAGGCCGCGGGGTGGACGCGCTCCTCGCGGGTCAGCGCGTCGTGGGTGACCACCTCGAAGCCGGCCCCGGGGCGGCGGAGGTCCGCGACCTTCTCGTTCTCCGCGAACTCGACGCCCGACTCGCGCGCATGCGCGACCAGCTGGTCGGCCAGTTCGTTGGCGACCACCTGGGCCTGGCCCGGCCAGTCGTGCACCGGCTTGTCGGCGTAGACCGAGAGCAGCTGCCCGCCCACGCGGCCGGCATCCACCACCAGCACGGAGAGCTTGCGCATCCGGCAATAGATGCCCGCGGTGAGCCCGGCCGGGCCGCCGCCGATGATCAGGACCTCGACCAACCCGCCTCCCTCGAAGGCAGCGCGCGGAATCCGGGACGGCGCGCGCGGTTGCGCGCGTTCTCCCGGGTCGCGACCGTAGGCGCGCTCAGGAGTGGTGGTCAAGCGGCGGCCCCACGTGAACGCAGAGCAGGCGCGGCCCGGAGGTGGCGGCGGACGGGCGCATGGCGCCTCTGCTCGACCACCGCCACCTTCGGGCCCCGCGCCAGTCCGTGCCCGCCCGGGCGGACGACGCCCGGCGTCGCGCAGCCCCCGGGACCGGGCCCCGCGGCGCTTGACCCTTCCCGCTGCGGGCGCTAGCGTCGACCTCATGCACACTCCAGGCGATTCTTTCATCGAGCCCTCGGCCGAAGTCGTGGAGCTCGCGCGCAAGTGGCTCGCCCCGGTGCGGGCCGCGGTCGGACCGGAATTCGTCGCGGGCTACCTCACGGGCAGCGTGCTCACGCATGGCTTCGACTCGAAGCACTCGCACGTCAACGTGCTGATCGTGGTGCGCTCGCTCGACGGTCCGCGGCTGGACACGGTGGCGAAGTCCCTGCCGGCCCAGCGCAAGCCGCCGTTCATCGACCCGCTCTTCCTCAGCCGCGACCAGATCGAGGGCTCGCTCGACTCCTTCCCCATCGAGTGGGTCGAGATCCAGGAGCGCCACCTCCGGCTCGAGGGCGACGACGTCTTCACCGGGCTCCAGGTGCCCCGCACCTACCTGCGCCTGCAGTGCGAGCACGAACTGCGCGGCAAGCACATCCAGCTCCGCCAGAACTACCTGCTCCACCGTTCCGACGGGGCGGCGCTGGCGCGCATGCTGCGGGCCAGCGCGAGCGGCTTCGCCACCCTCTTCCGCACGCTGCTCCGGCTGCGGGGAGAACCGGTGCCCGCCGAACCGGCCCGCATCATCCAGCGCGTGGCCGAACTCTACCAACTCGACGCGCAGGGCCTGCTCTCGGCCCACCTGTTCCGCTACTCGACCCGGCGCTACAAGGCGGACGAGGTGCTCGTGCTCTACCACCGGTTCCTGGCGGAGGTGGGGCGCCTGATCGGCACGCTCGACGAGATGCGCGTCTGAGCGCCATCCGCTCCGCCCACCGCGTCCTGCTCCTGGCCGCGGCGCT
>JANXPZ010000005.1 GCA_025357055.1 Candidatus Eiseniibacteriota bacterium | reverse complement strand
GGCTGCGACGGGTGCGCGGCATGAAGCACCTGCCGCTGCTGCGTGAAGCGCTGCAGCGCGAGATCGGCATCACGAAGCGTCAGGCTGCGGCCTGACCTGCAGAGCCGTCGGGCATTTCAACGATGAATGGCATTGACTCCGCACTGATCAAGTCGAAAGGAGAGGCCGGGTGCCGCAAGGAACCACAGAAGTTCCAAGAGTGAGCGCGGGCGGTCTTGTGACCGTCGCATTCTTGAAGGCCCGACTTGATGAAGGCAGCGATCACCTGGGCATCTTCATGCCTCTGGTCTCTGACGTCCTGGTGTGCCTGCCAGGTCAGAGCTTCGCCACGACAGACGTCCAGGAAGCTTTGGCCGCGACCCACGGGGTAGCAATGCCGCAAGACACCGTCGCGACGCTGCTAAGACGCGCAACGCGAAAGCGATACCTTCTCCGCGAAGCGGGCCGATTCCGACGTAATCCCGACCAGCCGTTCCCTGCGACCAACGTAGCCGTTGCTAAGAAGGAGATAGAGGAGGGTCAACAACGGCTCGGGGGGGCACTCCAGAAACACGCAGCAAGGCGCGGGTTGGCTCTTCAGTCCGCCGATGCTGCGCTGGACATGCTATTCAAGTTTCTTGAAGAGGAGCAAGTCGGCCTCCTGCTTGCCAACCCCCGAGGGGCTGCTGATGGGGGAGGCGCTGATCAGCGCGAGCGCGCCATCCTCGGCGAGTTCCTTCGCGACGCAATCAGCGACGATACCGCGCTGCAATCGGTCATCCGTGGAATGCTCGAAGGTCTCGTCCTCTATCATGCGGCGTTTCTTCCCGACCTCGCCGGGGTGAACCGCCGCTTCGATGGCCTCCGTGTCGTCTTCGACAGCGTCCTCGTTCGCCAAGCGCTCGGGTATGAGGGTGTCGGAATGCGGACCCTCATGCGAGAGACAGTCGACCTTCTGAAGGGCAGTGGCGTGCAGTGCCTCGTGTTCGACCAGACGGTGCACGAGATAAAGAGGATTCTGGCCATGTATGAGGAGAAGCTCGCGACAGACGCGGGCCGCAGTTCGCTGCGGCCAGTACCCATGGCCCGCCATTTCCTGACGCAACGCTACGCGCCGAGCGATGTTCGCGAGATGTCCGCGTTACTTGAAAGGGAGATAGTGGCCGCTGGGTTTCAGAAGCAACAAACGCCACGCCGTGTGGAACGTCTCACCCTGGGCGAGGAGGCTCTGGCCAAGAGGCTTGCAGATCCCATCAAGAAGGACCCGCTAGAGCCACGTGTCATGCACGATGTGGACTGCGTCGCGGGTGTCTTGACGCTCCGAAACGGTCATCGATCGCAGACTGTAGAGGATGCGCGGGTAGTCTTCGCAACGTCTGCGCCGCTTGTGATCCGCAACACGCGACTTTGGTGGGAGGAGGATGAGCGGGAGACTGGAATCGCACCCATGGTTCATATCCGTGCACTGGCCAATCTCGCGTGGCTGAAGAGGCCCTCCCTCTGTTCAGATTTCAAGATGCGTGAACTTGTCTCATTATGCACAGCAGCCCTGCGTCCGGCCCAAGAAACATGGCGTCGCTTCTTGAGACACCTGGAGTCGCTGAAGGCATCCCAGAAGCTCACCTCGGACGAGGTGGCCGCGATCGTAATTTCGGCGATGTCGGACCGGCTACTGAGCGAAGCTGAGATGGAGGAAGACGATCCGAACGATATAGACGCAGTCACGCTTGACGACATTGTGGAGCGCGTGAGGGCGACGTACGGAGCCAGAGCGGACGAACAGGTACACAGGGTCACGGAAGAGTACGAGCGCAGGATCTCCGAGACGGAAGCGCAGGCAAAGGCAGTGGTAGCTGAAGCGGGAACACAGGCACAAGAGGCGATGTCACGCGCAGAGACCGCAGAGCGCACGGCCGCCGAGGCGTTACGGCGCGTGGAGCTGGCGATGGAGGGTCGGGCTCAGAAGTGGGCGAGTTGGATCTGCCGCGTCCTCCAATGGCTAGCGGCGGCCATTCTCGTTGCCGGCGCGGCTGCTCTGATCCTCGGGCATCCACTACATGGTGGGACACTTGGTGTTGTCGTTGGAGTCCTGGTGGTTGTTTTTGTTGCCCTTGAGCTCGTGGGAATCCTGCGGCACGTGTCCGAATGGCGCTCAGCCTTCGAGCTGCGGCTCAGGATGCGTTTTCGCAACTGGCTGAGTGGTGATCCTCAGTCGAAGAAGCCGCCGCCTGCAGATCAGAACCAGGCTGGGGTGGAGCGGCGAGGATAGCCTGGCAATCTAACAACCGGTTGCAGCGGACGGTCCGCTGCGCGGCCCGCCGCTGAACCGGAGCGTTACCCGCCACGATCGTGAGTGACAGCAGGGCGGAACGGCTTGCACAGCCTGGCAGTGCCGAGGAAAGGAAGGAGGAGTCAATGCCAAGTCCGCACGGTTCGGGTGAGGCCACCGTTCGCGCTCGGGTTGCGGAGTATGTTGCCGCCTACAATCGGGGCGATGCGGCCGGTGTTGCTGCAATCTACACGGAGGATGGCACCCATACGTACGCGCTCGGATTCACACACCGGGGGCGCGCTGAGATTGAGGCCGGGCTGCGTGGCATGTTCGCGGGGCCGCTCAATGGCACGGAGATCCAGATCACACCCGAGCGGATCCGCATCATCAACGACGGGGTGGCGATTGAGGAAGCAACCTTCGTTCTGACCGGGCTCAAGACCCCGGCGGGTGTGGAGATGGACGCCGTCAAGGGGCTGTGCCTTGGGGTGTATCAGCAGCGGGGAGCCCTGTGGTTCGCGGCTGCGGTGCAGTGCCTGGTCCCACCACCGGCGGCCGGCACGTGAGCCCGCAAGGTGGGCAAACCACCGGTTCCAGCGGACGGTCCACTGCGCGGCCCGCCAGTCGCGATTGCTGGTGAAGCCTGACGTTGGGCGGGCAGCGAGGACTCAGCCCCCTGGGGGCCGGAGTCGGAGCTCATGTCACGGGCTGGGTGATCGGCGTCAGGCGGCGCTCCGCACGGACTTGCTGAGCTTCACTCCATCCTCGAACCTCACATCGCGATGGACCTCGGCGGCGAGATGGGGCACCGACCTCGAAGGCCGAAGGGCGGGCTTTCGGATTCCATGCTAGCCTCACCGCCATGATCGTCCGTCCGGAGCTCCTCGCGCCGTTGCGCGCCGCGTTGCGCCGCAGTCCCGTGGTCGCACTCGTCGGCCCCCGGCCATGGGGCAGGACGACTGCCGCCCACTGGATCGTGAGACCCGATTCGGCGGCCGGCTTCGACTTCGAGGCCCCGCCCCACCGGTTGACGCGCTAGCGTCCCGCGGCGACAGGAGAGATCCGGGACATGTGCGGCATCGCCGGGCTGTGGGCGCCCGATCTCGCCCCCGCGGAGCGTCGCGCCCTGGTCGAGGGCATGCTCGGCGTCATGCGCCGTCGCGGCCCCAACGGCGCCGCCGTCTGGCAGGGCGACGGCCTGGCGCTCGGCATCACGCGGCTCGCCATCGTCGCGCCCGACGAACCCACGCGCGTCTATTGCAGCGAAGGCGAGGACCTGCACGCGGTGGTGAACGGCGAGATTTACAACCACCTCGAACTGCGCACGTTGCTCGCCGCCCGTGGCCACCGCCTCGAGCCGGGCCCCGACACCGTGGTCGTGCCGCACCTCTACGAGGAACACGGGCTCGAATTCCCCGCGCACCTGGACGGCATGTTCGCCGTGGCCCTGTGGGACACGAAGACGCGGCGCCTGATCCTGGCGCGCGACCGCGCCGGCGAGAAGCCGCTCTTCTACACCGCCGCTGCAGGGCTCGCCGCACGATTCGCCTTCGCCTCGGAGCCCGGGGCGCTCGTGGGTCTGCCCTGGGTCTCGCGCGAACCGGCGCCGGGGGCGGTCGCGCGCTACCTCGCGCACGGCTTCTTCGCCGGCGACGACTGCGCGTTCGCGGCGCTGCGGCAGTTGCCGCCCGCGCACGTGCTCGAGCTCGCGCCGGAACGCCTGCGCCTGCAGCGCTACTGGCGCCCGTGGGACGGCGTGCACCCCGCGCCGCGCATGGGCGACGACGTGCTCGCCGAGGCCACGCGCGAGACGCTCGCCGAGGCGGTCGAGTCGCGCATGCCCGGCGACGTGCCCTTCGGCGTCTTCCTCTCGGGTGGCGTGGACTCGGGACTGGTGGCCACGCTCGCCGCGCGGCGCGGGCATCGCTTCCCGGTCTTCAGCATGAAGCTCGCCGGGCAGGGCTACGACGAGACCGGCTTCGCCCGGCTCGTGGCCGGACAGATCGGCGCCGAGTACCACGAGGCCGAGATGGACCACGCGGGCGGCGAGGAGGCGATCGAGACCTTCGCCGCGACCATGGATCAGCCGCTCGGCGACCCGAGCGTCCTGCCGACCTGGGCGCTCGCACGGCTCGCCGCGAAGCACGTGCCGGTGGTGCTCACCGGCGAGGGCGGCGACGAGCTGTTCGCCGGCTACCCGACCTACCTCGGCCATCGCCTGGTCGCCTTCTCCCGCCGCGTGCCGGACGGGGTCGCGAACGCCGCGCTCGCGTTGGCGCACCGCCTGCGTCCGAAGCACACCCACGTCAGCATCGCGCACCTGGCCGAGCGCTTCCTCGAGGCGCGCGCCATGGACCCGCTCGAGCGGCACCTCGCCTGGTTCGGCACCGCGACGCCGGACGCCGCGCGCGCCCTGCTCGCGCCGGAGCTGCGCGGCGCGCTCGGCGCCGGCGAGGAGCGCGGCTACCTGCGCGACTTCGCCGCGCGCGCAGGCGAGGCGCGACTGCCGGGCTGGCCGGATCGGCCGGGACTCATGGTCTGGCAGCTGCTGGACTTCGACCTCTACCTGGGCGGCGGGCTGCTGACCAAGGTGGACCGCTGCACCATGGCGCACAGTGTCGAATCACGCGCGCCGTTCCTGCGGCACTCGCTCATCCGCTTCGCGCTGGGATTGCCCGAGGACGCGAAGCTGCGCGGCAAGACCGGCAAGCGCGCGCTCAAGCTGGCCGCGCGCGGGCTGCTGCCCCGGGCGATCCTCGCGCGGCGCAAGCAGGGCTTCTCGCCGCCCTTCTCGATCTGGGCGCGCGGGCCGCTGCGCGGGCTCGTCGAGGCGCGGCTCGCGCCGGAGCGGATCCGCCGGGCGGGCGTGCTGGACGTGGAGGCCACACGCCGCGTGCTCGAGGATCACGTCGCGGGCCGCACGGAGCGCGGGCGCACGCTCTGGACGCTGCTCAGCCTGCAGATGTGGGCGGAGCGCTGGGTGGCGGGCGGCGGGGCGGGCGGCTGATCGGAGCCCTTCCCACCCGTGCGGTCCCCGGGCACGGCCCACCCCGGCCCCTGCGCTTCGCAGGCGCCTCCGACGACCGGCGGGCTTCCGGATGGCGTCTTCCGCGGTCGCGACCTGCCCCAGGAAGCCTGCGCAAGGTTGGCACGGGAATGGCCGATACCGGGCGAGGGAGGACGTATGACCATGAGCCGGAGGACTTTGCGTAACGGGAAGGGCGCGACCATCGTGGAGTTCGCGCTGGTCTTCCCGCTCCTCCTGCTGCTCATGTTCGGCGTCATGGACTTCGGCTTCTACTTCTTCGTCCAGCACAGCCTGCAGTTCGCCACCCGGGAGGGGGTCCGGCTCGCGCTCGTCGGCCGCACGATCAACGACAGCTCCGGCAACCCGATGAGCCGCGTGGCCTCGATCATCCAGACCATCCAGAGCAAGGCCTCGGTGGCCGTCAAGCCCGCCGACGTGTCGGTCAGCGTCTTCCCCGTGGACGCCACCTTCGCCGATCCGTCGGGCTGGCAGACCATCCAGGACGCGGGACTGCCAGGCAGCTACATGCGGGTGAGGGCCCGCTATACCTACCGGTTCATCACGCCGCTGATAGGCGCCTTCGTGCCCGGCAGGAGCAAGGTGATCGAGGTGCAGGCCACGTATCGGAACGAGCTCTTCAACTAGCGGCGCCCGGGGCGTCCGCTCCCACACGACAGGACGTGACATGATCGGCGTTGAGAGAGAGGCCGGCCTCGCGCGGAGGCCGTTCGCCGGACGGAACGGGGGACGGGGCGTCGCGCTGATCGAGTTCGCGCTCGTCCTGCCGATCCTCATCATCCTGGTCATGGCCACGGTGGACTTCGGCCGGCTCATCCAGGCCCGGCTGATCATCAGCAACGTGAGCCGCGAGGGCGGGAGCATCGCCTCCCGGCAGACCGCGGTGGACACCAGCCTCATCACGGTGCTCAAGGAATCCGGCAAGCCCCTGAACCTGATCGGCGCGGACGGGAAGATCATCATCACGCGGATCAGGGCGGGCCAGAGCGCGGGCGCGCCGGATCCGACGATCGCCACGCAGGACAGCCGGGGCGCCCTGGGCAGGAACAGCACGATCGGCACGGTGGGCGCCCGCCCGGCACTCGCCGCGAGCATCTACAACCACCTGGTCTTCGTGAGTTCGACGACACCGCCCAGGGCCATCGCGGACATCTCGGAAGTCACCGTGGTCGAGGTGTTCTACAAGTACCGTCCGATCACGCCGTTCGCGAGGGGCTTCGGCGGCGGGATGCTGCTGCCCGACACCGACGGCATCATCGTGTCGAGCCGGGCCATCTTCTAGTGGATCCACCCGATGCCACCCATGGAAGGCGGCCGATGCCGGGAAGGAATGTGCAAGTGAAGCGGCTCCAGAAGGAAGAGGCCGGGACCGTCCTGATCGCGTTCGCCCTGTTCCTGTTCGTCCTGCTCGGCTTCTGCGCCATCGGCATGGAGGCGGGGCGCTGGTACATGGTCCGCGCCGAGCTCTCGAAGAGCGTGGACGCCGGGGCACTGGCGGCCGCCAGGAACATCTCCAACCCGTACGTCACGCCGGGCACGCTGGCCGAGGAGTTCGCCGCGGCCAACTTCCCGAGCGGCTACCTGGGCACGCCCGGCTCGGGCGCCGGCCGGGTGACCTTCACCGCCACGGTGGACCCGCTCCAGGGCCGGGCCGAGGTGGTCGGCAACGTGAGCGCCACCGCCATCCTGGCCCGGCCGTTCCTCCTGAGTGGCCTGGTCCCCACCTCCAGCCGGGGGATCGCGCAGAAGAAGGAAGTGGAGATCATGCTGGTGCTGGACCGCTCGGGCTCCATGGGGATGGGACGGCCAGTACCGATGGACCAGCTCAAGGCCGCGGCCAGCGGCTTCGTGGAATACTTCCGGACGACGCAGGAAACGGACAAGATGGGTCTCATCAGCTTCTCCACCGCGGTGACCCTCGACCGCCCCCTGGGCACGAACTACGTCACCGACATGCAGACGGCCATCGGCCGCATGAGCGCCACTTCCTACACGAACGCCGAGGATGCCCTCGACCAGGCGGACGGTCCGGGTGGCTTCACGGACCAGACCGGCGTCCCCGGAGACCAGCGCGTGCAGCAGTTCCTGATCTTCTTCTCGGATGGCCAGCCCACGGCCTTCCGCGGGCGGTTCGGGTACCGCGGCACGAACTACGACGCCGTCGCGGTCGGGGCGACCGTCTCGAGTACGGGAGATTGCGACCCCAACGCCTTCGCCACCGGCGGGACCCTCTACAACCCGGGCACCGGCGCCCCGTTCTCATCCACCAGGGTCTACCCGACGGGCGACGGAACGACGGCCCAGATCCGGTGCACGATCAACGGTCCACTCCAGTACACGACGCGCTGGTACATCTTCGACACGTGGCCCGTCCCCGGCTATCCGGCCACGGCGAGCTGCATCCCGAGCCGCGCCCTGGGGGCTCAGTTCTGCTACATCGCCAACCGGCTCGCCCTCGATCACGCGGCCGAGCTGAAGGCCAGGAACATCGTCATCTACACGATCGGGCTGGGCAACATCGACGCGCCGTTCATGCAGGAGATCGCGAACCCCAATCTCTACTATCGCGCGCCGACCTCCAGCCAGCTCCAGGCGATCTTTCAGCAGGTCGCCCAGGAGATCAAGCTGCGCCTGGTGCAGTGACGGGCCGGTCCACCCCGGGCCCCCGCCAGCCATCCGGGCCGGCGGGGGCTCTTTCGTCGGAGCACCCGCCCGGGAAGCCACGTCCGCGACACGCTTGGTGAAGGCACCGGCGACCGCCAGCCCGGACTATTCATGACGCGCCGCCTGCGAGCACGATCTGGAGCACGGCACCTGCGTTGCGCGACCGGGGTGCTCCTCGGCGTGTCTTCTGACACGCCTGCGGTGCAGCCCACTCGCGCGCCTTGGTGCCGCGCTCCATCTCGCGCTCTCGGCTGGCGCATCATGAGTAGTCCGGGCTAGAATCATGGCTGCTGCGATCCCCCGCGCGGGGACCCTCTCCTGCCGGGTGGACCCACCTTCGACCTGACAACGCGGGGAGACACCTCCATGCGACGTAGCCTGCCGATCGCCCCTCCGAAACGTCACCAGCTCCTGGCGCTGCTCGTCCTGCTGCTCGGCCTCGCGGGCGCGACGGTGGCACACGCCGCCGACCTGATGCGCAAGCAGCCCTACCTCGTCTATCCGGGCGACCCGACGCAGATGCAGGTCCTCTGGCAGCTGACGGACGTGGCGACCTCCACGCTCGAGTGGGGCACCGACACCAGCTGCGCGCTGGGCAGCGTGGCGAACGCCGAGTACGGCAGCGACCACCAGCACGCCTTCACCCTCGAGGGACTGACGCCGGCCACGAAGTACCATTACCGGGTCACGACGGACGCGGTCCCGTACCGGGGCTCCTTCACCACGGCGCCGAACGCCTGGGCGACGCAACTGAAGCTCCTGGCCTATGGCGACACGCGCACCTACCCCGCGACCCACAACCAGGTCGCGGGCGCGATGCTCTCCAGCATCGCGGCCGACCCCGGCTACCAGACGCTCTCGCTGTTCGTGGGCGACTACGTGACCAGCGGGACCGTCGAGTCCTCCTGGACCACCGAGTTCTTCGACCCGGCCCTGACGAATGTCCGGGCGTTGATGGCGAGCCTCCCGATCCAGGGCACCATGGGGAACCATGAGGGGACCGGCGAACTCTTCGTGAAGTACTTCCCCTATCCATTCGTGGGGGGGCGCTACTGGTCGTTCGACTACGGTCCCATCCACGTCACGGTCGTGGACCAGTTCACCAGCTACGCCCCGGGCTCGGCGCAGCTCCAGTGGATCACCGACGATCTCGCACGCACGAACAAGACCTGGAAGTTCATCGTCCTTCACGAGCCCGGCTGGTCCGCCTACGGCGGTCACCCGAACAACACCGTCGTGCAGGCCTACCTCCAGCCGCTGTGCCTGCAGTACGGCGTGTCGATCGTGTTCGGCGGCCACAATCACTACTACTCCCGGGCGGCCGTCAATGGCGTGCAGCACCTCACCATCGGCGGAGGCGGCGCTCCACTGGTGACGCCGGACACTTACATGCCGTACATCGTGGCCTCCGCGCGGGCGAATCATCACTGCACCCTCGCCATCGACGGTGACACGCTGAGGTTCAAGGTCTTCAACACGGCCAACGGCGCCGCACTCGACTCCTTCACCCTGCTCAGGCCGGCCGTGACTCCCGACAGCACGTTCCCCTCGATCGCCGTTTCCGCGCCCGACGGCGGCGAGATCTGGAAGGCCGGCTCCGTCCGCGCCATCACCTGGAGCGCGACCGACGACGTCGGCATCGCCGCGGTGGACCTGGCCTATTCGACGGATGGCGGAGCCACATTCCCCTTCGTCATCACCCGGGGGCTCACGAACTCGGGCTCCTACTCCTGGACCGTGCCCAATGCCGTGTCCACCGGCGTGCGCGTCCGGGCCACCACCCGCGACTCGATCGGCAACATCAGCAGGGACGCCAGCGCAGGCGACTTCACCATCGACACCTGGATCATCAACGCATCGGCCGGAGGGAACGGGAGCATCGTGCCGAGCGGCAATGTGCCGGTCCTCGAGGGCGCGAACCAGAGACTCTCCATCCGCCCGGCCGCCGGTTACGGCGTGGCCACCCTCACGGTGGATGGCAGCCCGGTGTCCCCCGACACGACCTACACGTTCCCCGGCGTGGCGGCGCACCACACCATCGCCGCCACGTTCGCGGACGTGGCGCTCCCCGCGGTGCACCTGACCTCGCCCACCGGGAGCGAGGTCTGGACGCAGGGGACCTCCCGCACCATCACGTGGACCGCGACCGACAATGTCGCGGTGAGCCGGGTGGACGTGGACTACTCGCTCACCGGCACGATCGGGCCCTGGCTGCCCGTGGGCCATGACGTCCCCAACTCGGGCTCGCTGACCTGGACCCTGCCGATGCAGCGCTCGGACAGCGCACTGGTCCGGGTGACGGCCTGGGATCCCACCGGGAACACCGGGAGCGACACGAGCGACAGCCTCTTCCATGTCTATGACCCCAGCGCGACGGTGGGCGACGGGGCCGCGGTGAGTCTCTTCCTCGCCCGTCCGGTCCCCGATCCGAGCGTCGGGAGCACGCTGCTGCGCTTCGGCCTGCCCGCCGCCGGGCGCGTGCGCCTCGAGCTCTTCGATCTCGCGGGCCGGCGCGTGTGGCGCAACGAGGGCGAGTTGCCGGCCGGCGAGCACGCGTGGCGCTGGAACGGCGAGACGGAAGGGGGCGGAAGCGCAGGAACCGGGCTCTACTTCGTCCGGCTCGTCACGCCCTGGGGCACGCGGGCCGAGCGGCTGGTGCGGCTGCGGTAGCGCCCGCCCCGCGTTGGGCGGCACGCCGGGCCGGCTCCCATCGCCGGCCCGGCGCGTTCCCGCCGCCAGCCCCGGGCGCGAAGTCCCGCTGGCCTCCCTCCGCGCCCCGCGCTATCGTGCGCCCGCGCCACCCTCCACCACCGAACGCCCGGGGATCCCATGAGCGAGCCGAAGAAACCGCGCCATCTCTCGGGCCCGCGCATCGAGCCGCCCGCCATCACGGGCCGCGAGAGCGTGGCCGAGCTCATCGACCAGGCCTTCCTCGCCTACAACGCGGCCCGCCTGCGCGAGGGCGCCCGGCTGCTGACCGAGCGCATGCTCGACCCCGACGTCACGGTCGGGCTCTCGGTCTCCGGCGCGCTCACCCCCGCGGGGCTGGGCATGAGCGCCCTGATCCCGCTGCTGCGGGCCGGCTTCGTGGACTGGATCGTCTCGACCGGCGCGAACCTGTACCACGACACCCATTTCGGCCTCGGCCTGCCGCTGCACCGCGGCACGTTCCAGGTGGACGACGTCGAGCTGCACGACGAGGGCGTGGTGCGCATCTACGACATCTTCTTCGACTACCGCGTGCTGCTCGACACCGACGCGTTCTTCCGCGAGGTCATCGGCGGGCCGGAGTTCCAGCGTTCGATGAGCACGGCCGAGTTCCACTTCCTCTGCGGCAGGTACATCCGCGCCCGCGAACAGGCCCTGGGGCTCACCAGCCGCTCGCTGCTGGCCGTGGCCTGGGAGTGCGGCGTGCCGGTCTACACCTCCTCGCCCGGCGACTCCTCGATCGGCATGAACGTGGCGGCGAAGGCGCTCGAGGGCAACGGCCTCGTGCTCGACGTCAGCGCCGACGTCAACGAGACCGCGGCCATCGTCTGGACCGCGAAGAAGAGCGGCGGCAAGAGCGCGGTCTGGATCCTGGGCGGCGGGAGCCCGAAGAACTTCGTGCTCCAGACCGAGCCGCAGCTGCAGGAGGTGCTGGGCATCAGCGAGAAGGGCCATGACTACTTCCTCGCGGTGACCGATGCGCGACCCGACACCGGCGGGCTCTCGGGGGCGACGCCCTCGGAGGCGGTCTCGTGGGGCAAGATCGACCCCGACCAGCTCCCGGGCACGGTGATCTGCTACACCGATTCCACCATCGGGCTGCCGCTGCTCACCGCCTACGCGCTCGCGAAGCACGCCCCGCGCCCGCTCAAGCGGCTCTACGACCGCCGCGCGGAGACGATGGATGCCTTCCGCCGCGCCTACTTCACCGAGGGGCGCGGGGCGAAGCAGGTGCCCGGATCCCGGGAGTGAAGCCATGAGAGCGATCGTCTTCGAGCGTCACGGCGGCCCCGAGGTGCTCGAGTCCCGCGACGTGCCCGAGCCCGCGATCCGGCCCGACGAGGTGCGCGTCCAGGTGAAGGCCTGCGGCATCAACCACCTCGACCTCTGGGTGCGCCGCGGGCTGCCGGGACTCATGGTCGAGTTGCCGCACATCCTGGGCAACGACGTGGCCGGCGTGGCCACCGAGGTGGGCCCGGCGGTGCGGCACGTGCAGCCCGGCGACCGGCTGCTGGTGCTGCCCACGCTCTCCTGCGGCGTCTGCCCCGCGTGCCTCGCGGGCGACGACAACCTGTGCCGCCACCACGACGTGCTCGGGCGCCGGCGCAACGGCGGCTACGCGGAGCAGGTGGCCGTGCCCGGCGTGAACTGCCTGCCCTGCCCCGAAGGACTGACCTGGGAGCAGGCCGCTGCCGTGCCGCTGGTCTTCCTCACCGCCTGGCACATGCTGGTCGGACGCGCCCGGGTGCGGCCCGGTGAGGACGTGCTCGTGGTCGGCGCGAGCGGCGGCGTGGGCAGCGCGGCCGTGCAGGTCGCGAAGCTCCACGGCGCGCGGGTCATCGCCACCGCGGGCAGCGCCGAGCGGGCGCGACTCGCCCGGGAACTCGGCGCCGACGAGGTCATCGATCATTCGAGCGAGGACGTCGTCGCGCGCGTGCGGGCGCTGACCGGGAGGAAGGGCGTCGAGGTCGTGGTCGAGCACGTCGGCGGCCGCATGTTCGAGCAGGCGATCGCCGCGCTCGCGCGCGACGGGCGGCTCGTCACCTGCGGCGCCACCACCGGTCCGCAGGCCACGCTCGACCTCAACCTGCTCTTCGGCCGGCACCTCTCGTTGCTGGGCTCGTGGATGGGCCGGCGCGGGGAGCTGGTCGAGGTGCTGAAGCACGTGCGGACGGGCCGGCTGCGGCCGGTGGTGGACACGGTCCTGCCGCTCGCCGAGGCGCGCCGCGCGCACGAGCGCATCGAGGCGCGGCAGATGTTCGGGAAGGTGGTGCTGGTCCCGTGAGCAGACACCGGCGACACGGTCCGCTGATGGAGCTGGAGCGCAGGCACGAGCCCCTGCTGCCCTATCCCACCTTCCTGCGCCGGCTCGTCCGGAGCGTCCTCGTCGGCGTCGCGATCGTCCTCGGCTCGCTCGCGATCGGTGTGGTCGGCTACCGCTGGAGCGGTGGCCTCAGCTGGCTCGACTCGCTCTACAACGCCTCGATGATCCTGGGCGGCATGGGGCCGGTGGACGACCGCGGGCTCGCCATCCCCGCGGCCGAGAAGTGGTTCGCCTCGGCCTACGCGCTCTTCGCCGGCATGGCGCTGCTCGTCATCGTGGGCGTGATGTTCGCGCCGCTCTTCCACCGCTTCCTGCACCACTTCCACCTGGTCGAGGACGAGGGGAAGCAGACCCGATGAGCGACGCGAAGCGCCCCGCCACCAGCCTCGGCTGGTTCGACGCCGAGGATGCGCCGGCGCGCGCGGACCTGCGTTCCTGCATCCACTGCGGACTGTGCCTCGCCGCCTGCCCCACCTACCGCACGCTCCGCCTCGAGCCCGGCTCGCCGCGCGGGCGGGTCTACCTCATGCGCGGGCTCTCCGAGTCGCGCATCGAGCCCAGCCATCCGCTGCTCGAGCACCTCGATCAGTGCCTGGGCTGCCGTGCCTGCGAGACCGCATGCCCGGCGGGTGTGCCCTACGGCCGCCTGCTCGAGGTGTCACGCGGGCAGTTCGAGCGCCGCGCGCGGGAGCGCTCGCACGCGCGCCGGCTCGGCCAGTGGGCGCTCACGCGGCTGGTGCCCGATCGCGCGGCCATGCACCGCGCCGCCGACCTGATGCGCCTGATGCAGAACCCCGCGTTCGAGGCCTTCATGCGCTCGCGGGCCGCCCGCGCCCTGCTGCCGGACTTCGCCGTGCGCGGCTGGCGGATGATCCCGCCGCTGCTGCCCCGCCGCGAACGCGCGCTCGAGCGCCTCGCGACCGCGCTGCCGCCCGGCGCGCGGATGGAGGCGCGGGCCGACGCGCTGGTCTTCCATCCCGCGGGCGTGGCGAAGGCGCGCACCGCCTTCTTCACCTCCTGCGTGATGGAGGTGATGTTCCCGCGCATCGACCAGCAGGCGGTGCGCCTGCTGGTGCTCGCCGGCTGCGAGGTGACCGTGCCGCGGGGGCAGTGCTGCTGCGGCGCGCTGCAGGCCCACGCCGGGATGCGGCGGCTCGCGAAGGACCTCGCCCGCGCGAACGTGCGGGCCTTCGATCCGGGCAACTACGACTTCGTGGTCAACGACTCCGCGGGCTGCGGGGCCGCGCTGCGCGGGTCGGGCGAGCTGCTGCGCGACGACCCGCTCGCCGGACCGGCAGCGCGCTTCGCCGCGCGGGTGCGCGACATCGCCGAGGCGCTGGATCAGGTCGGCCTGCCCGCGCCGGTCGTGGCGCTGCGCTCCGCCCGCGATCCGGACCGACCCCTGCGCGTCGGCTATCACGACCCCTGCCACCTGGCGCACGCCCAACGCGTGCGCGTCGAGCCGCGCGCGCTGCTGCGGCGCCTGCCCGGCGTCGAGCTCGTGGACCTGCCCAACTCCGACTGGTGCTGCGGCAGCGCCGGCGTCTACGACCTCACGCACCCGGCGATGTCCGACGCCCAGCTCGCTCAGAAGGTGGACGCCATCGCGGCGATCGCGCCCGAGGTGGTGGTGGCGTCGAACCCCGGCTGCGCGATGCACATGGCACGCGGCGCCGCCGAACGCGGGCTCGACGTCCGGATCGTGCACCTGGTCGAACTGCTCGCGCGGGCGTACCCGCCCCCCGCCTGCGGATGAGCCTCCGCGCCGCGCTCCCCCGCGCCGCCGTCGCCGCGCTCTTCCTCGAGCGCCAGCATCTGGACCGGCCGCGCGCGCGCCGGCTCACCGCGGCGAGCCTGGTCCGCTTCGCCGAGGATGCGGGCGGCATCCAGCTCGACTCCATCAACGTGCTGGAGCGCGCGCACCACCTCACGCTCTGGAGCCGCTTCGGCGCATACGACCGCGAGACACTTGAGCGGCTCGTCTTCCGCCGCCGCCTGCTGTTCGAGTACTGGGCGCACGCGGCCTGCCTGGTGCCCACGACGCAGTTCCCGATGTGGCGGCGCGCCATGCTCGACTACGAGGTCCACCACACCGGCTGGACGTCGTGGCTGCGGAAGCACGGTCCGACGCTGGAGCGGGTCGAGCAGGCGTTCCGGGAGCGCGGGCCGCTGGGCAACGCGGACTTCACCGACACGCGTCCGGGCCGGCGCATGGCCGGCTGGTGGGCCTGGAAGCCCGAGGCGCACGCCATGGACTATCTCTGGAAGAAGGGCGTGCTCGGGGTGCACTCGCGCGTCCACTTCCAGCGGCGGCTCGACCTGATCGAGCGCCTCCTGCCCGCGGCGCTCGCGCTCGAGCCGCTGTCACGCGATGCGTTCCGGCACTGGCACGTGCGCCGCTCGCTCCACGCGATGGGTGCGGCGAGCACGACCGACCTGCGGATGTACCTCTCCTATCCACGCACGTCGGTGGCCGAACGTCGCGCGACGCTCCGGACGATGCTGGGCTCCGGCGAGATCGCCGAGGTCGCGGTCGAGGGCGAACGCGCGCCGTGGCTCGCGCTGGCCGGGGACCTGCCCGCGCTCGAGGCCGCTTCGCGTCGCCGCTCCCGTCCAAGCCGCGGCACCACGTTCCTCTCGCCCTTCGACTCGTTCCTCTGGCACCGCGAGCGCACCAGGACGCTCTTCGGCTTCGATTACCGCATCGAGGTCTACACCCCTGGTCACCAGCGCGTGCACGGCTACTACTCGCTGCCCATCCTGCACGATGGGACGCTCGTGGGCCGGCTCGACGCGAAGAACCACCGCGAGGCGAAGTGGCTCGAGGTGAAGCACGTCCACTTCGAGGGCTGGTTCGCGGCCGGGAGCGCCCCGCCCCTCGACGGCCGCGGTCGCGTGGCGCTCGAGCCCGCGCTCGCGGGCATCGGTGAGACGCTCGCCTCGCTCGCGGCCTTCGTCGGCGCCGAACGCGTCACGCTCGGCCGCGTGAGCCCGGCGAAGCTCGCGAAGCCGCTGCGCCGCGCGGTGGGAACTGCCGCGGAAACGAACGGCTGAAGCGGGCGGCGTTCTCCGCTAGAATCCGGGGCGGCGTTCCGGTCGTTGACGTCGGGCAGCGGATCCCGCTGACGCGGGTGCAAGGGGGCTTCGCGTGAGACCCACGATCGTCCTTCTCGGCGGAACCGGACGCGCCGGCCGGGTCGCGGCCCGGCTGCTCCTCGAGCACACCGACGCGCGGGTCGTCCTCGGCGGCCGCGACCGCGGGAAGGCCGCCGCGCTCGCCGCCACGCTGGCGCCCGAGTTCCCGGGCGGCCGCGTGGACGCGGTGGCGGTGGACGCCACCGACGAGTCGAGCCTGCGCACGGCACTCGAGGGCGCGCGCCTGCTCTTCGACTGCGGGCCGACCGCACTCTTCACCGGGAGGATCCCGCTCGCCTGCATCGCGGCGGGCGTGGACTGTCTCGACATCCACCCCAGTCGCTCGCTCGCCGTGCTCCGGCCGCTCGCACACGAGGTGGCGCGCGCCGGACGCTGCTTCGTCACGCAGGCCGGGCTCCACCCGGGTCTGCCCGCGACGATCATGCGTCACGCTGCGTCGCTGCTCACGCGCTGCGACTCGGTGGCAGCCGGGATGCTCTTGAACATCGGCGAGGTGCCCGGGCCGGAATCGGCCGTGGAATTGATCGAGGAGATGGGAGTCTACCGGAGCCTGATCTGGCGGGAGGGCGCCTGGCGCAAGCCGTCGTGGAGCCACACCCGCCGGTTCGACTTCGGCCCGGGACTTGGGCACCGCACCTGCTACCCGATGTGGAGCGACGAACTGGAGGGCCTGCCGGAACGCATAGGCACGAAGAGTGGGGGCTTCTACGTGGCGGGGTTCAACTGGCTCGCCGACGCGGTGGTCACCCCGCTCGCGGTGGTGCTCGGCTCGATCCGCCGCGGCCTCGGCGCGAGGCCCCTCGCGCGGCTGCTGGCTTTCAGCGTCCACCGCTTCGGCCGCCCGCCCTTCGCCATCGTGCTCGCGGCCGAGGCCACGGGCGAGCGGGACGGGACGCCCCGCACCGTGCACGTCGTCCTGCGCAGCGACGATGACGACGGCTACCGGCTCACCGCCGTCCCGGCCGTGGCGTGCGTGAAGCAACTCCTCGACGGCACCATCGCGCGGCCGGGCGTGCACCTGATGGGGCACCTGGTCGAGCCCGGGCGTCTGGCCGGTGACATGAAGCGGATGGGCATCGGGGTCGAGGTGGCCGTCGGGCCATAGTCGGAACCAGGCCCCGGCCCGGCCCCACGCTCCAACCCCATGCCCAGCCTGATCCGCCCGGCCCCGGCCTGTAGCACCGCAGTGATTCTGTCACCCCTACTCCGCAGTGATTCTGTCACCCCCCAGCCCCTGCCTTCGCGGGTAGGAGGTTAGGGTTGTACGGCTTGCGCCAGGGGTGTGCCTTGGCAGGTGGGCGGGCGTTGGTGA
>JANXPZ010000214.1 GCA_025357055.1 Candidatus Eiseniibacteriota bacterium | reverse complement strand
CTACGTCAGCCCGTAGCGCTTCACCCGGTTGATGAGCGTCGTGCGTGGCAGGCCGAGGATCTTCGCGGCCTCGGTGCGCGAACCACGGGCCTGGGCGAGAGCCTCCCCCACGCGCCGGCGTTCGGCCTGCTCCAGCTCCTGGATGAGCGTGGTCGGGACCTCGGCGTTCTCGAGCTGGAGCTTCTCCGGCGTCACCTCGTGTCCTTCGGCGCCCAGCAGGACCACGCGCTTGATGACGGAACGCAGCTGCCGGATGTTCCCCGGCCACGAGTAGCCCCTCAGGCGACGGATGGTGTCGGGCGACAGGCGCACCTGCCGGTCCGCCGCCGTGCAGGCTTCCTCGAGGAAATGCTCGATCAGCAGCTCGACATCGTCCCCCCGCTGGCGCAGCGGCGGCAGGACGATCACGGCGTGGGCCAGCCGGTAGTAGAGGTCGAGACGGAACCCTTCGCCCCGCTCGAGCGCGCCCCGCTCGCGATTCGTCGCCGCGATGATCCGCGTGTCCACGGCGTTGATGCCGTTCGCGCCCACGCGCCGCGACTCGCCGGTCTCGAGGAAGCGCAGCAGTCGCGACTGGAGCTCGACCGGCATCTCGGCGATCTCGTCGAGGAACACGGTGCCCTTGTCGCAGACCTCGAACATGCCCGGCTTGTCGCGGCTCGCACCGGTGAAGGAGCCGGCCACGTGGCCGAACAGCTCGCTCTCGATGATCTCGCGAGGCAGCGAGCCCGCGTTGATGGCCATGAACGTGCCCTTGCGCAGCGAGAGCGCGTGGATTCCCCGCGCGATCAACTCCTTGCCCGTCCCCGATTCGCCCAGCACCAGCATCGGCGTCTGGCTGGCAGCCAGCTTGCCCACGTCGTCGAGCAGGGCCAGCATGACCTTGTTGCGCGTGATCATCTTGAAGGTCTCGAACGCCCAGGCCGAACGCCGATCCAGCTCGGTCGAACGGCGCGGGCGGCGTGGCGTGTGGCGCACGCCTGCCAGGTCCGCGTCGGCGACCCGCTCGCAGGGACCATCGCCCTGCGGCTGGACGAGCTTCTCGATCCTCGCCCTCGCCTCGGCCAGTTTCGCCTCCGCGCCCATCCCTTCGAAATGATTCCGAGCGGCGTAGTAAGCCTCGAGCGCGCCCTTGCGGTCGGCGTAGGCGCCTGAGTGCGGGCCCAGCAACCAGTCCCCATAGGCCATCCAGAGCTTGCCCCACTCGTAGGGTGTCTCGATCTCCTCGTAGAAGGCAAAGCCCTCGTCGAACCACTTCTTCGCCTCATCCGGCTTGCCAATGGCCCCCGCGCTCAAGGCGAGGATCCGGTGCGTGGCAGCCTCCTCGTAGCGGTCGCCCGCTGCATGACAGTGCTCCAGCGCGGCCTTCGCCTCGGTGAAGGCCTCGTCGTGGCAGCCAAGGAGGTAGTAGCACTCGGCGAGGCGGCGACGGATATCACCGACCATGTCGCCCTTCGGAGCAGATGCGAGAGCCCTGAGATACGCATATTCGAACTGCTGGCGGGCAGCCTCGACATAGCCTTGCTCGATGAGGACATCACCACGATAGATGGCCGACAACAGGGCGGCTCGCGATTCTCCCTGTGCAACTCCCCACCCTGGGATCATCTCAGAGAGCGTGACAGTCTCACTGTACTTGCCTTCGTGGAGATGAATCACTGCCTTCAACAGGAGTGCAAGCGAGTGCAGAATCGCATTGCTCTCAGATGCCGCCTGTTCGCAGCAGCGGTCCGCCAACTTGAGCGCCACTCCAAGTCGGCCACACTTCCAGTGAATGAGCGCTAATCCCCGCAATGTGTGGTTGAGTTGCTGTTGCGCGCCAAGTGCCTCCTGAATTCGAACTGATTCTTCAGCCGCAAATGCTGCCTCGGCCCAGCGGCACGCCCCCCGCTGCATTCGGCAGTAATGTGTCAGCGCTTGTCCCTCGTGGTACTTGGACTTCGAGCGGCGCGACGACACAAGCGCATCGAGTGCAAGGCTGGTAGCGCAATCCGCGTTTCCAAGCACTGAGTGGGCAGCTGAGAGTTGGATAGTGCAGGATGCCAAGAGAGGAGAATCCGGGCGCGTTAGAAGGCGGTCGCGCAGGCGAGAGAGCAGGCTCACTGAATCCTCTGCTTGATTGAGCATCCAGAGACAAGCGCCCTCAAGAATCTGTACCCAATCCGCGGTGTCGGGACAATGCCTTAGCAAGTCAGGCGACTCTGCTGCAAGTTGTCGCGATGCATCCAGGGCTTCTGCGTAGCGACCCGCCGATGTAAGTGCCGAAATCCTCGCCACGCTCAACCTGAAGATGGTTTCGACCGGCAGCCCATCGAGGTGCCCGCTCGTGCATTCGAGCAAGCTCATGGCATCGCGGACATGCCCCGCACGCACCAGCTCCTCAGTCAACTGCACAGCAGCCCCGATCGCGGGCAGAACTGAGTCTTGCGGACTCTCTCCCGTCAGGAGCGCTGCCAGCGCGCGCGCGCGAATCCGGGGGTCGTTCATCTTCGGCAAGGCGCAACAAGTCTGCTTTGGACTTGCGCGCTGTTACTGATGGCGTCAACGACAAGAAATGCGAGCGGGTCAAGACGCATGGTCTGGGCGGCAAGGACAACAACAACCCGGATCTGGCGCACAACCAGAGACACACCGTGCGGAGGAACGTCCGGCTCCCCCATCTCCTGCCTTGGCTGCGGATCCATGGGCGCGAGTCGCGGTATCGTCCTTGCGCTTCCCTCCTGCGGCGCACAGATCAGGCTCACGGCCACGAGCAGCGCGGCCAGGAGCATCGTCCAACGGCGTGGCTGCATCATCGCAGACTCCTTCGGAGTCCCGCCTCCGTGCGAATCCGGCGCCGCTGGTTCGCTCAGCGCGGTCCCGGAAGAAGCAAGACGGCCCCGCACCGACGGCAAGGGGCCATCAGCGCAGAGCCGGGGGGTAGTCTCGGTTCGGAAAGAGGGGGGTGCGGCCATGAGGCTCCCGATCCAGACTGCCGGTCAACGCAACGATATTGAGGGTAGGCCTCCGGTCCGGCGCCGTCAAGTATCATTTCGCCCGCCGTCCTGCTCCGCGCGCGGTCCCTGGGGCACCTGGCCCAGGACGCACGGTGCGTATCAACCGAAGAGGCCAGCCCGTGCGGGGCTGGCCTCCTCGATCCGGGCCTCCCGGGCCCTGTCTCAACCCTACTTCGCCGCTGCCGGCTTCTTGAACAGGTCGTCCGCCAGCGTGGGGTTCAACTCCATCCTGGTCAGCTTCGCCTCCATCACGGGCTTGTCGTCCATCAGCGTCTTCTCGCTGTGCGGGTACTGGACGCCGCCCACCGGCTTCCAGTCGCCGTAGATCTCGACCGTCCGCGCCGGCCCGCCGTTCATGCCCTCGCCCATGTACTCCATGCGGGCGAGCGCGCCGTCGGGGGCGAAGTAGAGCAGCCAGTCCCGCGTGCTCTCGCTCTTGATGAGCGCCACGCTGCAGGTCACGCCGTCCACGGTCTTCGGCTCGTCCAGCGCCTGCACCTGGAACGCGCCCGGCTCGGCGAACAGGCGGAAGAGCGAACGCTCATACTGCTTCTTCAGTTCCTCTCCCACCTTGGGCTGGTCCTGGACCTGGCCCATGGCGGCCATCCAGCCACTGGTGCCGTCGTAGCCCTGCGTGAACTCCCCCATGGCGAGCTTGCGCGCGGCGACGTAGTGGTCGGGCATCCGCCATTGCCTGACGCTGGTCATCGCCATGCTCTGCCCCTGCATGGTGACGTTCTCGTCACGCTCCATGCGGACGCTCTTGATCGCCGCCCACGCGGGGCTCCCGCCGGCCACGCCGGCGGCCTTGACGAGCAATGCCTGCCCCTTCGCCAGCGCCGCGGGGCTGGCCTCGCCGGCCGCGACCTTCGAAGCCGGCGGGGGGATGCTGATGTCCGCGCGCTCGACCGCCAGCCCCATGCTCTCGAGCGGCTTCTCGAACTCCTTCTCCTTCCCCACCACGATGGCCACGAAACGGTCGGGATGGATCTTGCGCTTCGCAGCCTCGAGCACGGTAGCCGCGTTCACGCCCTCGAGCGCCTTCTGGTAGCGCTCCAGGAAGTCGAGCGGGTAGCCGGTCAGCTCGAAATAGGACGAGCGGAACAGGATCGCCGAAGGCTCGGCGAAACTGAAGACGAGCCCGTTGACGACCGATTCCTTCGCGACCTTGAGTTCGGCGTCGGTGAACGGCGCCTCCGTCACCCTGGTCGTCTCCTGCCGCAGCAGGTCGAGCGCCGTGAGGGCCGAGTCGGTCCGGGTGAGCGAGTAGGCCATGAACACGCCGGGCCGCGCGTAGTCGGCGCCGGCCGACGCGCCGGCCGCGTAGGCCAGTCCGCGCTCGGTGCGGATCTTGTTCACCAGCCGCGACTGGAAGCCACCACCCAGCGCCATCTCGAAGACGGTCATGGAGGCGTAGTCGGGGTCGTCGGCACGGAAGCCCAGGTGCGAGATGATGATGCCGGCCTGCGTGACGTCCTCCTTGGGAGCGAAGACGAGCCGCGGCTTCGCCACGCCGGGCACGGGCGGTGGCGGCACCACCGCGTCATCGCCCCGCTTCCAGTCGCCGAACTTCTCGGCCAGCAGCTTCTTCATCTCCGCGGACTTAAAGTCGCCGTAGACGGCCAGCACCATCCGGTTGGGCTGGAAGACACGCGCGTGCAGCTTCTGGCAGTCCTCCTGCGCGATGGCCTCGACGGTGGCGTACTCCGGCTTGCGCGCGTACGGGTTGTCCTTGCCGTAGACGGACTCGGTCGAGACGCGGATCAGGATGGGGATCATCTCGTCGTTCCGGCTGGCGATGCCCTGCCGCAGGCCCACCTTGGACAGTTCGATCTTGTCCGCCGGGAACACGGGCGCGCGCATCACCTCGGCGAACAGCGAAAGGACCTCGCCGGTGTTGTCGGTCAGGCAGCGGAAACCGCCGCTGGCCTGGTCGGCCGAGATGCTGGTCGAGATCGAGGCACCGATGGCCGCCATCCGATCGTCGAGCCAGTCCCCGCTGTGCGCGGCGCTGCCGCCACTGCGGATGACCTCGCCGGTCAGGTCGCTGAGGCCGACCTTCTCGGCCGGGATCCACAAGGGGCTGGACTTGAAGAGCGCCCGCGCCCGCACCACCGGCAGATCGTGGCTCTCCAGCAGGAAGACCACGATGCCGTTGGGCATCACGTAGCGCTCGGGCTGCGGCACCTGCACGCGCCGCAGCGCCGGGGTCGTCAGCTTCTTCGGGTCGAACTTCGCATCGTCCTGCGCCCGCGCGGGGCTCACCGCGACCATCGCGAGCAGGCCCAGAAGAGCCACGCGGAACATCGTGCGTGCGGTCGTCATGGTCAGCGCCCTCCTTCGTTCGAGGCCTGTTTCGGCGGGTTCACGATGAGTCCGACGGTGCGGTTGCTCTTGATCAGCGAGCGCTTCATCGCGCCCAGCAGGTCCCCCACCTGGAGCGCCTGCACGCGCTCCTGCTCGCGGAAGAACTCCCGCCAGTCGCCCTGCAGGATCTGCGCCCGCGTGAGCGCGTCCGCGAGGCCCGAGTTCCCCTCGGCCCGCGCGATGTTCCGCGCCCGCACGCGCACCTTGTAGCCGTCGAGCTCGGCGGCGGTGAACGGACTCACGGTCAGCACGCTGTCGATGACGTCGTAGACGGCCTGCTCGACCTTGAGCGGATCCTGCCCGGTCGCCGGCACCACCAGCACTCCCAGCATGCTCGCGTACTTTTCGCCGGGCAGACCGGCGAAGGCCTGCAGCTGCACGGCGATCTTGCGCTCCTTCACCAGCGCCTTGTTGAGCCGCGCCCAGTCCCCACCGCCCAGCAGGCTGGCGAGCGCCTCGTAGGAGGCGTAGCGCGGGTCGTCCCCGGCCGGGATGTGCCAGCCGATCATGACCATGGGCTGCGCCGGGTCCTCGAAGATGACGCGGCGCTCGGCCTGCTGCTCGGGCTCCTGGGTGTCCACCGGCGGCGGCGCCGGAGCGTCCGAGATCCCGCCGAAGTACTTGGCGCCGAGCGCCTGCAGCTCGGGCACGGTGACGTCTCCCACCACCGCGACGGCCATGTTCTTCGCCACGTAGTGCTCGCGGAAGAACGCGTCGCCCTGGGTGCGGCTGAAGCTCTTCAGGTCGGACGGGAAACCGATCACACCGGTCTTGTACGGGTGAGCCACGTAGGCGGTGTTGAGGAAGCCCATGAAGAGCCGCCCGATCGGCGAGGACTCCACCCCCATGCGGCGCTCCTCGTAGATGACGTCGCGCTCCTTGTAGAACTCGCGGAGCACGGGGGTCGCCATGCGGCCACCCTCCATCAGCGCCCACAACTCGAGCCGGTTCGAGGGCAGCGAGTAGAAGTAGCGGGTGACGTCGTCACTGGTCTCGGCGTTCATGTCCGGGGCGCCCGCGCCCTCGATGATGCGTGAGAACTCGTTCGGCTCGACCTCCGCGCGCGCCGCCTCCTGCGCCTCGCCGAACGCCTTCTGCAGCACGGCCAGCCGCGTGGTGTCGGCCTTGAGGCCCTTGCGGCGCTCGTTCAACAACGGCCGGTAGGCCGTCTCCTCGGCGTCGAGCAGGGGCTTCTCCTTCGCCCAGTCCTTCGTGCCCACCACCGCGGTGCCCTTGAAGGCCATGTGCTCCATCATGTGGGCGATGCCGGTCTGCCCCACCTGCTCGTCCGCGCCGCCGGCGTTCACCAGGGTCTGGAACGAGAAGACCGGCGCATTGTGCCGCTCGACCACGATGAACTTGAGACCGTTCGCGAGCGTGAACTCCTTCACCTGCTTCTCGAGGTTCTCGAGGCCGGTCTTCACCGGCGCCGGGGCCTTGGGCGCAACCTTCGTCGCGGCGGCCGCGGGGCTGGCGAGCGCGGCGGCGAGCGCGAGCGTGAGGAGCCACGGGAGCGTCTGGTGCGACGCGCGGCGCGGCGGAGTCGGGGCGGGCATGGGATGGGTCCCTCCAATGGGGGTCATGGAACGGGGGTCCGAGGACGGAAGCCGGGCTACTATCGCACAGGCGGCACGGCGACAGAAGGGCCGGGCGAGGCCCGTATCTTCGCGCTTGAACGGGCCGCCCGCGGGCAACTAGCCTCCCCGCCTCAGCAGGACCCCGCGCGGCCAACCAGGACGCGCGACCCCCGAACGGAGGTCCGACCATGTCGCTTCAGAGCATCTCCGAGAGTCTCGCCCACTCCGTCGGCGGCGCCCCCTGGCACGGCCCCGCGCTGGGCGCGTTGCTGGCGGACGTCACCGACGCCGAGGCAGCGGCGCGCCCCATCGCGGGCGCGCACTCGATCGCCGAGATCGCCCTTCACGTCACGGCGTGGATCGAGGAGGTCACGGCACGGCTCGCGGGGCGGGCTCCGGCCCTGCCCTTGAGCGGCGACTGGCCGGAAGCACGCCCGTGGCCGGTGGCCCGCGCCGGGCTGGCCGAGGCGCACGAGCGCCTGCAGCGCTCACTCGCGGCACTGCCCGGGGCGAGGCTCGCCGAGCGGGTCGGCGACCTGCGCGACCCGCGCATCGGGACCGGCGTGACGGTCGAGACCATGCTGATCGGCCTGGCTGAACATCACGCCTACCACGGTGGCCAGGTGACGCTCCTCAAGCGTGCGCTGCGGGCGGGGCGGCGGGAGGATTGAAGGCCGCAGCCGCTCTTCATTCGATGGAGCGGTCTGGCGCATCCGCAGGATCCGCACTCGACGATCCTGAACGCCGTTCCGCAGTCCGGCGGGCGATGAACCACATGGAGGCTGGGACAACCAGCCCCCCGGCGGCCAGAGCGGCGTGGTGGAGGGTGACGTCGTGCGGCAGGAGCAGATCCAGGGCCTCGTGCAGACCCAGCAGGCCGAATCCGGCGAAGCACAGGGCCGCGATCCACTTGATCGCCGTCTCGGGGATGTGCCGGTGGAGTCCGATCCCGACCACGATGCCGAAGGCGTCCGCGATCAACATCCCGCAGGTGGTCCCCATCCACACCGGGACGATCTGCCGGACCTTTGCCACCCATCCCACTCCACCGATCCTGACCGCCTCCTCCGCGGCCAGCGCGATGGTCATCAGCTGCGTCTTGTCCCCCATCTCAGCGATGAAGAACGCGATCGCCACGGTCCAGAACGGACCTCGTCCCCCTTTGTGCGTGTCTTCACCGAGGGAGTCGCCGCGGATCGTCCACAGGGCGAAGAGGATGAACGACGCGGCCGCGGCGAGCTTGATCCAGGCTAGCGGCAGGAATTGCGTGACGACGTTGCCCACCGCGACGGCCAGCAGGTGATTGACCAGCGTGGCGGCACACACCGCCCAGAGCACCGTGTGCCAGCGGAAGCGGGTGGCGAAGGCCATCGCGAGCAACTGAGTCTTGTCGCCCATCTCGGCCAACACCACCGCGGCCGTGGCCAGCAGGAACGCATGGATCAAGAGTCAGGTCCTCCGGATGTCGCAGTCGGCGGAACGAATCATCCACGCCGACCTCCACGTGGGCCCGGATCCGTGCATCTGGCTGCTCCGCGCCCTGCGCACACCACTACGATGAGGCCGGCGCGGGATCCCGCGCCGGCCCCGACCCTCTCGACCGAACGGCTAGACGCTGCGCGCCAGCAGCCGCGCCTTGTCCGTCTTCTCCCAGGTGAAGCTGGGCTCGCTTCTGCCGAAGTGACCGTAGGCCGCGGTCAGCCGGTAGATGGGACGGCGCAGCTTGAGCGTCCGGATGAGCCCGAGCGGCGACAGGTCGAAATGCTTGCGGACCAGGTCCGTGAGCTTCTGGTCGCTCACCTTCCCGGTCCCGTTGGTGTCCACCATGATGCTCACCGGCTGGACCACGCCGATCGCGTAGGCGATCTGCACCTCGGCGCGGTCGCACAGGCCGCTCGCCACCAGGTTCTTGGCGACGTAACGCGCCCCGTAGGCGGCCGAGCGGTCCACCTTGCTGGGATCCTTGCCCGAGAGCGCGCCGCCACCGTGGCTACCCACGCCACCGTAGGTGTCCACGATGATCTTGCGTCCGGTGAGCCCGGTGTCGGCCATCGGTCCACCCTTGACGAACGAGCCCGTCGGGTTGATGTGGAACTTGGGCTTGTGGTCGCGCTTGAGAAGCCGCTTCGGCAGCATCGGCATGACCACCTTCTCGATGATGTCGCGCTCGATCACCGCGTGCTTGATGCCGTCCGCGTGCTGGCTCGAGACCACCACGGTGTCCACCCGCACCGGCTTGCCGTCCTCGTACTCGATCGTGACCTGCGACTTCCCGTCGGGGCGCAGGTAGGGGATGGTGCCGCTGCGCCGCACCTGCGCGAGCCGACGGGTGATGCCGTGCGCGAGCATGATGGGCAGGGGCATCAGCTGCGGGGTCTCGCGGCAGGCGAAACCGAACATCAGGCCCTGGTCGCCGGCTCCGCCCTTGTCCACGCCCATGGCGATGTCGGGTGACTGCGCGTCGATGGCCGTGATCACCGCGCAGGTGTGGCTGTCGAAGCCGAACTCGGCGTGATCGTAGCCGATCTCACCGATCACCCGGCGCACCAGCGAGGGGATCTCGACATAGCCGCGGCTGGTGATCTCCCCCGCCACGAAGGCGAGCCCGGTGGTGACCAGGACCTCGCAGGCCACGCGGCTCATCTTGTCCTGCGCGAGCAGGGCGTCGAGCACCGAATCGGAGATCTGGTCGGCGATCTTGTCGGGGTGGCCTTCGGTGACGGACTCGGAGGTGAAGAGGTGACGAGCGCCCATGGGAACGTTCTCCAGAAGTACGGCTTGGGTCAGGGGTGGATCGCATTGGCCGGGGCCACCGGGCGCCCGGTGCGGGCTGTCTAGGTGAAGTCCACTTCGCTCGAGTCGCCGACGTTGACGCGGCGATAGCCGCCGCGGACCACGGCGTTCACGCCCACGACGGAGCTCTCGAGCATGATGTCCTCGACCGTGGCGTTCTCGTTGATGATGGAATCGCGCACCACGGCGTTCCTGAGCTGGGCCCCGGCCGCGACCGAGACGTGCGGCCCGAGGATGCAGTTTTCGACGACGGCGTCGTCCGCGATGCAGACCGGCGGGTGCACGAGCGAGCCGGCGACGGCGGTGGCGCCCTTGCACTTCCCGAGCAGCACGCGGTTGGTCTCGAGCAGGGTCTCGGTCTTCCCGCAGTCGTACCAGCCCTCGACCGGGAAGGTCGTGATGAGCTCGCCGCGCGAGACCAGCAGCTGCATGGCGTCGGTGAGCTGGAACTCGCCCTTGGTGCGCAGCCCGAGGCGCTGGAGCTCGGCCAGCGCGTCGAACAGCGGCCCACCGCGGTCGAAGTAGTAGATGCCGGTGATGGCCAGGTTCGAGGTCGGCTGCTCGGGCTTCTCGACCAGGCGCGTCACCCGCCCGTCGGGGTCCCGCTCCACGATGCCGAAGCGACGCGGGTCCTGGACCTCCTTCACGCCGATGCTGTTCACGCCGCCGGCCAGCACCGGCCGGAGGTCGGCCTCGAACACGGTGTCGCCGAGGATGATGAGCACGCGCCCGTCGTCGGCGAAGGGCGCGGCCAGCGAGACCGCGTGGCCGAGACCCATCGGCTCGGGCTGCTCGACGTATTCCACGTCGAGGTGCTGGTAGTGCGCGCCCACATATTCGCGCACCAGGTCTCCCATGTAGCCCACGATCAGGACCGCGCGCCGGATGCCGAGCCCCGGCAGGTCGTCGAGGATATGGGCCAGGATGGGCTTGCCGGCCACGTGCAGCAGCACCTTGGGCAGGGTGTGCGTGTGCGGCCGCAGGCGCGTGCCCACGCCGGCCACCGGGATGACGGCGATGATGTCGGACGTCACGCGGATGAACTCCCCCGGCTCGACAGCCGCCGTTTGAATTCGTCGATGCTGGGGATCGAGGTCGGATCGACCCCGCCCAGCAGCGCGAGGTAGAGACTCAGGTAGTCGCCGAACTGCACCAGCGAGGCGAGCCGCGCCAGCCGCGGGCCCGGCGCCGCCTCCCACTCGTGCACCGCGGCGCCCTGGCGGCGCGCGTATTCCGCCGTGAGGACGAGCCGGGCGCGGATCTCCGGCGCGTCCTCAGGGTCGTTCAACACGACCACAGCGATGCCGCGATGCAGGGCTCCGGGGCGCTCCCAACCCACGATCTCGTTGTGGTCGAGCTCCGGCACCACCGCCGAATGAGCGAGTACCTTAGCATTTTCGTGGAACTGCTGCCGCCAGCGTACGGTCATCGCCTCGAGCGGGCCGGAGCCCGCGTAGACGTACACCAGCCGCCCCTCCAGGGCGCGCGCCAGCTGCTTCGCCGGGTTCCCCGCCTCGGGCGCGGCCGGTCCGAGCTGGCCGTCGCGCTCGCGCAGCAGCTGCGCTGCCTCGCGCCAGCCGGGCACGGGGTCCTCGATCCAGCCCAGCCGGTGCACCAGGCCGGTGAGCGCGACCCACGAGGCGAACAGCGCCGCACGCGGCGGCGAGCCCGGAGGCAGCGGCTGGGCGAACACGCCATCGCGCGCGCACAGCGCGCCGAGCGTTCCGCCGGTGGTGAGCGCGAGCCGCGGCACCCCGCGGTGGGTGGCGTCGCGGTACAGCGCGAGCGTCTCCTCGGTGTCGCCCGAGTACGAGGAGAGCAGCGCCAGGGCGTCACCCGCCACCCAGCCCGGCCAGCGGTAGGTGCGCACCACCTCGAGCGGCCGGGGCAGGCGGTCCTCGTAGAGCCCTCGAGTCAGGTCGGCGGCGATGGCCGATCCGCCCATGCCGCCCACGACCAGCCGCGCGGGCGCGCGCTCCGGCGCGGGCCAGGGATGCGCCGCGAGCCGCTCGAGCGCCTGTTCGATCTGCTCCGGGATGCCGCCGATGCGCGCGGCCATGCCGCCGCGGTCCCGCTCGCCGTAGGGTGGCTCGAGCGTGCTCATGACGAGCCTCCGCGCCGGCCCTGACCACGGGGCAGGAGCGTTTCGCAGTGGCGTCGCAGAACCTCCTTCACGGCGTCCGCCGTGGACTGCTCCAGGGCCTCCTCGGCCAGCCGGCGCGCACTCTCGCGCGTGACTCCGCGGATCGCCGACTTGACGCGCGGCAGGTCGAAGCAGGCCACGGACAGCTCGTCCACGTCGAGCCCGACGAGCAGCAGCGCGATCTGCGGGTCCCCGGCCATCTCCCCGCACACGCCCACCCAGCGGCCGGCGGCGTGCCCGACCTGCACCGTGTGGCGGATGCTGCGCAGGACCGCGGGATCGAGCGGTTCGTACAGGTGCGCGAGCCGCTCGTTGTCCCGGTCCATGGCCAGCGTGTACTGGGTCAGGTCGTTGGTGCCGATCGAGAAGAAGCTCGCCTCCTGCGCCAGCACGTCCGCCATCCAGACCGCGCTCGGGGTCTCGATCATGAGCCCGATCTCCAGTCCGGGATCGTGCGGCACGCCGGCACGCCCCAGCTCCTCGCGCACCCTCTGGCACATCGCCTGGGCGCTGCGCAGCTCCTCGAGCTTCGAGATCATGGGGAACATCACGCGCACCGCCCCGTGGGCGCTGGCCCGGTAGATGGCGCGCAGCTGGGCGCGGAACACCTCGGGGAACTCGAGCGAGAGGCGGATGCCGCGCCGGCCGAGGAAGGGGTTGTTCTCGTGGATGGTGCCGAGGTACGAGGCCACCTTGTCGCCGCCGACATCCATGGTGCGGAACAGCACCGGACGCGGGTTCATCCGTTCCACCACCTGGCGGTAGGCCTGGTACTGCTCCTCCTCCGAGGGCAGTTCGAGCCGGTCCAGGTAGAAGAACTCGGTGCGGAACAGCCCGACGCTGGCCGCCCCCACGCTGAGCGCGCGGTCGACATCGTCCGGCAGTTCGAGATTCACGCCCAGGTCGATGGTGTGCCCGTCCCGGGTGACGGTCGGCTGGTCCTGGATCAGGAGCAGCGAGCGGTCCTCGTCCTCGATGCGTTTGCGCCGGGCGGCGAAGAACGCCGTGGTCTCGGCGTCGGGGTCGATCTCC
>JANXPZ010000210.1 GCA_025357055.1 Candidatus Eiseniibacteriota bacterium | reverse complement strand
TCGATGTTCGCCTGGTGCGTCGCCGAACTGCATCTCTCCGAGGAGGCGGCTTTCAAGCGCATCCGGGCAGCACGGGTGGCCCGGCATTACCCGGCCGTCTTCGCCCTGGTGGCCGACGGGGGGCTGCATCTGAGCGCCGTGGTCATGTTGGCGGCCTACTTGACCCCGGAGAACGCAGCGGGACTCCTCACGGCCGCCAGGCACCAGAGCAAGGCCGGGATCGAGCAACTCCTGGCCGAGCGGTTCCCCCATCCGGACCTGCCGGCCCGGATCGAGACCCTCGCCCTGGCGCCCGCCGTCCGGCAACTGTCCCCGGGGACAGTTGGACCGACCGGTGACCCGCTGGCCCCGGCGCCGCGCGAGTCCTCGCACGGGAGTCTGTCCCGGGGGACAGTTGAAGCGACCGGGGTGCAACTGTCCCCGGGGACAGTTGCACCACCCGCGCGGCCAGGCGTGGCGCCGCTGTCGCCCGGACGGTACGCCTTCCAGTTCACCGGGTCGCGGGGCACGTTCGAGAAGTTGCGCTACGCCCAGGCGCTGCTCGGTCACGCGGTCCCCGCTGGCGAGTTGGCCGAGGTCTTCGACCGGGCGCTTGACGCCCTGATCGTCAGGCTCGAGCAGCGCAAGTTCGCGGCGACCACGCGACCGGGCCAGCGCCGTCGGCAGGCGAGCGCGAACCCACGCCACGTCCCGGCCTCGGTCCGACGCGCGGTGTGGGAGCGCGATGGCGGGCAATGCACGTTCGTGAGCGCCGCCGGTCACTGCTGCGAGGCCCGCACCCGGCTCGAATTCGACCACGTCGAGCCCGTGGCCCGTGGTGGAAGGGCGACCGTGGCAGGGATGCGGCTGCGGTGCCGGGCCCACAATCAGTACGCGGCCGAGTGCGCGTTCGGGACGGGCTTCATGAGCCGGAAGCGCAAGGCGGCGCAGCGCGAGGTGCACGAGGCCCGCACTCGCACAGCCGCAGCAGAGGAGGCGCGTGCTCGCACAGCCGCTGCCGAAGAGACCCGCACTCGCGGCGCGACCGCCGAGGAGGCCAGCGCTCGCGCCGCCGCCACCGAGGAGGCCCGGACGCTGGCCGCCGCCGCTGCCGATGACGCTCGCGCCCTTGCCGCAGCCGCAGCCGAGGAGGCGCGTATGCGCGCAGCGACGGAAGCCGGGGAAGCCCGTGCCCGCGCCGCCGCTGCCGAGGAGGTCGTCCCCTGGTTGTGTGCGCTTGGGCTGCGCATGGATGAGGCGCGCCGGAGGGCGGCGACCTGCGACATCGCCCCAAACGCTCCGCTCGAAGAGCGGGTGCGACACGCGTTGCGGTGCTCTGGCAGGCCCTCGCGGCGGTGCGCCACGCACACCCCACAGCCGGCACCGTGACCGGCTCCGGCGAAGGACCTACGCGCCCGTTTCCGCCACCCGCGGCACCATCGCCTCGCCCCGCGACACCACCACCGCCGCGGCGAGGTCGCCCGTCACGTTGAGCGTGGTGCGGCACATGTCGAGGAAACGGTCCACGCCGATGATCATGCCGATGCCCTCGGCCGGGACGCCCACCAGCCCGAGGATCATCACCACGACCGGGATCGAGCCGGCCGGCACGCCCGCGGTGCCGATGCCGCCCAGGATGCAGATCAGCACCACGGTCACCTGCTGGGCGATCGTCAGGTCGATGCCGTAGAACTGCGCGAGGAACAGCACCGTCACGCCCTCGAACAGCGCGGTGCCGTTCTGGTTCGCGGTCGAGCCGATGGTGAGCACGAAGCGGCTCACGTGCGGCGGCAGGTGCAGCTCCTCCTCGGCCGCCAGCAGCGCGGTCGGGAGCGTGGCGTTGCTCGAGGCGGTCGAGAACGCCGTGAGCATCGGCGCGCGCACGCCGCGGAAGAAGCGCCACGGGCTCATCCCGCCCAGCCAGGCGACCGAGAGCGAGTAGACGCCGAACTGGTGGATGGCCAGCCCCAGCAGGACGACCAGCACATAGGCGCCAAGCTGGTACAGCACGTCGATCCCGAGCCGGGCCGTCAGCGTGAAGAGCAGGCAGGCCACGCCGATCGGGGCGGCCTGGATGACCAGGCCGAGCAGCTTCATGGTGACGTCGTAGAGCCCTTCGAGCCCGCGTTCGAACGTGCGCGCCGCCGCCGTCTTCGTCAGCGCGAGGCCCACGCCCAGGAAGAGCGCGAAGACCATCACCGCGAGCATGTCGCCCTCGCCCATGGCCTTCACGATGTTGGCGGGCACGAGTGCGACGAAGAAGTCCATGCCGCCCGTGCCCGCGGCCGGGGTCGCGGGCGCCGGCACGGAGCTGGCCTGCACGGCGAGCCGCGCCTTGAGCGCGGGGGAGAGGCCGTCGCCCGGTCGCAGCGTCTCCACCAGCGTGATGCCGATGAGCACCGCGATGGCCGAGACCGAGACCGTGTAGACCAGCGTCTTGAGCCCGATGCGCCCGAGGCTCCTCATGTCGCCCAGGCCCGCCACGCCCAGCGCCAGCGCGGAGAGGATGAGCGGGATGACCAGCATGAAGAGCAGCCGCAGGAAGATGCGCCCCGCCGGCTCGGTCACGTACTGGACGAAGACGGCGAGCCGCGGCGAGTCGCCGGCGAGGAGGTTGGCGGCGACGCCGGACACGATGCCGATGAGAAGGCCCGCAAGCATGCGGACCGGAAGGCCGCGGCGCATGGGGTGGCAGTATGGGAGCGGGGGCGAGGCGGGCGCAAACGGTGACGGGAGCGGCAGGCTGGACGTCTTCGGGGTGGAACCGTGCGGGCGGAGGGCGTAGGGTCGCCGTCGGGCGCGCGGATGTCCACGTCCATGAGCGGGGAGGATCCTCGGAGGAGCCGCCATGAGGCTGACGGACCGGGAGTTCTGGGAGCATCGCTGGCGCTCCCAATCGACGGCCGGGCGGTTCGAGAGAGTCCATCCCGGCGTCATGCCCTTCCACCCGCTCTTCTCGAAGGTGCTGCCCCGGGACTGCAGCTACGTGGAAGTGGGATGCGCGCCGGGAAGACACATGGTGTACTTCAACCGGTACTTCGACTATCGCGTCGCGGGCATCGACTTCGTCTCCGGGGACATCTCCCGCCGGACGCTCGACGCGAACCAGGTCGAGGGGTATCGGTTGTATCAGATGGACTTCCTGGAAGAGCTGCCCCCCGCGCGATTCGACGTGGTCGCGTCCTTCGGATTCGTGGAGCACTTCACCGACCTGAAGGAGGTCATCGCGAGGCACGTCGCGCTGGTGAATCCGGGCGGGTACGTCGTCATCGCGGTCCCGAACTTCCGCTGGGGGCAGTACCTGATCCGGCGGGTCCTGGACCCGGCCTCCCTGGGCCGCCACAATCTGGAGGCGATGAAATGCCCGGTGATCCGGCGAATCCTGGTCGGCCTCGGCGCCAGGGAGATCATCTACTGCGGCTACTACCGGACGTTCGAAGTCTGGATCCAGCGTGAGGATCTGCCCCGTTCCGTGATCCAGGGCGTCGGCCTGTTCAACGCGGGATTCCAGAGGCTCGCCCGCTGGCTCCGGGTGGACAACCTGCCGAACCGCTTCTTCTCGCCGTATTGCGTGACGATCGCGAGGTTCTAGCCCGCGGAGAAGCCGGCGTCGCCCGCCGCGGGGGCCGGCCGCCGTCGACCGCGTGCGACCCCGTGTGTGTTCCGCAGCCAACGGGGCCGGGGACCGCTGGATTCCGCGATCCCGCCCGTGGGGAATCGCGTCCGTCGGACGGAACCACCCGCTCGTGGGGTTCACGGGGCCGCGCCGAAACCACCGGGGGCACTTCCCGAGTCCATCCGGGCATACCGGCCCCCGCCAGGGAGCGCGCCAGCACAAGGACGATCCCCGGATGGGCCGGGGGAACGTCCTGCCCCGGAGGCCGCGCTCGACAGTCTGGCGGTGTCCACGATGCGCTCGAAAGGAGTCCGAGTTGGAAAGAACCGGCCAGCTGTCCGCGCTCGCCGCCGTCCTGATCCTGTTGGCGATGCCCTCCTCGCTGAGGGCCCAGGCGCCGAATGGAAGCACGCTTCGCCCGGAAGAAAGAACGCGCCGCATAGAGAACGGGCTGGTGGACTTCATCCAGGGAGCGTCTGACTCCGTCGCGCAGGGGCCGGCGAAGCAGGCGACGCTGTCGGATCGCATGGCGTTCTACCGCATCCCGGGAGCCAGCATCGCCGTCATCGACGACTTCCGACTCGATTGGGCGAAGGGATACGGGGTCCTCCGGGCCGGCGGCGCCGCGCCCGTGACCCCCGGAACCCTCTTCGAGGCCGCCTCGACCACGAAGGCCCTCGTAGCTGCGACCGCACTCCATCTCGTCGAACGGGGACGGCTCGACCTCGATGCGGACGTCAACCGGTACCTGAAGTCCTGGAGGATCGCGGACAACGATCTCACCCGCGATCACAAGGTCACCCTGCGCCTGCTCCTGACGCATCGGGCCGGTCTGCCCGCGACCAGCATGGGCTGCGAGGACGGGGTGCCGCCCCCCACGCTCGTCCAGGTCCTGAACGGGGAGTCGCCCGCGAGGAACAAACCCGCGGTCGTGGGAACGGTCCCGGGCGAGCGCTGGGAGTATTCGAACATCGGGTATGCGGTGATCCAACGGGTCCTGGAAGACGTCGCCGGGAAGCCGCTCACCCGGATCATGGAGGAGACCACGTTCGAACCGCTGGGCATGAAGTCCAGCACGATGGCGTATCCGCTGGAGCCGAAGCTCCGGGCCCGGGAGGCCCGGCCCCACGACGAAGAGGGCGCCACCCGCGACCCCGCGTTGCATCCGGCCGCGGTGGCCCAGGGCGGTCTCGTCACGACTCCCTCCGACCTGGCTCGATTCGCGATCGAGCTGATGCTCGCCTCTCAGGGGCGATCGGGGCGGCTGCTGTCGCAGGCGACGGTTCGAAGGATGTTCGAGCCGCAGGTGGAGCTCGACCCGAATCTCCTGGGCATGCCCCTGTCCGATGGGCTCGGCGTGCTGCTGCACGGCCAGGGACGGGATCTCACGTTCCTGCATCCCGGCGACAACTGGCCGGGCTCGAGCTGCTGGCTGGTGGGATTCCCCGAGTCGGGCAGGGGAGCGGTCATCATGACGAATGGCGCCAGGGGCAACCTGCTGGCGATGGAGATCATCACGG
>JANXPZ010000180.1 GCA_025357055.1 Candidatus Eiseniibacteriota bacterium | reverse complement strand
CGTGCCGGATCACACCGAGGTCTCCGGACCTGCCCGGGATCCCGCGTTCCCGAAGATGGATCCCGCCCCACGCCCGACTAGCAGGTCCATTGCCAATCCCGCTATCAATTGTCTTCGCATCGAAGACCATGTGGTCCATGTGTTTAGCCTGGAGGTCGCGGAACTATCAAATGTCTTTAGGGTTTTCGCCTTGCCGAGCTTCGCACGGGATCTTCAATCGGATCGGACCAAACGTGGTTGTCGTTGCAGGGCAATGCGTTGAACGAATCGTTCTGACTTGACGAGTCGATGGCACGTCACGTGCTGTACGTCTGCCGGCGGAGGGGGGGACCTCCAAAGATCCGGTGTCACTACCGGATGAACGTCTGGGCTAGGCGGCAATGCAGGATTCGGTCGAGGGTACGAGCCCCAGTCACTAGACAACTGACCATCTCTTGCAACCGCCTAGCTCGGATTTTGAACGATTCACCCGGAACGAGTCGGAGCCTGACGCCGAGCAGGCAGGCACACCCGGTCTTCGCATCCTCAGCGCGCGGATTCGGCCCGCTCCGGGTTTCAGGGCACCGGCCCAGGACGTGGTTGGCCGACATTGGGGGATGTCCCGGCTGAACACATCCGATACAGGCCGGTGTCCTGTTATGTTCAAGACAGTGTGGCGCCAGGTTCACACCTGCGTCCCGGTTGCACGATCGAGCCGCTCCGCGGGCCTCCCGCAGGGCGGCTCGGCGCTTTTCCCGCGTTGACCCGCAAGGGGTTGCGCCCGCCCCCCGCCCCGCGCGGCCGGCGACATGGCATGGCACGGCCGTTGCCCATATGATGCCGGTGAAGAACCCCGCCACCACCACGTCCGACCGGGAGGGAAACCGATGAACAAGCTACTTCTGCCGCTCATGATGCTCGGCATCCTCCTCACCGGATGCAGCGAGAAGACCACCGCCCCCGTCATCATCGTCCCGCCGGCTGCGCCGCGGGGGTTGTTCAGCGTCACCGGTGATGGCGAGGTCACGCTGGTCTGGCTGGCGAACACCGAGGCCGACGTGGCCGGTTACCGCATCTACGAGGGACCTTGCGGTGGCGTGGACTGCGAATACACGCGCATCGCGGCGATCCCGGCCCCGGCGGGCGCCGAGTACGTCGAGTACGTGGTCACGGGGCTGGCGAACGGCGTGACGCGCTTCTTCGCGGTCGCGGCGGTGAACCGGGCGGGCGCCGAGAGCGACCTGTCCTACAACGACGTCTTCGACACGCCCCGGCCGGCGGGCACCGGGTTGGTGCTCAACAACTCCATGATCTCCGCCGCGAACATCGGCTACGACTTCTCGGCCTTCGCCCGCACCAGCACCGTCGACCCGCCGGCGGACATCTTCTTCGCCTACTACGAGGACTCGACCACCGGGTTCATCCACCAGCAGCTCTTCGTCCCCGACTATTCGACGGACATCCAGGATGCGGGCTACGTCTCCTCCCTCGACGCCGTGGACTTCGCCCCCGATGCCGATTCGGGCTGGTCCCCGAGCGGCACGGTCGAGGCCGTCGTCGGGCATGCCTACGTGGTCTGGACCCGCGACAACCACTTCGCCAAGGTCCGTGTCACCGCGGTGGGGCCGACCCAGGTCACGCTCGACTGGGCCTACCAGATCGATCCGGGCAACCGTGACCTGAAGGCCAAGCCGGCAGCCGAAGAAGGCGGGTCACAGCGGCGGCCGATCGTCTGGTTGCGCAAGTAGGAGGGGGTTCTCGTGCGCTGGACGCAGATAGCAGGCGCGGCCGCGGTGCTCGCCGTGCTCCCGGGTTGCGCGATCTGGGTCGGAACGCGCCACCCGGGGACCGCGTCCTACGCCTCCACGGGGCGTCCGTCGGCGAGCTACTACTGCTATGATTGTCACGGCTACCGCTACCTCGATCCGTACTACGACTGGTGCCCGGGCGAGGGGTTCCGCTACGCGTGGGACCGTCACCCGGAAACGGTCCGCGTCTATCGCGAACGCTACGTGCGGCTCAAGGAGCAGAACCCCTCGTACGGTCACTACCGCTATCCGGCGGGATACCGGGGGCAGCGGCGCTATCGCGAGCCGCGCGACTATGATTCATGGCGGGCCAGGGCGGCCTCGGGGAAGCTGCCGGGGCCCGGCGATCTGAAAGTCCGGGAGAAGACCCGGCGTGAGCCGGGTAACAGGAAGAAGAACCAGCAGGATGGGAGGGACCGGGAGCATCTTCCGGCCGAGAAGCCGCGGGACGCGCGGCCGGCCGAAGGGCAGCGGCCTGGACCTCCGGGAGGAGCGTGACCATGTTCCGAGTGCGGTGGCTTCTTGGTGCCCTCATGATCGGGCTCGTCCTCGCCCCGCCCGCGGCTCGGGCGCGGGCGGTGGGGGTGGACATCTGGACCGATCGGGGCAAGGACGCGGTGTACGAGCCGGGCGAGCCGGTCGAGATCAAGGTGCGCGCCTCCGATGACGGCTACCTGCTGGTCTACGACATCGACTCGGAGGGCTACGTGCGCGTGCTGTATCCCTACGAGGGGAGCAGCGGTTACATCGCGGGCCGGCAGACCTACCGGGTGCCGCCGTACAAGTCGGGTCTGCAGCTCGTCGTGCAGGGGCCCGTGGGACAGGGCTACATCGTGGCCCTCGTCTCCCGCGAGCCGTTCAACGCCCTGCCCCGCTTCCTGCGTCCCTACGATCCGCAGGCCGAGGGAGCGGGTTACGTGGGAGAGGAGCAGGACGAGGAGGACGTGACCTCGGATGGCCGCATCATGGGCGACCCGTTCGTGGCCATGGAGCGCATCCGCCGGCAGGTGCTGAGCGATGCGAACGACCCCGAGATCTTCGCCACGGCCTACACGTCGTATTACATCCACCAGCCCGTGCGCTACCCGCGCTACCTCTGCAACGACTGCCACCGCCCCAACCAGTGGGCGTGGTGGGATGGCTACGATCCCTACTACACGAGCTGCTCGGCGTTCGACTTCCGCGTCTACTGGGGCTGGAGCTGGGGACCGCGCTACTGGTTCGGCACCGTGCCCTACTTCTGTTACGTGCCTCGCTGCTATCCCTGCGCGCCCTACGACCGGCCCTACTACTCGTCGTGGAACGGCCGGCGGCAGTGGAACGCGCTGTGGAGCGGCCATCTCACGCGTCACAAGACGGCGCCGCCCCCGGGCTACACGCCGCCGAGTCGCTACGACGGGTCGCGCTGGAAGGAAGGCAAACCGCTGCCGCCGGGCTTCCTGGCCGGCGAGTACGTGAGAGGCCCGGACGGCGTGCGCCTGCGCGTGCCGATCGGGGCGAACCGCCCGAGTGTGCGGGAGCCGGTGCAGGGCAGGCAGCTGGAGGGCGGCGCCCGGCCCGGCCCGTCGAGCCGGCCGGGAGAGACCTGGGGGCCCGGGGGGCGCCCGGGGTCCGATGGGGGTGGAGGCTACGATCGCCCGCGCGAAGGAGCGCGGCCCTCGTCACCGGCGCCGAGGTACGATCGCCCGCGCGAGGGGGCGCGGCCCTCGTCACCGCCGCCGAAGTACGAGCGTCCGAGCGAAGGCCCGCGACCCTCGTCACCGCCGCCGAAGTACGAGCGCCCGAGTGAGGGCGAGCGGCCCTCGTCACCGCCGCCGAGCAGCCCGGCGCCGCGTCCCGCGCCCCCGCGGGGCGACTCGGATCGGGGATCGGGCGGCGAGCGTCGCGGCAGGGGCTGATCGGTCCGCATGGTAGACTCCGTACTCGAACGGGCCGGGAGCGGGGCCGGGCAGTCCGGCTCCGCCCTTCCCGTATCGTCGTGGTGCCGCCCGCAATCGGCCGGCGCCCGCTCCAAGGGGACTCGATGAAGCCATTCCGTGCAGCGGCCGCGTGTGCCGCGCTCGTCCTGCTCTGCGCCCGGCCCGCCCTCTGCGCCCCGTCGGCATTCGCCTTCCTGGAAGTCCCGGCGGGGGCACGCGCCTCCGCGCTCGGGGGCGCGTTCGCGTCGCTCGCGCAGGGCGTCGAGGCGGCCTTCTGGAATCCGGCCGGGCTCGACGGCGTGAAGGACATCCAGGTCACGGGCACGCACACGGAATACCTGCAGACGCTGCGCCTCGAGCAGTTCGCGGTCGCAGGCCGCTCCTTCGGCGGCGGGCTCGCGGCCTCGCTGCGCGCGCTCTACTCCGAGCCCATTCCGGAGACCGACGTGGACGGGAACCTGACCATGGGAGGCTCCTTCGGTTACCACGACCTCGAATTCGCGCTGGCCTACGGACGCTCCGTCGCACCCGGGCTGAGCGTGGGCGCCACCGTGCAGGCGGTGCGCGAGCGGATGGCCGAAGTCTCCGCGAGCACGTACGCGGCCGGGTTCGGCGCGGTCTGGGCGCCGGCGCGCGTGGGCGGGCTGCGGCTGGGGCTCAGCGCTCACAATCTCGGGAAGGCCGCCCGCTACGGTCTCGAAGGCGGCCCGGGCGCCCCCATGCCACTGCCGGCGGCGGTGCAGGCGGGCGGCTCCTGGCAGCGCGGGCTCGCGCGAGGCGCCGTGCTGCGGACCGCGCTCGAGGGCCGTTTCACCCGCGGACGCGGCGGCATCGGCATGGTGGGCGTGGAACTGGCCACGGTGGGTGGGGCGAACGGCGCCGGTGCGGCCGCGCTGCGTGGCGGACTGCGCGTCAACGACGACGCCTCGAGCTACAGCCTGGGAGTGGGGTACGCGCTCGGCGGTCTGCGCGTGGACTACGCGTTCGTGCCCATGCGTTACGACCTGGGCGATACGCACCGCATGGCGTTCACCGCGCAGTTCTGAGCGCGAGGGCTCACCTGCCCCAGGTCTCGATCCGCACCGCGCCGTCCTCGAGCACCGCGTGGCTGAAGCGGTCGATCCAGTCGCCGAGCACGAAGAACTCGCGGCCCGGCTCGCGCCGCTCGTAGACCTGGTGGAAGTGGCCCACCATCACCGTGTCGAACCCCTCGGCGAAGCGCGGCAGCGCGATCTCGCGCCACAGCCGCTCCGGCTGGAGCGCCCGCGCTCCACGCGAGCGGCGCGACCAGCGCGAGACCTGATGGGCGAGCGGGATGCCGAGGTCCGGGTGCAGCAGCCCGTAGAGCGCGATGCTCAGCGGGTGGCGGATCACGCGCCGCAGCACGCGGTAGCCCAGGTCGCCGCCCACCAGCCCGTCCCCGTGATGGAGCCAGATCCTGCGGCCCTGCGTGGCGAGCACCAGGGGGCCGTCGTGCGTCTCGATCCCGACCTCTTGGGCGAGGAAGCGCCCGAGCCAGAAGTCGTGGTTGCCGTTGAGGTAGTGGAGCGTCACGCCCGATTCGCGCAGGCGCCTGAGGATGGCGAGCGTGGCGAAGTGCCGCCGCGGGATGGCCGTGCGGTACTCGAACCAGAAATCGAACAGGTCGCCGACGATGATCAGGGCGGAGGCGCGGCCGGGGAGGGAGGTCAGGAAGTCGTGAAGCCGGTCCTCGCGCGCCGCCTCGCGCTCGCGGCTCTCGACGCCCAGGTGGGCGTCGGAGATGAAGAACACGGCCTTGGAGAGCATGCGCTGCAGTGTAGCCGAGCCGCCGCCGGGGCTTCCACCCCGGAGCGCTTCCACCCCGGACACGTGCCCTCCGGCCGGCGCGGGGTATACTGCGCTCGGCCGGCGCGGAGCTGCCGCGGCGAGCGCGCTCCACGCCGCGCTCGGCCCGCCTCCGCGGATAATTGACGGCTTTCTGACAGCCTCCGGGCTGCACGCGATAACCTAATCGTACGACAACCATGGGTACTCCGGCCCGCACCGTACGGAGGCCCGCGTCCCGCGACCCGTGACCCGTGACCCGTGAACCCGTGACCCGCCTCTGGCGGGTGCCCGCGGGCGCCCGCGGGTGCCGCGGGTGCCTCGGGTGCCCGCGGGCGCCCGTCCGCGCAGACGCCGCGGCACGAGGAGACCAGGGCCCGGTGCCGGACACCTGACAAGGGGGATCCTCCATGAGCAATCAGCCTTTCACCCGACCGCGCAGCCACTACCTCACAGCGGCGGGCCTCGTCCTCGCGGGGCTCGTCATCGGCCTGGGCCTCAGCGCCGGGCTCAGCCTGCAGCGCGACTCCGCCGCCCAGCACCGGGGGGGAGCCGCGGTCGTGGGCGGCGGCGGCTCCTACGAGAGCCCGTTCGTCGGGGTCGTCGAGCGGACGCTCCCGGCGGTCGTCTTCATCGACGTGAAGAAGAAGGTGTCGAGCGCGACGACGTTCCCGCAGGACGAGATGTTCCGCCGTTTCTTCGGCCAGGAGCCGCCTTCCCGGCCGCGCGTCGAGCCCTCCTCGGGCTCGGGCTTCCTGATCGACTCCGAGGGACACATCCTGACGAACAACCACGTGGTGACGAACGCCGAGGCCATCACCGTCACGCTCAACGACAAGCGGACCTTCAAGGCCACGGTGGTCGGCACCGATCAGGAGACCGATGTCGCCATCATCAAGATCGAGGGGCGCGACCTGCCGTCGCTGCCGCTGGGCGACTCGGACCTGTTGCGCATCGGTGACTGGGCCATCGCGATCGGCAATCCGCTGGGCGAGCTGCGCGGCTCGGTGACCGTCGGCATCATCAGCGCGCAGGGGCGCTCGAACCTGAACATCTTCGGCGGCACGCCCGCGTACCAGGACTTCATCCAGACCGATGCCTCGATCAACTTCGGCAACTCGGGCGGCCCCCTCTGCAACATCCGCGGCGAGGCCATCGGCATCAACACCGCCATCAATCCGAGCGGGCAGGGCATCAGCTTCGCCATCCCCATCAACCTGGCGAAGCACGTGGCCGAGCAGCTCATCGCCTCGGGCAAGGTGAAGCGGGCCTGGATGGGCGTGACGCTGGCGGAGCTGACCCCCGAACTGGCGGAGGGCTTCGGCATCAAGGACAGCAGGGGCGTGGTGGTCCAGAGCGTGCTCGACGGGCAGCCGGCCGCCCGGGCGGGTCTCAAGCGCAACGACGTCATCATCGAGCTCAACGGTGCGCCGGTCACGGACATGCAGAAGTTCCGGCTCCGGGTTGCCGATATGCCGGTGGGGAGCCGTATCAACCTGGTCGTGCTGCGTGACGGACGCCGCCTGCCCGTGACGCTGACGCTGGTCGAGCGCACGGACACCGCGGTGGCCCGCGTGCAGCCGTCCGGCGGGGACGGGACGGTGCCCGCGCCCGGCGGCCTGCGGGTGCGCGACCTCACGTCCGAGGAGAAGACCGGCGCCACCGCGCAGTCGGGGGTGATGGTGACCGGGGTCGAGAACGGCAGCGCCGCGCAGGAATCGGGGATGCAGGAGGGCGACCTGATCGAGGAGGTGGGTGGCAAGCCGGTGGCCTCGGCGGCGGCCTTCGCGAAGGCGCTGCGCGACGCCCAGGTGGCCGGCAAGGCGCACGCGGTGCTGCTCGTGACGAGTGACGGCAACACGCGCTACGTTCCGCTGGGGCTCGAATGAGGCCCGGCGCGTGAGGGATCCTCAGGGCGACGGCGGGCACGGTCCCGCCGCCGCCACCCGTGGCAGGCCGTCACGGGGAGCGAGGGAGGGCACGACCACGTTCCACTCCGCGCTGCGCCTCGCGATCCCGATCGCGGCGCTGCTGCTCGTTGCGGGCCCCGGTCCCGCGGTGGCGGCCGCGCGTGGCGTTTTCCTCACCGGCCTGCGTTCGCGGTCGGCGCCCACCTCCACGCGCGTGGTGTTCGACTTCTCCGCGGCCGTGATGCTGGTGGCGCCGGATTCCGGCCGCTCCCGGTCGCTGGTGGTGAGCGTGCCGGGGCAGCAGATGATGCGCGCGGCCGGCGTGCCCGCCGTGCTCACGGTGCGTGACGGGCTGGTGGACTCGGTCGAGGTGTCCACCGAACGCAGGAGCGGGCACTTCCAGGTCTGGCTGCGCGACACGGCGCGTTTCCGCGTCTTCACCCTGGCTGCCGAGGAGGACAAGCCGTTCCGCGTCGTGGTGGACGTGACGCGGAACGGTGCCGCGACGGTCGCGGACCCGGCCCTGCCCGGCGTCGCGGCCGTGAAGCGGCAGCAGCGGGTGCGCGTCGTGGTCGTGGATGCCGGGCACGGCGGCGAGGACACCGGCGCGCGCGGGCTGCGCGGCGTGCTGGAGAAGCGGGCCAACCTGGCCGCGGCGCGCGCGCTCGCCGAGGAGCTGGGTCGCACGCCCGGCATCCGCGCGGTGCTGACGCGCGACGACGACACCTTCATCCCGTTGCGCGAGCGCTACCGCATCGCCGAGCAGGCGAAGGCGGACCTGTTCATCAGCCTGCACGCCAACTCCTCGTCGCGGCGCGGCAGCGGAAGCGGCACCGAGGTCTTCTTCCTGTCCCTGCGCGGGGCCACGGACCAGGCCACCAATGACCTGGCCGACATGGAGAACGCGGCCGACCTGGTGGGCGGCGTGCCCCCGCAGGCCGACGACGACCTGGTGAGCATCCTCTACGACGTGAAGCGTTCCTCCGCGCTGCAGCAGAGCCAGCTGCTCGCCACGACCCTGCTCGACCACGTCACCCGGGACCGGCGGCTCGGAGAGCGCGGCGTGAAGCAGGCGGGTTTCGTGGTGCTCAAGTCGGTGGAGTTCCCGTCCGTGCTGGTCGAGACCGCGTTCCTCAACAACCCGGTCGAGGCCCGCCTGCTCGCGAGCGAGGAATTCCAGCGCCAGCTCGCGCGCCAGCTCGCGGCGGGGGTGTGCTCCTACCTCGAGAAATCGGGCATCGGCTACGCCGCCGACCCGCCCGACTCGACCGCGCGCAAGGTGCGCTGAGCGTGGCGGGCGATCGCGCCCGCGACCCGTGTGCCTCCGCTCGAAACGCCCGAGCCCCCGGTGGGGTCCTCCCGCCGGGGGCTCGGATCTGCCACGTTCTTCCGCTACTCGCTCCGGCCCACGCGCTCGATGCGTCCGTCCGTGACGACGTCGAGCGGGGCGTCCTTCGTGCGCGCAGCCAGGTGGCGCTCGAGCGCGTCACGCACCAGCACGCCGGTGTCTGTCTGCTCCTTCGCCTGTGCCAGCGTGTCGAGGTTGTCGCCGCCCGCGGCCATGAAGTTGTTGACCACCACGGCGTAGGTCCTCGCATCGTCGAGGGCCGAGCCGTCGGCGAGCGTGACCGAGAGCAGGCGCTGACCCTCCGGCCGCGCCAGGTCGAAGCGGTAACGCAGTCCGCTCTGCTGGGAGATCCGGCCGTGGGCCAGCCCCTCCTCCAGCATGGCGCGCAGCGCGGCGCCCGTGAGCTTCACGATCACCAGGGTGTTGTCGAAGGGGATGACCTCGTAGACCGAGCCCCGGGTGATGGTGCCCGCCGGCAGGTCGGCCCGCAGGCCGCCGTTGTTCGTGAACGCCACGTCGGCCTTGACCTCGGCCCGCATCGCATCGGCCACCACGTCGCCGAGTGCGGACTCCACGTCCCGGCCGCGCGTGAGCGCGCGCGCGTTGCGTCCGATGGGCGTGGCCGCGATCGGGGCCACCCCCGCGTTCCAGACCGCGACCCGCGCGGCGAGCGTGCTGTCGGGCGTGACCTCGTCGGCGTAGGTGCTGACGATCCGGGCACGGCGCTCCACCACCCGCCCGGCCACGGGGTCCACCGTGAGGTCGCACACGCCCACGGCCTGGCCCTGGGCGCCCGGGATCATCACGGTCGCGCCGCCGATCTCGTCGAGGACGTAGTTGTGGCTGTGGCCGCCCATCCACAGGTCCACGCCCGGGACCCCGCGCGCGAGCCGCGCCAGGTCGCCCGAGGCGTGCCGCGACGAGTCGGTCTCGGCCGGCGTGTGACCGATCTCGATCACCAGTTGCGGGTGCCAGCGCCTGCGCAGCGCGGGCACGAGCCGCGCCGCGGTGAGTGAGTCGTCCTCGAAGCGCAGGTGCGCCACGTTGGTCGCCAGCGTCACCCTCGGGGTCCCGACGTAGGACATGCCGAAGAGCCCCACGCGCAGGCCGCGGCGCACGAGCAGCGTGTCGCGGCGCAGCCAGCGCGGCATGCGGCCGCTCCGGCGCTCGACCACGTTGGCGCCGAAGGCGGAGAAGCGCATCTCGGCCACGCGCCGGGCCAGCGTGTCGGCCGACCAGTCGAAGTCATGGTTGCCGGCGGCGTACCCGCTGTAGCCGAGCAGGTTCATCTGCTCCACCACCGGGCGGCCGTACTGCAGGTTCGAGATCATGGTGCCCTGGAAGGTGTCGCCGCCATCCACGAGGATCGTGCCCTCGGGGTTCTCGGCCCGCAGCCGGCGCAGGTGCGCGGCCAGCACCGCGGAGCCCCCGTAGGCGCGCCCGCTGCGGCGCTCCTTCGCGCCCGGCAGCAGCGCGCCGTGGAAGTCGGTGGTCTCGAGCACCCGCACGGTGGGGAAGCGGGTGTTGGCGATCAGCCCCAGCACCTGGACGCGCGTCAGCGTGTCGCCCCGGCCTGCGAGGCTCATGCCGGTCAGGAGGCTGCGGCGGAACGAGGCGCGTTCGGCCTCGCTCCCGAGCGCGTAGCCCGAGGCCAGGGCCGCCGCCTCGCACCAGTCCCGGGCGTTGGCGAGCGAGGCCACCGCGAACGGCTGGATGAGCTCCTGCCGGGCGTCGCTCCCGAGCACGCCGCGCTTGAGCAGCCCGTCCAGCCAGGGCTCGAGCGAGTCGGGCACGTCGGCGAAGGCGCCCGAGAGCCGCTTCTCACGCCAGTCGAAGGCGCGCGCCAGCCAGTAGGCGAGGTCGGCGCGGCGCGCCGGTTCGTCGGGGAACAGGTGCAGGACCTCGCCCTTCGGCGCCACGCCCCGGCGCACCAGCAGGTCCACCAGCGGCCGCTCCGGGCTCGCAGCGTAGTCGGGCAGCACGGTCCAGGAGCGATCGGTGCGGGCCTCGAGCGTGCCGGCCCGGCGGATGTGGTCCACCAGCGCCTGGCGCACCTCGGGTCCGTGGGCGAGCAGGCGCGGCGCGGCCGCGATCTCGGTGAAGCCGCCGCCGCCGTTCAGCCGGTAGTTGTTGACCGCGACCTTGAGCTTCTGGTCGGACGGCAGGGGCTGTCCGCGCCAGACGAGATTGACGATTCGTGCGCCCGCGGGGCGCGTGAGGTCCACCTCGTAGCTGACGCCCTGCGCGGCATCCGCGTTGTAGCCTGCCACGCCCGGCTCGGTGAGCGCGCGGCCGGCCTCGTAGGTGTAGGGCGCGTAGTAGCGTGCCGAGCGCTCGAGCGCCTGGCGCAGCTGTTCGCCGGTCAGCTCGACCACGGCGAGCGTGTTGTCATACGGATAGGCGCGCATCGCATCGCGCACCGTCACCGGACCGCGGCGGATGACGGCCGCGGGATCGAAGAGCGCGGCCAGCGAGACGTCCGCGCCACTGGCCTCGAGCTGGGCCGCGTGGACCAGGTCCCAGAGCGGGCCGTCGGCGAGGCGCCCGTGCGGCGAGCCGATGTCCTGCGCGGCCTCGCCGATGCGCTCGGAGAGCGCCGCCTGCGCGGCCGCGTGGTAGGGCGCGGCGAAGGCGTCCAGTTCCGCGTCCACGGGGATCGAATCGGCCAGCGCGACGGTCTGGCCGCGGCGCAGCCCGACGTGCCACGGCTCCTGCGGGCCGCCGCGGGTCAACTCGAGGTCCACGCGGCCGAGGGACTCGGCATTGCGGCCCGCCTGCACGACCAGCGGCCCGGCGGGCGGGTTCGCATGCACCAGCGCCGTGTGCGTGTGGCCCAGGATGAGCACGTCCACGCCCTGCAGCCCGGTGGCCAGGCGGGCGCCCCAGTTCTCGTCGGGGGCATCGCCCTGGCGCTCGATCCCCGTGGTCAGGTCCCGCTCGAGCCCGGTGTGGGCGAGCACGACCACCACGTCGCAGCGCTCGACCTCGCGCAGCCGCTTCGCCTCGGCGTTCCCGGCCTCGAGCGGGGAGAGGAAGCGCAGGCCGGCCCAGTTCGCCGAGTCCTCGAGCGCGGGCACCGCGGGAGTCGTGAGCCCGATCACGCCGACCCGCACGCCGGCCAGGGTCTTGACGATCGAGGCGCCGAAGGCGGGCTTGCCGTCCTGCGCGCGCACCACGTTGGCGGCGAGCCAGGGGAAGCCGGCCTCGGCCCGCGCCTTCGCCAGCCCCGCGAGCCCCCAGGAGAACTCGTGGTTGCCGACCGCCATCGCGTCATAGCCCAGGCGCGTCATGGCCGCCATCATGGGCTCGGGCCGCGCGCGGTCGCCGCGCCAGTAGGCGCTCTCGAGCGCGCCGCCCTGGATGACGTCGCCATCGTCGAGCAGCAGCACCGGCTGTCCCCCGGCGCGCGCCGTCCGCACCAGGCTGGCGATCCTCACGAGCCCGGAAGGCGCCGGCCGGTCGGCCAGGTAGTCGTACGCGGTGAGCGCGCCGTGCAGGTCGGTGGTGTGGAACACCGTGAGGCGCGCGGTCTCGCTCCGTGCCTCCGGGGCGAGCGTGGGCTGCAGTGAAGCGCCGATGACGGCGAGCAGGTACAGGAAGATGGGAGGTCTCATGGGGGCGGATGCTAGCCGCAGAAGCGTGGTTCGGCAACGGAGGCCGGGAGGCCGGGAGGACCGCGACCCTCCCCTTCAAACACGGTCGATCGTGTGACGGCGGCACGGGGCGGGGTGGGCGCCCCGGGGCGGAGCCACCCCGGGCAGAACGGCATTGCCCTGTCGCCACGGGCCGCCGTATCCTGCCACCGCGTGTCCCGGCGAAAGGGGCACGGTGATGCACCCGCTCCGTCCCCGGAGCTTCCCCGGCCGCGTGCGCTTCGTCGCATGTCGGCGCTCCGAGGCTGGCGACGATACCGCACCGGGCACCCTGCCCGGGGCAGCGCCGCGGCGCGGGGCAGTCGTGACAGAACCGGGGGGAGCAGACCCATGGCTCAAGAAGCGGCATCATCCGGTCCGGCGCCCCGTGCGCTCCCTCCCGGTGCGGACGCGCTGCAGCAGAGCGAGCCCGGATTCCAGGCGCTGTTCGAGGACCTGCCCTACGGGATTGCCGTCGCGGGCCCGGACTTCCGGCTGCAGCGGGTCAACGGCGTCTTCGGCAGGCTGCTCGGATACGATCCGGAGGAGTTGGTCGGGCGAAGCTTTGCCGACGTGACCCACGCCGACGACCTGGACTCGAACCGCGAACTGCTTGCACGGCTCAAACGGCGGGAGATCGACCACTTCATCGTCGAGAAACGCTACGTCACCCGGTCCGGGGACACGGTCCAGGCGGTGACCTTCGTCCGGGGCCTCTACGCCGCCGCCGGGGACTTCCTCGGCACCACGGCCTCCGTCGTGGACATCACGGAGCGGGCCCGGGCGGAGTCGCTGTTGCGGGCCACGATGGACGCGGTGGCCGACGGGGTTCTCGTGGTGGACGTCCGGGGCACCGTCGTGTACCGGAACGCGCGTTTCAACGAGCTCTGGCGCATCCCGCAGGAGATCGCCGACTCCGGGGACGACGACCGGCTGCTGGGAGTCGTCCTGGATCAGCTCGAGGATTCCGAGGCGTTCCTGGCGAAGGTCAAGGCCCTCTACCGGTCCGCGGACGAGGATTTCGACAGCGTCCGTTTCAAGGACGGCCGGATCTTCGACCGCTTCTCGCGCCCGCTGATGCACGACGACGTGATCGCCGGGCGCGTCTGGTGCTTCCGGGACGTCACCGAACGCAGGCAGATCGAGGAGCAACGGCTGGAGATGGAGCGGCGGCTGCTCCATGCGCAGAAGCTGGAGAGCCTCGGCGTGCTGGCGGGGGGCATCGCGCACGATTTCAACAACCTGCTCATGGCGATGCTGGGAAACCTCGAGCTGGCGCTGCGCGAGCTCTCCCCGGTCTCCCCGGTGCGGTCCCGGCTCGATGCTGCCGGCCACGCCGCCCGGCGCGCGGCGGACCTGACGCGCCAGATGCTGGCCTATTCCGGCCGGGGCAAGTTCCTGGTCGGGCGCGTGGACCTGAACGAGCTGGTCAGGGAGAACGTCCACCTCCTGCGCACCTCCATCCCCCGGACCGTGACGCTGAATCTCCACCTGGACAGCGTCCTGCCCGCGGTCGAAGCCGACGCCGGGCAGATCCAGCAGGTGACCATGAACCTCATCACCAACGCGGCGGAGGCCATCGGGGGCGAACCGGGAGTGGTCGCGCTCTCCACCGGCGTGAAGGATTGCGACGGCTCCTACCTGAGCCGCAGCTGTCTCGACGAGCTGGCGCCCGCGGGGCGCTACGCCTACCTCGAGGTGACGGACAACGGTTGCGGGATGGACGAGGACACTCGGAAACGGATGTTCGATCCGTTCTTCACCACCAAGTTCACCGGGCGCGGACTCGGCCTGCCGGCGGTGTTCGGGATCGTGCGGGGCCACGGCGGCGCGATCCTGCTCGACAGCGCGCCGGGGAAGGGGACCACCATCCGCGTGCTGTTCCCCGCGTTCGCCGGGGCGCCCGGTGTGGCGGACCCGGCGGAACGTGCGTCCGACGACGTGGTCGAGGCGGCGCCAGGCACGGGGAAGGGGACCATCCTGATCGCGGACGACGAGGAGATGGTCCTGCAGGCCTGCGCCGCGATGGTGGGGTCCATGGGCTACGCGGTGCTGACGGCGGAGGACGGCGAGCAGGCGGTGGAGGTGGTGCGGCGGCACGGCACCGGGATCCGCGCGATCATCCTGGACCTGACCATGCCGAAGCTGGACGGGGTGGCGGCGCTCGAGCGGATCCTGCGCATCGAGCCCGACGCGAAGGTGATCCTGTCCAGCGGCTACGACGAGGCGGAGGCCACCCGGCGTGTCGCGAAGGAGCGGCTGGCCGGGTTCATCCGCAAGCCCTACCGCCTGGAGCAACTGCAGAGCACGCTGGAGCGGGTCCTGCGGCCCGCGCTCTGAGCGGACGCGGGGCCCCGGCCCGGTTCGTGAGCGGTTCGCTTGCCGGGGTCTTCGCGGCGCGCCTATAGTCGGCAGGTCCTGAGCCATCGGCTCCGCCGATGGCGCCCGGCCTCGCGCCAACCTCGAGGGATCCATGTCCGACGCCGTCCGCTGCCCTGATTGCGGGCACGAGAATCCGGCCAGCAGCGCCAGCTGCAGCCACTGCAACTACCCGCTCCAGGAGCCGGCTCCCGGATCCGCCCAGCCGGGCGCAGCCGAGCCCGAGATCGTCATCCGCCGCCCGGAGCGCCGTCCGCGGTCGCGACCCGTCGCCAACCCGAACGCGCTCTTCCTGTGGATGTTCCTCGGGGTCGTGGCCGCTGCGTTCCTGGTCTGGCAGGCGGTGGACGGTTCCAGGAAGAACAACGCGGTGCCCGTCCAGGGCGCCTCGGGGGACCAGCAGCGGCTGATCGACAGCCTGCGCACCGTGATCCGGCGGGACTCGACGAACGTGGACGCGACCATCGAGTACGCCAATCTCCTCTACGACACCGCCAACTGGGCCGAGGCCGCGACCAGCTACGCGCGCGCCATCGCCCGGGACTCCACGCGGGTCATGGCGATCGTGGACCTGGGCGTGTGCTGGTACAACCAGGGGGAGATGGCGCGCGCGGAGCAGCTGTTCCAGCTGGCGCTGGTGCGTGAACCCAGCCAGCCCATCGCGCTCTTCAACCTGGGCGTCGTGAACGAGCGCGCGGGCGAGAACGAGACGGCCCTGAAGTACTTCCACCGCTCGCTGGAGGCCGGGCCGTCCGAGGAGATGAAGCAGCAGATCGTGCAGCACATGCAGCAGATCCTGGCGAAGACCGGCCAGAAGGCGCCGCCGCTGGGCCAGGGCGCGATGCCGCCCGGGATGACTCCGCCGGGCGGGACCGGGAAGTAGTCCCGCCCCGCACGACACCTGCGCGCAGGAGGATGTCCATGCCCGACGCCCGTCCCTTCGATCTCGTCGTCATCGGCACCGGCCCCGGCGGCTACGTGGCGGCCATCCGCGCCGCGCAGCTGGGCCTGCGCAGCGCCGTGGTGGAGAAGGATGAACTGGGCGGCACCTGCCTGAACTGGGGCTGCATCCCCACCAAGGCGTGGATCGTCTCCGCGCACCTGCTCGAGCAGATCCGCCGCGCGAAGGAATTCGGCATCGAGGTCGCCGCGCCCACCGTGCGCTGGGACTGGATGCTCGCGCGCAAGGACCAGGTGGTGAAGCAGCTCACGGGCGGCGTGAAGACGCTGCTCCAGGGCCGCGGGGTCGAGATCGTGCGCGGCACCGCGCGGCTCGCCGCGCCCGGGCGCGTGGCCGTGCTGCAGCGGGACGGCCACACGGTCGAACTGGCCGCGCAGCACGTCCTGCTCGCCACCGGGGCCGACTCGTGGCTCCCGCCGGGCTTCGCGCTCGACGGCACGCGCGTCATCACGAGCCGCGAGGCCCTGGCCCTGCCCGCGCAGCCGAAGCGCATGGCGGTGCTGGGCGGCGGCGTCATCGGCTGCGAGTTCGCCAGCTTCTTCGCCGCGCTCGGCACGAAGGTCACGGTGATCGAGATGCTGCCGCGCCTGGTGCTCGCCGAGGACGACGAGATCTCGCAGGCGCTCGAGCGCGAACTGAAGAAGCAGAAGATCGCCATCTTCCTCGGGACGAAGATCGAGGACCGCAAGGATGGTCCTGACGGATCGATCGTGCTCACGCTCACCGGCGGGACGACGGTCGAGGTGGACACGGTGCTGCTGGCGACCGGCCGCAGGCCCTACACCGGCGGGCTGGGCGTGCAGGCGGCCGGCGTGGCACTGGGCGAGCGCGGTCGCGTGCTGGTGAACGACCGGCTGCAGACCTCGGCGCCGAACATCCACGCGATCGGCGACGTCACCGACCTGAAGCAGCTGGCGCACTTCGCCTCGGCGCAGGGCAAGGCGGCCGCCGAGATCATCGCCGGGCACCCGGCGCAGACCGACTGGCGCGCGGTCCCCGCCGCCACGTTCACGAACCCCGAGATCGCCAGTGTCGGTCTCACCGAGCGCGAGGCGAAGGCCGCGGGGCGCACGCTCAAGATCGGCCGGTTCCCGCTGCGCGCGCACGGCCGCAACATCGCCGATCTCGAGACCGCCGGGTTCGTGAAGCTCATCGGCGACGCCGCGACCGACCAGCTGCTGGGAGCGCACATCATCGGGGCGAAGGCCAGCGAGATCATCCACGAGTGCTCGCTCGCCCTCGGCGCCGACCTCGACCTGCGGCACCTCGCGCACGCCATCCATGCGCATCCGACGGTGGCCGAGACCATCGGCGAAGCGGCCGAGGATGCCGACCACATGGCGATCCACCTGCTACGGCAGGAGACCAGGCCCGCCGCCCGGTAACGGATCCCGGGCGCCGCTTCGTGTCTCCCACGCGTGGGAGACAGCGGGGAAGTCCCGCGGGCTGGTTCGCATCCGGAAGGAGGAACGATCATGTCAGTCATCACGACCCCCTACGGCTTCGGGGTGAAGGTCGCGCTGCCCTACGACGCGGCGGTCCAACGCACGACCGAACTGCTCAAGGAGGAGGGCTTCGGCATCCTCACGCGCATCGACGTGCAGCAGACCCTCAAGGAGAAACTGGGCGTGGACTTCCGGCGCTACGTCATCCTCGGCGCCTGCAACCCGCCGCTCGCGCACCGGGCCTTCCAGGCCGAGCTGAACATCGGACTGCTGCTGCCCTGCAACGTGGCGGTCTACGAGGACGAGGGCGGCTCGGTCGTGACCTTCATGGACCCCGCGGCCGCCATGGGTTTCGTGGGCAACGACGCGCTCACGCCCATCGCCGGGGAGGCGCGCGCCCGCCTCGTGCGCGTGCAGCAGAAGCTCGCGGGCTGACCGCTCCTCCCGGCGGCTCCGCCCGGCCGGCCTCCGGCGGCACGCGCCGCCGGGACGCCGGTCGGCGCGTTGACAGCCCCCGCGGCCCTGCTAGATTGCGTGTGTCGACGATCCGCGCCCCGTCCGTACGGGACGCGTCGCGGGCCAGCCCGGGCTCGCGGTCGCCGCCGGGAGGGAGCCCGTGCAGCGCACCCTGGTCTTCATCACCCTCTTCGCCCTTGCGGTGGTGCTGGCCACCGCGGTCTCGACGTGGGTCACCTGGCAGGGCGTGGCCGGCGCGCTCGAGTCCGAGTTCGAGCAGCGCCTCGGCCGCATCGCCGCCACCGCCGCGCGCGAGATCGGGCCGGCGGACCTGGCCGAGGCCCGCCTGCGCGAGGAGGGCGGCGGCTACCTCTCGCTCCAGGTGCAGCTGGTGACCCTGCGCGCCTCGACCGGGGTGGCCGGCGCATCGCTGCTGGACTCGGCCGGCGTGACCGTCGTGGACGCGCGCGAGTCGGAGTTCACGGAGGGGCTGCCCAGCGTCCTCGCCACGCTCGCGGGTCCGGCGTTGCGGCGCGCGCTGCGCGGCGAGACCGTGGTCTCGGCCCCGTACCGGCACCAGGGCGTCCTGCTGCGCGCGGGCTTCGCCCCGGTCCGTGACGAGCAGGGCCGGGTGCTGGGGGCGGTCGCGGTGGAACTGGCCCCGGCCTACCTGCCGGTGGTCTCGCGCCTCGGCCGCACGCTGCTCCTGATCGCGGTGGCCACCATGCTCGCGGTGCTCCTGCTCGCCGCCATCGTGGTGCGTGGCGCCTGGTCGGCGGCGCGGCTCGAGCGCCGCCTGTCGCGCGCGCAGAACCTGGCCGCCATGGGGCGCCTGACGGCGACCCTGGCGCACGAGATCAAGAACCCGCTCGCCATCATCCGCGGCTCCGCCCAGCGCCTCGGCCGCCTCGAGCCCGAGGCCCGGCGCATGGCCGATTTCGTCGTCGAGGAGACCGACCGGCTCTCGCGCACCGTGGCGCGTTACCTCGAGTTCGCGCGGGGCAGCGAGGTGGACGGGGCGGCCGAGACCGGGGACGCCGCGCTCGCGCTCGGGGCCACGCTCGACCTGCTCGAGGGCGAGCTGCGCGCACGCGAAGTGACGCTCGAGCGCGCCGGCCGGTTCGAGGCCGCGCCGGTGGCGCTGGACAACGAGTCGCTGAAGCAGTTGTACTTGAACCTCATCCTGAACGCCCTCGAGGCCATGCCCCGGGGCGGTCACCTCGCGGTCAGCCTGACGGAGCGGGCGGGCCGCATCGAGATCGGCATCACCGACGACGGCGTGGGGATCGCGCCCGGGATCCTGAAGCGGCTGGGCAGCCCGTTCTTCACGACCCGGGCCACCGGCTCGGGTCTCGGGATCTTCCTGGCCCGGCGGCTGGCCGAGTCGGCGGGCGGGGAGCTGAGGATCCAGAGCGAAGTGGGGCGCGGCACCACGTGCACGGTGCGCTTTCCCATGAAGCGATCGCAGGGAGGGACGTAGCGTGCGGGTGCTGGTGGTGGACGACGAGGTGCGCAACGCCGAACTCACGGCGCTCGAGTTGCGCGATGCGGGCCACGAGACCGAGTTCGTGAACGGCGGCGCGGCTGCCCTGCGCCGGCTCGAGGCGGCGGGCTTCGACGCGGTGGTGACCGACCTGCGCATGGCCCCGCCCGACGGGCTCGCGCTGCTGGCCGAGGTGAAGCGGCGCTGGCCCGCGACCACGGTGGTGCTGATGACGGCCTACGCCAGCCTGGACACGGCGCGGCGCGCGCTCAAGCTCGGCGCCTACGACTACGTGGACAAGGAGGGTGAGTTCCGCGAGGAACTCGGCGCCATCCTCGGGAAGGCCGCCCGCGAGCGCCACCTCGCCTCCGAGAACCTGCGGCTGGCGCACACGGTGGACTCGCTCACCCGCGACCTGACCACCATCGTCGGCGCCGCGCCGTCCATGGCCCGCGCGCTGGAGCTGGCAGGCAAGGTGGCGGCCACGGATTCGACCGTGCTGCTGCGCGGCGAGAGCGGCACCGGCAAGGACCTCTTCGCCCGGGCCATCCACTTCTCGAGCCGGCGCGCCGGCGGGCCCTGGGTCAAGGTGAACTGCGGGGCGCTGCCCGAGGCCCTGCTCGAGAGCGAGCTGTTCGGCCACGAGCGCGGCGCCTTCACCGGCGCCGTGCGCCAGAAGCCCGGCCGCTTCGAGGATGCCGCGAAGGGCACGCTCTTCCTCGACGAGATCGGCGAGCTGCCGCTGCTGCTCCAGGTCAAGCTCCTGCAGGTGATCGAGGAGAAGACCTTCACCCGCGTGGGTGGCAACCAGCCCCTGACCGTGGACGTCCGGATCCTCGCGGCGACGAACCGCGACCTGGAGGCCATGGTGCGCGAGCGGCAGTTCCGCGACGACCTGTTCTTCCGGCTGAACGTGTTCCCCATCACCGTGCCACCGCTGCGCGAGCGGCCCGGTGACGTGCGCCCGCTGGCCGGGTTCTTCCTGCGCCGCCACGGGGCCTCGGAGGACAAGCTCACGGCGCGGGCGCTGCAGGCGCTCGAGCGCCACCCGTTCCCGGGAAACGTGCGCGAGCTGGAGTACGCTCTCGAACGGGCCATGATCCTGGCGGGGAGCGACCCCATCGACGTCGAGCACCTGGGCTTCGCCGGCGCCAGCGAGGGTGCCACCCGCGGCGCGACGGCCGCTCCCGGATGGGTCCCCGAGATCCCGCCCGAGGGACTCTCGCTCGAGGTGCTGGAGCGGGAGTTGATCCTCCAGGCGCTCGAGCGCGCGCGGGGCAACAAGAGCCAGGCCGCGCGGTTGCTCGGACTGACGCGTCGCACGCTATACTCGCGGATGGAGCGCCACGGTCTGCGCAAGCCCGGTGAAGGGGACGAGCCGGCCGAGGGCGAAGGCGACGCGCCCGCGGGCGCGGGGGAGGAGCGGGCATGAACCTGCTGCGCGGGCTGCTGTTCGACAATCTCGGGCTCAAGCTGGCCGCCCTGCTGCTGGCGCTGCTGGTCTACCTGAACGTCTACCTCGACCGTCCGGCCGAGATGACCATGTCGTTCCCGGTCCAGATCCAGGACCTCGGGGACTCGCTCTCGCTCTCGGGGCCGGTGCCCTCCACCGTGCAGGCGCAGCTGCGCGGGACCGGCAAGCAGCTGCTGCGGATGCGCGTCACCGAGCCGCCCATCAAGATCTCCCTGGACGGCATCGGCCCCGGCCGCTTCGAACGCGAGGTGTCCGCCGGGGATCTGCCCCTGGCCGGCTACGAAGGCGTCGAGGCGGCCCGCGTGATCGGCCCGGGCGTCATCGACATCGGCATCGAGCCGAAGGTGCGGCGCCGCCTGCCGACGGCCCTGCGGGTCGAGGGGGCGACCGGCGACGACACCTCGTGGGCATCCGTGATCAGGGTGGAACCCGAGAGCGTGCTGGTCACCGGCCCGCGCTCGGCGGTGGCGCTCCTGGACAGCGTCGTGCTCCAGCCCGTGCGGCTCGGCGGCCGGCGCGACACGCTGCGCACCCAGGTCGCGGCCCAGTCGCTGCCCGACTGGTGCGTGATGGAGCCCGCATTCGTGAAGGTGACCGTCCCGCTGGGGCGCCGCGCGCGGTAGCCGTCTCCAAACCCGGACGCCCCGGGTCCTCTCGTGACCCGGGGCGCGCTGAGGTTGGTTGAGGGGTGGCGGGTCGCGCGATGGTGGCAGGCTCGGAGGTAGGACGCGACCCAGCGCACCCTCACCCCCGTACGACCGCAAGCCATGTGCCACGCCACGCCCGCCTGCGCGTGGAGCCTCCTGCCCGCGAATGGCGCGGAGTTCCCGAGTTGGGCGCGAAGGCGTGGGCGAAAGCGCACACGCCTCCCGTCGCGTTTCGCGAGCCCCGGCATCCCGGGCTGCACGGTGGGGGCTGGCCCCCCTGCGCTGGTGCGCCCGACCCCCGGCTCAACCTTGACACCCGGAAGGCCGATACCTACTCTAGCCGTGCGAGTCGATGATGCGGCCGCGTGGTCCAGCAGGTCGCGATTCGCTCGCCGCACGCCCCGCCTTCGGGCCCCCGGGCGCGCGGACCTCCCCGGCAACGCATCGCGAAAGTGCCCTGCTCCAGTTCTTCGTCCACCACGGCATCCACCCGAGGAAATCGTCCAGCGCCGCCGCACGCCCGTCCGGAATTCGCGGACAGCCGCCAGGACCAAACCCACCCCGAGCCCAATCCACCCCAGGCCAGCGGACCGGCGTCCGGTCCGCCCCACGGCCACCCGCCGCGATCCGGCAGGGCCTCTCGGTCATCGGCCGGGAGGTGTCCCCCGGAGGCGGTCGCGCCGGCAAGCGAAGGCGAGCGATGGAACAGACCGCGATCCCCAGCGACCAGCAGACCATGGAACTCCAGCAGCTCAAGGCCCGGAACATGTCCGAGCTCCTCCGCGTCGCGCTGGAGCTCAACATCGAGGGCACGAGCGGCCTGCGCAAGCAGGACCTCATCTTCAAGATCCTCGAGGCCCAGACCGAGAAGAACGGCCTGATCTTCGCCGAGGGCGTGCTCGAGATCCTGCCCGAGGGCTACGGCTTCCTGCGTTCGCCGACCTACAACTACCTGCCCGGCCCCGACGACATCTACGTCTCGCCCTCGCAGATCAAGCGCTTCGACCTGCACACCGGCGACACCGTCTCCGGGCAGGTGCGCCCGCCCAAGGAGGGCGAGCGCTACTTCGCGCTGCTGCGCGTCGAGGCCATCAACTTCGAGAGCCCCGAGGTGGCGAAGGAGAAGATCCTCTTCGACAACCTCACGCCGCTCTATCCCCAGGACCGGCTCAACCTCGAGACCCGGGACCGCTGCATCGAGACGCGCATCATCGATCTGCTGTCGCCCATCGGGAAGGGCCAGCGCGCGCTCATCACCTCCCCGCCCAAGGCCGGCAAGACCATCCTCCTGCAGAAGCTGGCCAACGCCATCACCGAGAACCACCCCGAGGTCGTGCTCATCGTGCTGCTGATCGACGAGCGGCCCGAGGAGGTCACCGACATGCAGCGCACGGTGAAGGGCGAGGTGGTCTCGTCCACCTTCGACGAGCCGGCCGAGCGCCACGTGCAGGTCGCCGAGATGGTGATCGAGAAGGCCAAGCGCCTGGTCGAGCACAAGCGCGACGTCGTGATCCTGCTCGACTCGATCACGCGCCTCGGGCGCGCGCACAACACCGTCGTGCCGCACTCGGGCAAGATCCTCTCGGGCGGCGTGGACGCCAACGCCCTGCAACGGCCCAAGCGCTTCTTCGGCGCCGCGCGCAACATCGAGAGCGGCGGCTCGCTCACCATCATCGCGACCGCGCTCATCGAGACCGGCTCGCGCATGGACGAGGTGATCTTCGAGGAGTTCAAGGGCACCGGGAACAGCGAGCTCGTGCTGGACCGCAAGCTCGCCGACCGCCGCATCTTCCCGGCGATCGACATCAATCGCTCCGGCACCCGCAAGGAGGAGCTGTTGCTGTCGCCCGAGATGCTCCAGCGCATCTGGATCCTGCGCAAGTTCCTCAGCGAGCTGAACCCGGTCGAGGCCATGGAGTTCCTGATCACGAAGCTCTCCGACACGAAGACCAACAAGAAGTTCCTGGAGAGCATGAATTCCTAGCCCGGACCATTCATGAAGCGCGTCGCGAGGAGTCCCCGATGAGCGGAGATGCATCGCTGGCTGCCACCGTCATCCTGGTCCCGCGCGAGGGGATGGGCTCGGGCGAGCCCGGGCTGCAGCTCGCGCTGATGGACAAGTACCTCGGGCTGCTGCTCGCGGGCGACCTCACGCCGCGGGCGCTGTGCTTCTACACCGAGGGCGTGCACCTCGTCTGCGAGGGCTCGCCCGCGCTCGAGGCGCTGCGGGCGCTCGAGCAGCGCGGCTGCCGGCTGCTGGTGTGCACGACCTGCCTCGAGTTCTACGGCCTGAAGGAACGTCAGCGCGTCGGGACGGCCTGCGCGATGCCCGACATCCTCAGCGCCCAGCTCGGGGCCACGAAGGTCATCACCCTCTGAGCCGCGGCCCGGGGGGCGCAACACGCTCCGGCGGCTCCCGCCCGGACCCGTTCCTCCGGGCACGACGGACCTCTTCCACGAGCTCGCGGGCATCGCGTATCATCCGCCGTCGCAGGCGGGGCGTGGAAGAGCCCCGCGCGTGGCAGGGCTCCGATGAAGGAGGGCTGACGATGCTTCGCAAGGTGGACGACTTCCTCAAGACCTGGGCCTACGAGTCCGAGTCGACGCTCAAGATCCTCCGCGCCCTCACCGAAGCCTCGCTGTCCCAGGCGGTCACACCCGGCGGACGCACCCTCGGCACCCTCGCGTGGCACTGTGTGCTGACCATCCCGGAGATGATGAAGCACGCAGGGATCCCGCTGACCGGCCCCGCCCAGGACACGCCGCCGCCGCCGCTCGCCGGACTGGTCCGCGAGTACGAGACCTGCGCCAGGGCCCTCGCCGTGGAGCTGCCCAGGCAGTGGACCGACGCCATGTTGTCCAAGCGGATCCCCATGTATGGCGAGCAGTGGTCGCGAGGCGCCGTGCTCTCCGCGCTGATCCTGCACCAGACGCACCATCGGGCGCAGATGACGGTGCTCATGCGCCAGGCGGGGCTCAAGGTGCCGGGGCTCTACGGGCCGGCGCGCGAGGAATGGGCCGCGATGAACCTGCCGCCCCAGCCTTGAGCGGCGGGGCGGGCCGCGAGTAGTCCGGGGCTCCGGGCCCGGAGCACTGGCCGCGCCCGTCCGGCGGGCTTCGCGGCACGCCCGGCGCATCTCCGTGCGCTCACGCTCTGCGCCGGCTTTGCGCTCCGCGCGAGCCCGCACGGCACACTCCTGCGGCGGGCACCCGGCGGCTGCCAGGGCTCCGCACGGCCTCCCGCCTCCGGTCCGAGACAGCCCGCCGCGGTGTTTCCCATGCCCCGGAATGCAGTGGGAGGGCCGCCGCAAGGGGCGTAGACTTGGCCGATCGAATGCAGACGTCCTCGGAAGTCCACATTTGACCGGAGGGGCCCCATGTTTCGCATCCGTGTGTTCCGTCTCCCCGCCTGGCTCCCGCCGGCGGGCCTCCTCATCCTCCTCGCGTCCCTGATCCCGGGCATCGCCCGGGCGGAAGCGCTCCCCACCATCATCGCGCCGACGGGTGTCGCGGGCGCCGACTTCCTGGGCTGGTCCGTCGCTCCTGCCGGGGATGTCAACGGGGACGGCTATGCCGACGTGATCGCAGGCGCTCCTTTCAATGACGTGGTGGGGACCAACGCCGGCGCTGCCTACGTCTACTTCGGGGGCCCCGCGGCCGACGCGGTGGCGGACCTGACTCTCTTGGGCGCGGCGGCGGGCGACGTGTTCGGCATCTCCGTGGCGACGGCCGGGGACGTGAACGGAGACGGCTTTGCCGACTTGATCGTCGGCGCGTCCCAGAACGACGCGGGCGGGCTGAACGCGGGAAGGGCGTACGTGTACTTCGGGGGCCCGGGCGCGGACGGGGTCGCGGACCTGGTGTTCACCGGCGCGGCGGCGGGCGACAATTTCGGCGTCTCCGTCGGGACGGCCGGTGACGTGAACGGCGACGGCTATGACGATGTCATCGTCGGCGCGAGCGCGAATGATGCGGCCGGGGTGGATGCCGGCAGGGCCTATGTCTTCTTCGGCGGCCCGGGTGCGGACGCGGTCGCGGACCTGACGCTGACGGGCGCGGCCGCGGGCGACCGGTTCGGGAACCGCGTCGGAGCGGCGGGGGACGTGAACGGGGACGGCTACGGCGACGTGATCGTGGGCGCCACGCTCAACGATGCCGCGGGCACGAACGCTGGCAGGGCCTATGTCTTCTTCGGCGGCGCGAGCCCCGACGCGGTCGCGGACCTGACGCTGACGGGTGCAGCCGCGGGTGACCAGTTCGGCTGCGCGGTGGGGAGCGCGGGGGACGTGAACGAGGACGGCTACGACGACGTGATCGTCGGGGCCGCATACAACGACGCGGCGGGCACGGATGCCGGCCGGGCCTATCTCTACTTCGGTGGCGCGAGCCCGAACGCGGTCGCGGACCTGGTCCTGACCGGTCGGGCGGCGGGTGATCTCTTCGGCCTGTCGGTGGGCACGGCCGGGGACGTGAACCACGACGGCCATGACGACTTGATCGTTAGTGCGCCCTACAACGACGCGTGCGCGACGGACGCAGGGGCGGTCTACATCTTCTTCGGCGGTCCGGGCCTCGACGGGGTGGCCGACCTGACGCTGACCGGGCTGGCGGCGGGTGATGCGTTCGGGTATTCGGCGCAGACGGCCGGCGACGTGGACGGGGACGGCTACCACGACATCATCGCCGGCGCCCCGTACAACGATGCGAACGGGGGCAACGCCGGCGCAGCCTACGTCTGCGACCTGGGCCCGCCACCGGCGGCGGCGCACCGGGTGGCGCTGACCTTCACGGACACCGACGTGCTCGGCCGGCTGGGCAACGCCGTCGGGACGGCCGGGGACGTGAACGGGGACGGCTACGCCGACCTGATCGTCGGCGAATACATGAACGATACCGGCGGCACCTACGCCGGCCGGGCCTACGTCTACTTCGGCGGCCCCGGCGCGGACTCGATCCCGGACCTCACCATGACCGGCGCCGCGGCCTACGACTACTTCGGTATCTCGGTGGGGACGGCCGGCGACGTGAACGGCGACGGCTACGACGACTTCATCGTCGGCGCGATGCAGAACGACGCGGCCGGCGTGGATGCCGGAGCGGCTTATCTGTACTACGGCGGCGCGACCCCCGACGCGGCCGCGGACCTCGTGCTGACCGGCGCTGCGACGAACGACCTGTTCGGCTGCTCGGTGGGAACGGCCGGCGACGTGAATAACGACGGCTACGACGACATCATCGTCGGCGCGCGCTACAACGACGCGGGCGGGACCACCGCCGGCCGGGCGTACGTCTACTTCGGAGGCGCGACCCCTCACAAGCTGCCGGACTGGACGCTGACCGGCCTCGCCGCCAGCGACAACTTCGGCATCTCGGTGGGGACGGCCGGCGACGTGAACAAGGACGGCTACGACGACGTGATCGTCGGCGCCCCGAACAACGACGCCTCCGGGCCGGACGCCGGCGCGGCCTACGTCTTCTACGGCGGCGTCAGCCCGGACGCCATCGCGGACCTGACGATGTATGGCGAGTCGCCGGCGGACTACTTCGGCCTCTCCGTGGGGACGGCCGGGGACATGAACGGGGACGGCTACGCCGACGTGATCGTGGGCGCGCCCCTGAGCGACGTGGGGGGGCTCAACATCGGCCGGGCCTACGTCTTCCGGGGGGGCGCGACCGCCGATGCGGTCGCGGACCTCGCCCTGCCGGGCGTGGCGGCCGGCGACGAGTTCGGTCACAGCGTGGGGACGGCCGGCGACGTAAACGACGACGGCTATTCCGACGTGATCGTGGGCGCCTACTACAACGACACCGGCGGGTCCACGGCCGGAGCGGCGTACGTCTTCTACGGCGGCGTGAGCGCCGACACGGTGGCGGACGTGACGCTGCTCGGCGCCTCGACGAACGACGCCTTCGGCACGTCGGTCGGTGCGGCCGGGGACGTGTTCGGCGACGGGTTCCCGGACGTGATCGTGGGCGCCCCGTACAGCGACCTGGGCGCGTCGCAATCCGGGGCGGCGTACGTGTTCGACTTCAATCGCTACTTCGTGACGTCACCCAACGGCGGCGAGACCTGGGCCAGCAACGCCACCGAGGCCGTCTCGTGGCTGGGCGCGGAGCCGGCTGACCTGTGGCTGTCGCTGGACGGCGGGGTCACCTACGAGCGGCTCGAGAGTGGCGTGGGTGGCGCGGAATCGAACGCCGTCGAGGTGACGGTGCCCAACCTCACCACGACCCAGGCGCGGGTGAAGGCGATGCCCCGCGACGTATGGACGAGCGGCCGCGACCTGAGTGACGCGGACTTCACCATCCAGGTGGCGACCAGCGTGGGGCCGGGGACGTCGGCGCTGCAGTTGCGGGCGCCGTGGCCGAACCCTGCGTTCGGCGTGGTCCGGCTGGGGATCGAGCTCGCGAACCGGAGCGTGGTGACGGTGAGCGTGTTCGACGTGGCGGGGCGCGAGGTGGCGCGGCCGATCGCGGGGGAGAAGTTCGCGGCGGGGCGGGTGATGCGGGAGTGGCGGCCGGAGGGGCTGGCTCCCGGCGTCTACACGGTGCGGGCCGCGGTCGGTGCCGCGAGACTCACGCGCCGGCTGGTCTGGCTCGGCGGGCGGTAGGGGGCAGGGTCGATCGCGGGGCCGGTCCGCCGCGGACCGGTCCCGCGATCGTGTACGGGGCCCGCGGGCCACCCGCCGAAACCCGCGCCAGGCGCGGCCCGCAGCCGTTTGGCATCCGCGCCCGCTTCGGGCATAATCTCCGGCCGCTGTCATGCTGGGGATTCAGCGCGGACGAGCCCGGCCACGCAGGCCCCGCTGGCCCCGGCAGGACCCACCTGGAGGAATCGATGAGAGCCGGTATCCATCCCATCTACAATCTGCAGACCCTGCACTGCGCGAGCTGCAGCAACGAGTGGCAGACGCGGACCACGCAGGAGCCCAATCCCAGGGACGGCAAGGTCCATCTCGAGATCTGCTCCAACTGCCACCCGTTCTTCACGGGCAAGCAGAAGCTCATGGACAAGGCCGGCCGGATCGAGCGCTTCCGTCGGCGCTACAACCAGCCCGGAGCGCCGGCCGAGGTCCCCGAGACTCCCGAGACCGCCGGGCAGTAGCGTCCCGCGTTCGGCTCCCGTCCGGTTCAGCCACCGGCCGGGGGCCGTTCGCGCATCTGGAGGACCCATGCCGTTCCTGCCGGTCGGCGGCCAGGCCGTCATCGAAGGTGTCATGATGCGCTCGCCCTCGCGCATGGCGGTGGCCGTGCGCCGCCCGGACGGCACGCTCGCCTTCCTCGAGCGCCCCTTCGCCTCGATCACCCGGCGCTTCAAGCCCCTGGGCTGGCCGGTCCTGCGGGGCGCCATCTCGCTCTTCGAGACCCTCGGACTCGGCATCTCGGCGCTCAACTTCAGCGCCGACGAGGCCAGTCGCGAGGAGGGCGCGAAGCCGGACGCCAGGCCCTCGCCGGGCCAGCAGGTCCTCCAGCTCGTGACCGTGGTGCTCTCGCTGACGCTCGGGATGTTCCTCTTCGTCATCCTGCCCGCTCGCGTGACCGGCTGGCTCGGTTTCCACGGACGGGTGGGCTTCGGCGTGGTGGACGGCGTGTTCCGGCTGCTCGTGTTCGTGCTCTACCTGCTGCTCATCAGCCAGTGGAAGGAGATGCGCCGCGTGCTCGGCTACCACGGCGCCGAGCACAAGTCCATCCACGCGATCGAGCGCGGCGCGCCTCTGACGCCCGAGAGCGTGATGACCTTCCCGCGCCTGCACCCGCGCTGCGGCACTTCGTTCCTGTTCCTGGTGGTGGTGGTGAGCGTCGTGGTCTTCAGCTTCATCGGCAAGCCGCGCGGCGTGGGCGACCACCTGCTGCGCATCGCCTGCATGCCGGTCATCGCCGGCATCGCCTTCGAGTTCGTGCGGCTCTCGGGCCGCCACGCGACCCGGCCCGTGGTGCGCTGGCTGATCTGGCCCGGGATGCAGTTCCAGCGGCTCACCACGCGCGAGCCCGACCTCGAGATGTGCGCCGTGGCGATCGCGGCGCTGGAACGCGTGCGCAACGACGAGACCGTGCTCGCCCTCGAGCGCGCCGGCGTGCCCGCCCAGGGAGAGATGGCGTTCATCCAATGAGCGCCTCGCCCGGCATGTGGGAGGCGCTCCGGAAGGTCGAGGAGCGTTTCGCCGAGCTGACCGACATGCTCGGGGTGGCTGAGATCGTCAGCGACCAGAAGAAGCTGCGCGACCTCTCGCGCGAGCGCGCCCGGCTCGAGGTGACCATCCGCACGCTGGGCGAGTACCGGAGCGTCGAGCGGACCCTGGCCGACGACGAGCAGGCGATGGCCTCGGGCGACGAGGAGCTGGCCGAGTTGGCGCGGGCCGAGCTGCCCGAGCTGCGGGCACGTCTCGAGCAGCTCGAGGGCGCGCTCAAGAGCCTGCTGCTGCCCCGCGACCCCGACGACGACAAGAACGTCATCGTCGAGATCCGCGCCGGGACCGGCGGCGACGAGGCCTCGCTCTTCGCCGGCGACCTGACCCGCATGTACACGAAGTACGCCGAGCGCCAGGGCTGGAAGCAGGAGATCATGTCCTCGAGCCCCTCCGGCGTGGGCGGCTTCAAGGAGATCATCTTCTCGCTCGCGGGAGACGCCGTGTACCGGCGCATGAAGTACGAGAGCGGCGTTCATCGCGTGCAGCGCGTGCCCGACACCGAAGCCTCGGGCCGCATCCACACCTCGGCCGCGACGGTGGCGGTGCTGCCCGAGGTCGAGGAGGTGGACGTGGACATCCAGGAGAAGGACCTCCGCGTGGACGTCTACCGCTCCGGCGGCCCCGGCGGGCAGGGCGTCAACACCACCGACTCCGCCGTGCGCATCACCCACCTGCCGACGAATCTCGTCGTCACCTGCCAGGACGAGCGCTCGCAGATCAAGAACCGCGCGAAGGCCATGAAGGTGCTGCGCGCGCGGCTCTACGACGCGAAGCTGCAGGCCCAGCAGGCCAAGTACGCCGCGCAGCGCAAGTCGCAGGTCTCGACCGGGGATCGCAGCGCCAAGATCCGGACCTACAATTTCCCGCAGAGCCGGATCACGGACCACCGCATCAACTTCTCCGTGCACAATCTGCCGGAGATCCTCGAGGGCCACCTCGACGACCTCTCCGAGGCGCTGCTCTCGGCCGACATGGCCGAGCGGCTCGAAGCGCTGGGCTCCGCCGCCGGGAACTAGCCCGGACGATTCATCAGGCCGCTCCCTGCGGCCCATGGGCAGCTCGTGTCCCCGGCTGGCGGTTCATGGATCATCCGGGCAGCCCGACCCGGTCCGCCGGGTCCGGCCGCTGTCCACGTCGTGGACGGGACCTGCAGCGTCATGGACAGCGCCGGTCTCCGCGATGCGCGCGGGGCACGCCTGCGCCGCGCTTCCGCGCGCGGCACGCGCCTTGCGGTCCGGCTGTGTCGCTCCCGGTCCCGACCCGTCGGCCCGCCGCCGGGTGCCCCACCGCAAGGAGGTCCCGATGGACTCGCCGGCTGCGGCCCTGGCCGCGCACGAGGCGCCCGACCACCGCCGCATGCATCGGATGAACGTCTTCCTGTTCCTCATCGCCCTCGCGTCCTGGTGGGAACTGGGCCTGCGGCAGGGCGCTGAGGTCGGCGCCGGGCAGCACCTGAACCTCGCCGTCGCGGCCACCCTCATGGTGCTGGCGCGGCTGGCCGCGAGCGCGCTCGAAGCGCTCGCCTACACCCTGTGGTGGCGCACGCGCGGCGCGCGCCTGCCGTACGCCCGCTTCCTCGTCGCACTCGTCGCGCTCTCGCTGGTGGACCGCTTCGCGCAGAGCCTGGTCGCGCTGGCCGGGCGGGCACCGGCGCTCGCGCCCTGGCTGGCCCCGGTCGCGGGGCTGCAACTCCTCAAGGACCGCCTGCCCGCAGTGGAGCCCGTCCTGTGGGTGGCGTTCGGCAGCTTTGGCCTGCTCACACTCGCCCGCATCGCGATCACGGCATGGCTCCAGTCGGTCGGCACCGGGCGCCGCCTGCGCGGGCCGCTGCTCGTCACCGCGCTGGCCTGGCTCGCCACGCGCGTCGGGTTGTGGTGGGCGATGGACCTCTTCCGCGGCATGAGCCCGCTGCGATGAGACGCGCGATCGACCCTGCGCGGGCCCGGCGCCTCGCCGGATGGCTGGGCGGGGCGCTCGCCGGGGCGGCACTGGCCGCGCTGGGCTGGTTCTGGCATCTCGACCGCACGCGCGTCTGGCAGACTCCCGGCCTCGGCGCGCCGCTCGTGCTGGTGTGCGCGGCCACGGCCGACTCGAGCGCCGGCACCTGGCTGGTCGCGGTGAACCCGGACTGCGCGCACTGCCTGCAGGCGCTCGCGCGGCTGACCGCGCGTCCGCGCCGCGGCCTGCGCGTGGGCGCGCTCATCGTGGACACGCCGCGCCGTCCCGGCGCCGCCACGCTCGCCGCGCTCCGGGCCGCCCCGCTGTGGTGGGACGCGCGCGGCGAATGGCGCCGGCGCTGGGGCCATCGCGTCTATGGAGAAGTGCTCTGCTTCGACCCCCGCGGTCGCTACGTGAACACGCGATTCGCCGACTGAGCCGGTCGCACGGCCGGCTCGCAGGCGTCGCGCGGGCACGTCGAAGTGGCCGGCGAAGACCTTGCCCCCGCAGGATCGTCCGATGGGCCCCCCGCGCCCCCGGAGGAGGAGAAGGGATGTGGAGGAAGAGCAGGATCGTGGTGCTGGCGCTGGCCGTCATGCTCGCGCTCGCGCCGGCGACGCCGCGGGCCGAGGTCGGGACCGCGGCGCCGGACGGAGCCAGCCGGGCGGTCAGGTACGTCGCCTGCGCAGGCTCCATCGTCTTCATGATCGCCGTGCCGGCGAGCGTCTTCTACACGACGCTCGTCTGCATCAACGCGTTCCTGACCAGCAACGACTGAAGGGGGACCACGTCATGCCATGGAAGCGTTCGCTCCCGTTGTTCGCGCTGAGCGCCGTCCTCGCGCTGCTGCCGCCGGTCGCGTCCGCGCAGGGCGGTGTCCCCGCACCGTTGGCCAGCGGGCCGGAGGCCCAGATCGATTCGCCCGCGGTGCAGACCGACACCGCGCTCGGCGCGGTGGCCTCCATCGGCTGCGGGATCTTCGTGCGCGCCAGCATCGTCACGGCGGGCACGCAGGTCGGCACGATCGTGGGGGCCGTCGCGTGCTGCGGCTTCATGCTGTTCGACGCGTTCGTGCTGGAGCACCACTAGCGGGTGGGCTCCGCATGAATGCGAGGCTGGCGGGTGGGCGGGCACGGGGCGCACGCGAGCCCGCCCCGCCGGCCCGCGCCCCGCGCAGGTCGCGTCGCCGACCGTCCCGCCGGCCCGCGCCGCGTCTTGCCCCCGCTGCGTGATTGGAGCAGCCGCTCCGAGCCGCTATGATGCGCGCGTGCAGCCCACCGTCGCCTCCGCGCTCCGCTCCGCTCTTGGCGCGCTCGCGTCCTCGTCCACGCCCCGCAGCGACGCCGAGGAGCTGCTGAGCCGACTGCTCGGCAGTTCGCGCGCGCAGCTCAACCTGCTCGGCGCGCGAAAGCTCACGCGTCCGGAAGCCACGCGGTTCGCGACCTGGCTCGCTCGCCGCGCCGCGCACGAGCCCGTGCAGTACATCACCGGGCGCGCCGCGTTCCGGGATCTGGATCTCGCCGTGGAACCCCGCGTGCTCATCCCGCGCCCGGAGACCGAGGGGCTGGTCGAGGTCGTGCTCGAGGTCCTGCGCGCCGAAGCCCCGCGCTGGGCGGCGCCGCGCGTGCTCGATCTGGGCACCGGCTCCGGCGTCGTCGCCCTCGCGCTGGCGAGCGAGTGGCCCGCCGCCGACCTCACCGCCACCGACGCGAGCGCCGGGGCGCTCGAGGTCGCGAGCGCCAACGCGGCGGCGCTGGGCCTCGCGGGGCGCATCCGATTCCTCCCGGGCCACTGGTTCGAGGCCCTCGGCGCGCAGGAGCGCTTCGAAGTCGTGGTCTCGAACCCGCCCTACATCGCGACCAGCGAACGGGACGCCCTGCCGGAGGACGTGCGGTCGTTCGAGCCGCCGCAGGCGCTCTTCTCCGGCGCGAGCGGGCTGGATGACGCGCGCGAGATCGTGGAGCAGGCGCCGCGCCACCTCGTCCCGGGGGGGCTGCTTGCGCTCGAACTGGCCGAGGAGCGCGTACACCAGGTCGCCGGCTCGCTCCAGGGCGCTCCCGGCTGGCAGGCGGTCGAGGTCCGCGACGACCTGGCGCGCCGGCCCCGCTATCTGCTGGCGCGCGCCTCCGTCCTGCGCTGACTTCCGCGGCTGCGGTCTACCGGTAGAGCGCCTTGATGCGTCCCCAGCTCGTGGACGTGGCGGGGACCGGTGCCACCCCGAACTTCTGGATGCGGTTGTTGCCCCGGTCCACGACGTAGACGCTGCCGGCGCCGTCCGTCGCAAGGAAGAAGGGAAAATCGAATTGCCCGTTGCCGCTCCCGGGTGAGCCCCACTGGCCCAGGTAGGAGCCGGTCCCGCTGAACATCTGGACGCGGGCATTGCCCAGGTCTGCCACGTAGACATCGCCGTTCGCGTCCGTGGCCACTCCGAAGGGCTCGTTGAACTGCCCGTCGCCGCTGCCGAGCGAGCCCCACTGGGTCAGGAAGGACCCCGTGCCCGTGAACTTCTGGACGCGGTGGTTCATGTCCGAGACGTAGACGTTGCCGGCGGCGTCCGTCGCCACTCCGGCGGGCTCGCTGAATTCCCCTTCCCCGCTGCCGGGGGATCCCCAGCGGGCCAGAAAGATGCCCGTGCCGGTGAACTTCTGGACCCGCTGATTCCCACCACCGTCGGTGACGTAGACATCGCCGGCCGCATCGGTCGCCACTCCGACGGGAATGCTGAATTGTCCGTCCTCGCTGCCGGAGGACCCCCACTGGGTCAGGTAGGTGCCCGTGCCCGTGAATTTCTGGATCCGGCAATTGACCTGGTCCACGACGTAGACGTCGCCGGTCGCGTCCGTCGCCACTCCGGCGGGATTGAAGAACTGTCCGTCGCCGCTGCCGTAGGTGCCCCACTCGGTCAGATAGGTGCCGTCGCTCGAGAATCTCTGGATACGCTGGTTCAGGCAGTCGGTGACGTAGACGTTGTCGCGGTCCACGGCGATGCCGTAGGGGATGGTGAACTGCCCCGGCCCGCTGCCGTACGTGCCCCACTGCGTCAGGTAGGTCGGGGTCTGTGCGCTGGCCAGCGCCGGAAGCAGGACGGCCGCGAAGAAGAGGGTGCGGAATCCAAAGGTGAGGAACGGACGCTTCTCCACGGTGACCTCCGGTGATGCCACCGGCCGGGCGGGAGCGGCACGATGCGCGGCGCTGGGGGATTCCCGCCAGGAGACAAGGATACCACCATCGAGGGCGGTTCGGCGCATGACGAATGTGGGCGCGGAGCGGGCTGTACGGGCCCGGAAACGGCGTGCCGGCGCGGCCGCCGGGCCGCCTCGGGAGACCGGCTCAGAGCGGCCCGGCTCATCGGGTTCCACGGACGCCCGGTCACACCGCGGGCGGCGCGACGCTTCCGAAAGGCGCAGAGCCCGCTCTCGTCGGGCCAGCCCGGACGATGCATGAGCCCGCCCGCGCTGCCCTGGACCGGACGATTCATGAACCGCCAGCCTAGTGGTAGTGCGCGTCCTTCTCCCCGGCGCGGATCGGCACCTTGAGCACGTTCTCCTTCGGCGGGATCGGGCAGTTGTAGTGCTCGGAGACGGCGCAGGCGGGGTTGTAGCAGAGGTTGAAGTCCAGCAGGTAGCGGCCGTCCGGCAGCCGGACCGGGTCCACGTAGCGGCCCGTGGCGTAGGTCTCCTTGCCGGTGGTGGCGTCGCGGAAGAAGACCGAGATGTCGTTCTCGCCCACGCCCGGCTCCAGCAGCCGCGTCGCCTCGAGCCGGCAGCGCGTCCTGCCGACCATGAAGTCGAACCAGCCCACGCGCACCGCGCGGCGCCGGTTCCCGCGGGTCGAAAGGATGAGGGTCGTGTCCGGCTTCGGGTTCGGCGTGAGCGGGAGCAGGTAGCGGCAGGAAAGGTCCGGCGGGAACCACTGGAGCCCCTTGTATCGGGCGAAGTTCGGACTCTTCGGATCGAAGACGATGATGGCCGGGAAGCGCTGGTGGGACAGCCGCAGCATGAAGCGCCCGATCCCGACGCTGCCCGGAGCCAGCGTGGCGCTGGTCATCATCTCCTTCCTGGCGAAGAACACGGTCCCGACATCGACCGCCCGGACCTGGAACGAGTCGCCCGACACCGAGACGCTCAGGTGGTGGGGAGACACGCCGGGGTCGTCGATGCGGACGTCGTTGTCCGGGTCGCGTCCGACCGTGAGCGTCCTGCGCGAGCCGAAGTCCACGCGCTGGACCGTCGCCAGGTACGAGGTCTCGCCGCTCTTGAGCCACTGCTCGGTGTCGGCGCGATCCCTGAGGATGGCCTGCGTCAGCGAATCGGCCTCGGCCGGCGTGGAGCGGACGGGGCTCGCGGGGGAGACGCGGGCGGCGCCGGCGGTGCCCGCCGGCAGGAGCGTGAGCAGCAGGGCGATGAGTGCGAGCCTCGGCATGTCGGTTCTCCAGGATCTCGGGAGGACGCGGGGGCGGTGGTTTCCGGCCGGTCTGCGCGGCGATGATACGGCTCCTCGCCGCCGGGTTCCACGCGCCCCGGGGCGCGCTCCTTGCGCGAGCGCGCCCGCGCTCGCATAATCGGCCCTTCGCACCCGGGAACGCCATCGCAGCATGGCCAGGGACGGTCATCGGCCGCAGCAAAGGACCAGCACATGGATGTCGCGTCGCCCAGGCCTGATTCGCGCACGCTTGATCCCACCTCTCCGGAACACGCGAGGCCCAAGACCATGGACGCCCTGATCATTCGCGGGGGGCAGCGGCTCTCCGGCCGCGTGGAGATCAGCGGAGCGAAGAACGCGGCCCTGCCGCTCATGGCCGCCACGCTGCTCACCTCCGGCGTGCACACGCTGCGCAACATGCCCCTGCTGTCCGACACGCGCACCATGGCCCGCGTGCTCGAGACCCTCGGGGCGAAGGTGGCTTTCCACGGCCACACCTGCGTCGTGGACACCACCAACGTCGCTTCGTACGAGGCGCCCTACGACCTGGTTCGCACCATGCGCGCCAGCGTCTACGTGCTGGGCCCGCTGCTCGCCCGTTTCGGCGCCGCGCGGGTCTCGCTGCCCGGTGGCTGCGCCTGGGGCCCGCGCCCCATCAACCTGCACCTCGACGGCCTCAACGCGATGAACGCGAACCTCGAGATCGACCACGGCTACGTGGTCGGGCACGACGTGCGGCTCAAGGGCGCCGACTTCCACTTCAGCGTGGTCTCGGTCGGTGCGACCGCGCAGCTGATGATGGCCGCGGTGCTCGCCGAGGGCGTCACCTCGCTGGACAACGTGGCCATCGAGCCCGACATCACCGCGCTGGCCGAGGTGCTGGTGCAGTGCGGCGCCGAGATCGAGGGCATCGGCTCGCGTCAACTGACCATCCGCGGCGTGAAGCACCTGTGGCCGATCGAGACCTCCATCATCCCCGACCGGGTCGAGGGCGCCACGTTCCTCGCGGCCGCCGCCATCACCGGCAGCGGCCTGTCGATCGGGAACTGCGAGCCCGCCCACCTCGGGGTGGTGCTGCGGGTGCTCGAGCAGGCCGGCTGTGAGGTGCTCGCCGGCGAGCGCGAGGTCACGGTGCGCGGGCCCGTGCGGCCCGCCGCGATCAACGTCGTGACCGAGCCGTTCCCCGGCTTCCCCACCGACATGCAGGCGCAGATCATGGCGGTGTGCGCCGTCGCCGACGGCACCAGCACCATCACCGACAACATCTACCTGGACCGCTTCAGTCACGTGCCGGAGCTCGCGCGGCTCGGGGCCGACGTGCGCATGCAGAACAACGTCGCCATCGTGAAGGGCGTCGAGCGGCTCTCGGGCGCGCCGGTCATGGCGACCGACATCCGCGCCAGCGCCGCGCTGGTGATCGCCGCCCTGGTCGCCGAGGGCGAGACGAAGATCTCGCGCATCTACCACCTCGACCGCGGCTACGAGGCCATCGAGCAGAAGCTCGTCGGGCTCGGGGCGGACGTGAAGCGCATCAAGGAGTCCGGAGCCTGATCGCGCGCCGCGCGGCCCCGGTCCCCGGAGGCCGCGCCGCCCGCCGCTCCGCGCCCCCGCCCGCCATGCCGCCCAAGCGCTACGACCGCGACTACTTCGAGCGCTGGTATCGCGACCCCGGCACCCGCATCCACGTCGGCGTCATGGTCGAGCGCAAGGTGCGCCTCGCGCTCGCGGCGGCCGAGTACCTGATCCAGCGCCCGGTGCGCAGCGTGCTCGACGTCGGCTGCGGAGAGGGACCGTGGCAGCCCATCCTCGCGCGGCTGCGGCCCGGCCTGCGCTACGTCGGCGTGGACTCGAGCGAATACGCGGTCGAGCTCTACGGGCGCCGCCGCAACCTGCGGCTCGGCGACTTCGGCGGACTGGGCGCGCTCGGTCTCGAGGGGCCCTTCGACCTGATCGTCTGCGCCGATGTGCTGCACTACGTGCCCGCGGGCGAGTTGCGCCGCGGCCTGCGCGTGCTCGCGGGCCTGCTCGAGGGCATGGCCTGGATCGAGCTCTTCACCCGCGATGATTCCATCGCCGGCGATTTCCACGAGATGAAGCGCCGCAGCCCCGCGTTCTACGACCGCCAGTTCCACGCGGCCGGGCTGGTGCACTGCGGGCTCTACGGCTTCGTGCGCGAGGACTTCGCCCCCGGCGTGACCGCCTTCGAGCGGGGGCGGGAGCGCGGGCGGGCGTAGGGGGCCGGGTTCGTCGCCTTCTTCTGAACGCTGCTCTTCTTCGCCCTTGCCGTAGTGGCGGACGTCCGCCCACGAGCGACAGAGTAGCCCGCCGCTGGTTGCTCATCCGCCGCGACCCGCACCCTCGTCATTCGCCCGATCAACCCTGCGGAGTCACGGACCACGGGGATCTGCAGCGGCCCCGCCGGGGGCGGCTCGTCCGATACCACGATGGTCACGCTCTTGCCGAGCTTGCCGAGGAGAAGCGAAAGCCTCTGCACGGAGAACCCCGTGGTTCGTCCGCGAAGCAAGTTCGAAACCTGAGGCTGGGGAATCCCGAGGATCCGCGCTGCGTCGGTCTGCTTCAGGCCCCTTCCCTTGATGGTCCGGTGGATCTCGAGAAGCAACGACGACTTCGTGAGCTCCTCTTCCGGGTTGGGGAGTCCCAGGTCCCGGAAGACGTTTCCGGAACTTACGACATGGTCACGCGTTCTTCTGGCGCGTTTCATGGTCGCCTTTCTCGTCGAGTCGTCTGGCAGCCTGGAGTCGCTGTTTGATCACGGCCAGGTGACGAAGTGGCGTCGCGACACCGCGGGTCGACTGGAGCTTCCGCGGCCCCGACACATGGGAAATATACCAGTATGGGTATGTGCCGTCCAGTCGGTGTTGGCCACGACGGTTTCGTGCGCGAGGACTTCGCCCCCGGCGTGACCGCCTTCGAACGGGGGCGGGAGCGCGGGCGGGCGTAGAGCGGCGGGCTGTCGTCCGCTCAGTTGTAGGAGCGGATCTGCAGCCAGCGCCGCTCGAGCGGCTGGTTCAGCCCGCGGCAGAGGAAGATGGGCGCGCCGTCCTCGTACGGCATGCAGTGCTCGCAGTCCGTCGTGTCGGCCAGCACCACGCTGCGGAAGTCGGCGTGCGCGTCGTCCCGGCTGCCGCCCACGATGATGAGCACCTCGCCGGTGGCGCCGCGCGTGCCCCACAGCCAGTAGTTGTTGTGCGGCGAGATCGCGGGCGGCAGCCCGTAGCGCGGGCCGAAGAAATCGATGGCGCCGGCCTGGCCGTAGTTGTTCGTGTAGATCCCGCACTTCGCGCGGTCCCCGGGAGGGAGCGCGTTGTAGACCCGGGCGACGTGTCGCGCAAGATCCTCCCAGCCGAACATGTCGGCGAACACCTGGGGCAGCTCGCCCTCGCGGGTGTGTTCCTGGCCGCCCGGCCGGAAGCCGAACGCGCGCGTGTAGGCGACCTGGCGCTCCACCGGCAGGAACGGCAATCCCATCGGGACCAGCGGGAGCCCCAGCAGCGCCACCTCCGCCACCGCCACCGGCCGCAGCCAGCCGCGGCGCTGTGCGGCGGACGCCCGCTCGATGGCGATAGCGCCTGCGGCGAACAGCGGCGCGTACGCCACCGCGAGGTAGTTCGGACGGCTGGACCCGCCGACCACCAGCAGCGCGGCGACGGCCAGGAACACGATGCCCAGGATGCGCCCGTGGCGTGAGGCCAGCAGGGCTCCCAGCCCGATCAGCCACACCGGCAGCAGGGCCGGGCTCATGACCAGGATCTGCTGCACCCAGAAGGCCACGAAGCCGGTGCGCACCATCTTGTGCTGCGTGGCGTTCCTCATGAACTCGAGCGTGGGCCAGCCGTGCTGCACCTGCCAGACGACGTGCGGCAGGAACAGCAGCGCCGCGAGCGCCGCGGCCGCCCACGGCCAGGGCGTGAGCAGCGTGCGGCGGTGGCGCGTGAGCACCAGCCCGAGGAAGGCCGCGCCGCCGAACCACAGCATGCTCGTCTTGTTGAGCAGGCCCAGTCCCAGCACCAGGCCGAGCCACAGCCACGTGCCGGGCCGCCGGCCCTCGAGCGCGCGGAGCAGCAGCAGCGCGGCCAGCGACCAGAAGAACGTGTCAAAGGCGTTCATGCTGAAGAAGTGGTCCACCGCCAGCCACACCGGCACCAGCACCGCGCACAGGCAGGCCAGCGCCTGCGCGAAACGGCCCCCGCCCAGTTGCCGCACCAGCAGGCCCGTGATGACCACCGTGCCGGCCCCGGAGAACGCCGGCAGCCATCGCAGTGCGATCAGCGAGTCGCCGAACAGGGAGCGGTTGAGGGCCAGCAGCGCGATCGAGAAGGGTGGCTGGTCCACGAAGCCCCAGGCGAACTGCTTGCTGCAGGCGATGTAGTACAGCTCGTCGCGGAAATAGCCGTAGTTCGTGATGGCCAGCGCGTGCAACGCGAGCTTGAGCGCGGCGAACAGCAGGGGCACGACCAGCACGTCGGGCAGCAGCGGACGACGGGACATCGCGGATCCTCGAGTCGGGACGTTTGAACGACCGCGGCAGTCTACGATTGCGGCGGACCCGGCTCAAGACCCGAGGTGCAGTCGGCCGTTCCCCACGGCAGGGGCCGGCGGCCGCGGCTCAGCGCACGCGCAGCGCCCAGGACTGATGTCCGGGCCCGGCATCGTCTACACTGCCCGCCATGGCCCCTGAGACCCCGAGCACCCGCCTTGCCATCGTCGGCACCGCCGGGCACATCGACCACGGCAAGACCGCGCTCGTGCGCCGCCTGACCGGTGTGGACACCGACCGCCTGCCCGAGGAGAAGAAGCGCGGCATCTCCATCGACCTCGGCTTCGCGCCGCTCGTCACGCCCGGCGGCGTTCACCTCGGCATCGTTGACGTGCCCGGGCACGAGCGCTTCGTCAAGAACATGCTCGCCGGGGTCGGCGGCGTGGACCTGGTGCTGCTCGTCATCGCCGCCGACGAGGGCGTGATGCCCCAGACCCGCGAGCACCTCGCCATCGTGCGGCTGCTCGGCGTGACCCGCGGCGTCATCGTGCTCACCAAGCGCGACCTGGTCGATGCCGACTGGATCGGGGAGATCCGGCGCGACGTCGAGGTGCTGCTCTCCGGCACCCCCTTCGCCGCCATGCCCGTGGTCGAGTTCTCGGCCGTGACCGGCGCCGGCACCGCCGAGTTGTTCGCCGCCATCGACGCGCAGCTCGCGGGCCTCGCCCTGCGCCCCGCCGACGAGCCCGCGCGGCTGCCGGTGGACCGCGTGTTCATCGTCGAGGGCTTCGGCACCGTCGTGACTGGCACGCTGTGGCGCGGCCGCATCCGCACCGGCGACACGCTCGAGCTGCAGCCCAGGGGCCTGCCGGTGCGCGTGCGGCGCGTGCAGGTGCACGGCCAGACCGTCGAGGAGGCGCGCGCCGGCCAGCGCACCGCCGTCGCACTTCACGGCGTGGAGCGCGAGCAGGTCGAGCGCGGCGATTGGCTGCAGGCGGCCGGGTCGCTGCGGCCTTCGAGCATCCTCGACGTGCGCTTCGAGGCGCTCGACGACCTGGAGAAGGACTGGCCCGCCAACACCCGCGTGCGCTTCCACCTCGGCGCGAGCGAAATCATCGGCCGGCTCGTGCTGCTCGAAGGCGAGAGCGTCGCGCCCGGCGGGAGTGCGCTCGCACAGGTGCGGCTCGAGCGCCCCACCGTTGCGGCGCGCGGCGACCGGTTCGTCATCCGCCGCTACTCGCCCTCGCACACCATCGGCGGCGGCAGCGTCATCGAGCCCGTGGCCGCCAAGCGCCGCCGCCATGGCGCACTCGATGCGCTCGAGGTGCGCGAGAGCGGCTCGCTCGAAGCGCGGCTGCTGCAACTGGTCGAGGCCGAGGGCAGCCCCATCTCGACCTCGCGGCTCGCGCAGGTGGTGGGGGAGAGCCAGAGCGTGGCGCAGACCGCGCTAGAGCACCTGCTCGAGGACCACGAGATCGCGATGCCGCTGCCCGACCGCTGGCTCGCGCTGAGGAAGTGGCACGGCGCGCTGGAGCACATCGAGCGCGAGGTGCGCGGCTACGCCGACAAGTACCCGTCGCGTTTCGGCTACCTCAAGGGCGAGTTGAAGAGCGGGCTCAAGGTGGCGATGGAGGGCACCCTCTTCGACATCGCGTTCAAAGCGCTGGAGGAGGAGGGCCGGCTCGAGGTGCGCAGCCAGCGCGTGCGCCCCGCCGACTCACCCTGGGAGCCGCCCGCCGCGACCACGGAGGCGCTCAAGAAGCTCGAGGCCGAGCTCGAGGCCACCGGCATGAGCGTGCCCGATGCGCTGCAGTGGCAGGGCAAGCCTGACTCCGCCGCCGCGGAGGTCGCCACGCTCGGCCTGTTCCTGGAGCGGCTGGTGCGCGTGAACCAGGAACTGATCTACACCTCACACCAGATGAAGGTCCTGCGCGCGAAGCTGGCCGACCACTTCGCGAAGAACGCGGTGCTCACCATGGCCGAGTTCAAGGAGATGGCCAGCGTGAGCCGCAAGTACGCCGTGCCCCTGCTCGAGCACTGCGACCGGGTGGGGTGGACGGTGCGAAGCGGGGATGAGCGGAGGAAGGGCGGGAGAGGGTAGGGGGAGGACGGTCCTCAAACCGCTTTCCGGAACGCTTCGTAACGCTCCTCGAGAAAATCCTCACGCGGCCTGAGCTCATGGTGCTTGGGTACAACCAGCAGCTTCTGGTTGTGCCGTTCCTGTAGCCCATGCGCCAGCATCGGGCCGTCGATTTCCTCCAGGATGTCCTTTCGGATTTCGATGACGAGGTCCGGCCTAATTCCCAGGATGTTGTTGTCAAAGGCCGCGTGGTGGAGCTTGCAGAGCGCGATTCCATTCGACACCCACGGCTCGCCCTTCGGGTGGCCATCCGGCAGGATGTGAGCGGCATCGAGGAGCTCCGAGTGCCGGAGTCGGCAAATCGAGCAATGGCCCCGATAGGCACGCAGCACCCGATCCCTGAAGCTGCGCTGATGCAGCCGCTGCTGCACTTGAGCGGTGACGTAGAGGCGACGCCCCTCAGCGACTCGATCGGCGAGCTGATCCCCGCCCAACAGGAACTCCTTCTTCTCGTCAACCGCGACGGTGAAGGAAAGCGATGCAGGGTCATCACCAACGATGAAGACAGGCCACTCGGCCACATAGCGCCCCGGCTCTAGCCCGTAGAAGTAGACGAGCGGGACTTGGCGTTGCATTGCGAGCCTGAGGCCGATGTTCTCGCGATGCTGGGGATCGGTGCCCCGGTACTTGTACTTGATCAGGCCGCCGGTGCCCATCTCGTCTTCATAGGGACGCGGCTTGCCCTCCACGATTGGCGCCGTCGTGATGCTAAGAGGAATTTCTGGGAGGATTGCGGGTTTGAAGATTCCCTGCGGACCCATGAGCGGGACGCGGGTGTCGCGGAATGAGAACCCCTGCACCAGGACGGCACGCGGCAGAGCGTCGCCATGAATCCTGCTCTGTTCTTGAAGGAACTCGAAGGTCCGGGATCTTACAGCTGCATCGATTCCTTGATCATCCACGGTGCGGCCTCAATTCAATGTGTCACAAGCATTCGCAGCGTTTCCTTGACTCAGTCTATTCGCCAGGGCAGGTTGGGTCCAGACCTCGTTGGCCCGGATACGGATGCTCCAGGGCGTGCCCTGGTCTCCGTCTGCATGCCGATGAGCGGCTGGGTGCAGTTGTGGGACGTGCTCGAGCGCCGTGAGCCGAAACGCAGTCGATCGAGGGCTGGAGGGTGTCATGTCGCCACTACGTGACCGATCAGACTGGGAACTGCGGGTTCGGGCTGTCGTTGTGCGGAGTGGAGAAGTGTTTCCCGAGAACGATGCGGCCGGCCGGCTACGCGATCTGATCGACGAGTGCTGGCAAAGACGCCTCCATAGCTCCGAGGTTGCTGGCAGAATGATCGAATTGCGCAGGCTGGGGCCGCGAAAGGCGTGGGAGAATGAAGTCGATCGTGGCATGAGAGAAGTCATGTCGATAGGAGTCGAGGAAGCTTGGCCAGAGGTTCTGGACCGCGGATGGGAGGCGCACCAGCCCCCGGGAGAAACCGCGAGGCAGCTCTGCAAGATGCTCCGCGAAAAGTACGGACTGGACTACACGGCTGATGCTTTGGATCCGTGGCACCCAGGGGGCGGCCCGCCAAGGTGAGCGAGAGCCATCTGCCCTGAAACAGTTCCTCCGTGGCTATTGCCCCATCCCCCCGCTCCCCCGACCGCACCATCACCGACTTCTCCCGCTCGACCAGCGCCATCGAGCTCATGGCCTACAAGCGCTGGTATTGGCTCTTCACACGCCCCGTGAGTCTGGCCCGCCGCTTGTTGGTCCGAGAATCTCCGGGTCGAACAGGACGAGTTCGCGATGGGAAGTGGCGGGATCAGTGTCCGAGCGAAAGTTGACCTGGAACTGCACGCGCTGTCTGCGCGTTCGTTCGACGACCTGGTCATAGGTGAGCAGCACCGCGAACGGACGGCCGTAGTCGTTGGCCGTGTTCAAGACCACGAAGGCGAAGAGGAAGCGATCGCCGAGAGCTCGGGCAAGATCGAATTCTCTCGCGGTTGCCCCAAAGAAGAACTGGTTCAGGCCGACATTCCGGATGGGTTTCTGCGTCGTCTTCATCTCGATGAGACACAAGGATGCGAGATGAGCTTGCAGGTTGTCGGCTGTGAGAGGCTCGACGGGATCCGGGGTCATCACACAATCGAAGGACTGGTGTCCGTACTCCCCGCGCGGAGCCACCTGGTGGAGGATCGCGCGCTTCATAGCCAACTCGACCAATTGAAACCGAGGGTCGCCGAGGAGAATGCCGAGCCCGATCTTCTGAGTCTTGGCGTTGGACGTACTCTTGCTGAACTTGTCGGCCATGGCGTCCTTTGAGGGTGGAGTCAAAGGATCGCCGATCTGGGTTGCTCAGATCAAGTCCGACGTGCGGTCGAACCTGCCGAGCCGGCGCAGGCCAGGCATGGCCGCCGGAAACACGGCCACCGGGAGCAGGCGACATCCAGTTCTTCTGGGGTATGCTCTCGCGCGGAGGGCCGCTGACTTGAGCGTCAGAGACTGGGACGAAGCCGAAGTTCGGGCGACGGTCGAGGACTACCTCGACATGCTTGCCCTGGAGCTCCGAGGGCAGCCGTACAGCAAGGCGGACCACCGCCGCCGCCTGTTGCAGCTCCTGCGTGGCCGCACCGATTCCGCGGTCGAGCGGAAGCACATGAACATCAGCGCCGTCCTCAGCGATGCGGGCCTGCCGTTCATCGAGGGCTACAAGCCGCTCGGCAACTACCAGGCGCTCCTGACGGAGGTCGTCCATGAGCGGCTCTCCGTCTCGCGACCTTTGCTCGGTGAGGTCGAGCGAATTTCCAACGAGACGCCGCCGCAGCAACAACCATGGCGCGAAGCAGACCCGGCTCTCGAAGTTCCGAGGCCGGACCCTGTGGTTCGGGAGAAGGCGCCCGGGTACGTGGTTCCATCGCCCAGGGCAGCCCGGTACAACTACGCCGAACGGGATGCGGCCAACCGGAAGCTCGGTGAGTTGGGAGAGAGATTCATCTTCGAGGTGGAAAAGAAGCGACTGCTTCTCGCGGGGCGCGACGACCTCGTCAAGGAGGTTCGTTGGATCTCGAAGGACGTCGGTGACGGGGCGGGCTACGACATCCACTCATTCGACCCGTCAGGGGCGGAACTCTTCGTGGAGGTGAAGACGACGAATCTCCACCGTCGCTTCCCCTTCATCGTCACGAGGAATGAGGTCAGGGTCTCGGAGCAGTCTCGCGAGCGCTACCGCCTCTACCGGCTGTTCCAATTCGCGCGGGATCCTCACTTCTTCGTCCTGCCGGGGGCGCTGAGCGAATCCTGTAGCCTCGAGCCTAGGAGCTACACCGCCAACCTCTGATCAGTCGGTGCTCTCCATCGTCTCCGGCCCCGGCTCGCTCGGCCGCACCATCAGCGACTTCTCCCGCTCCACCAGCGCCAGCCCCGCCTTCGCCTTGCGCGGCTTCCGCACGTACTTCTTCTGCGTGACGATGACGGGCACTCGGCCCGCGGTGCGGGCCTGGGAGTAGAACGCGGCCCATGCGGCGACTTCCTCGAGGGTCTGCTTCGACGGCTCGTTCTTGCCCTTGCCGCGCCGCAGCACCACGTGCGAGCCGCTCGCGCCGCTGACGTGGAACCAGTAGTCCTCGGGCCGCGCCAGGCGGTGCGTCAGGTAGTCGTTGCCCTCGCTGGTGCGGCCGATCAGCACGTCCCAGCCTTCCGTGGTCTTCAGCCGCCGCGGTTGCAGCTTCGCCGACGGCGCGCGCTCCTCGCCGGCGGCGACGGCGGCGGGCCGCGGCTCGGCGTTGCGCCCGCGCGGGCCGGCGGCACCGGGCGCCTTCGCGATCTCGGGCGCGCCGATGCTGTCGCGCACGGTCTCGGGCAGTCTCGCGAGCGCCGCCTCGACGGCGCGCATCAACGCGTGATCGAGCGCCGTCGCCGTCCCCTCCGCGGCCAGCTCCAGCGCGGGGCGCGCGCGTTCGATCAGCACTTCGAGCGCGTGCAGTTCGGCCTCGACGGCGCCGAGCCGCGGCGGGACGGCCTTGAGCCCGCGCTGGGCCTTGGCGGCGCGCCTGAAGTAGCGCGCGGCGTTGCCCTGCGCGTTGAGCTTGGGCTCGAGCGGGATCTCGTGCGTCACCGTGGGCTCGGCCGGATCGGGCAGCGCCACGTTCTCGGCGCGCGCGGGGACCTGCCTGAGGTAGACGAGCAGGGTCTCGCCGAAGCGCCGGAACTGGGGCGCGCGTTCGGCCTCGGCCAGGTCGCTCTGCAGCGCCTCGAGTTTGCGCGCCACGCGCCCGCGATACTTGCGCAGCGCGCGCACGGCGAGGGCGAAGCGGGCGGCCTCCGTCGAGTCGGATGGATGCTGGACCATGATGGTCACCGTAGCCCGCCCGGGCCCTTGCGGCAACCTTCGCCCGTGCTACACCCTCGCCTGCGCTGCGATCGCCGCCCTGGCGTGGCCCGGCGTGCTGGACATCCGCCTCCCCGCATCGGGGGCCTTGCCGCCCGGCGTGATAAAGCTCCGCCAATCGCCTAGACTCACGCCGTGCCGCGACCCCTCGGTCACATTGGTGGATCCAGCCTGAGGGCACGAGCCTGGCGAGGCCTGCTCGTCGGTTCGTGCGCCGTCGTCCTCGGACTCGTCGTGCTCGCGCGCGGTCCGGCGCGGGTGAACCTCGAGCCCCGAAGGATCGCCAGCGGGCCATTCACGTCTGCGCCGGTCAACGTCCTGGGGAACGCCCAGGATGATGTCGCCCTGCTCAGCGCACGCGCGCTCGTGATGGGCCGGTCGATGGGCGGCGAGTTCCGGGCCCTCTGGCAGCAGAACTTCGACTCCTGGGTGCAGCTCGCCGGGGTGATGGATGTCGACGGGGACGGCCTGGACGAGATCTGCGTGGCGACCCGGGACTCCGCTGGCGCCTGGGCGGAAGTCTTTTCGCGCGCTGGCGCCAGGACGGTGCGCCTCGGGCCCATGCGGGATTCCGTCCTGGTCCCGCCCTCCGCTGGAGAGTGTGTTCTGCTTCCGGTCGCGGTCCTCCCGGACTCGGGCGACTCCCGCGCGCTCGTCTGCCTCGTCGCGGCGATGTCCCACCGGCCGCGGGGGATCGCGCTGTACGATCCGGCCACGGCGACGCGCCGATGGTTCTTCCCGATGGGCGCGTGGCCCGAGGCCGTCCTCGCCGCGGATCTCCTGGGCGGCGCTTCTCCGGAGCTGCTGATCGGCGGGAACTCGCCGGCGAACGGTCTGGACCTGAACGGCACGGACGACAGCCATGCCTGTGTCCTCGCCCTGGATGCGTCGGGCCGCCTCCTCTGGCGGACCGTGGTGGCCCAGGAATTCGCTCGCGTCTTCCTGCTCCCTCTGACGGTCAAGCCGGGTCGGCCCCATGAGATCGTGGTGGCCGTCAGCAGCCACCGTGCCCACAACCCCGAGCCGTGCGTGCTGGCGGTGCTGGACGGGCGGACCGGTGAGGTCCTGAGGAGGCGCGATTTCGCGAACAGCCTGGGGCAGCCCCGTCTCCTGGATCCGACCCGCGGCAGCTTCGTCGTGGGGAGCGCGGACGGGACCCTGCGGACCTTCGACGGCGATCTTCGAGGACTCGGACAGTACCGCGCGCGGGCGGCCGTCGAGGCGTGGGGCTGCGTGGACCTCGCGGGGGACGGGATGAAGTCCGTGGTTGCCAGCACGAATCGGGAGATCCTGATCCTCGACGAGCGGCTTCGCCTGCAGGCCCGTCATCCGTTTCAAGCGACGGGCTCGGGACCTGCGTCCCTCGCCATCGTCCGCGCGGGGCTGAAGTCCTACCGCGTGCTGTCGACCCAGGGAGCCATCGTTCTCTTCGACGTCAGCGCGGTCCTGCCCCTGGCTGATCCGCGCCGTGTAGGTGGAGTGCTCGCGGGGGGGCTGCTCTGCGGCATCGCCGCGGCCGCGCTCTGGCCTCTCGGCCGTCGTGGCAGGCTGCCCTCCATCCGGGAGTCGCGCGACTTCCTCGTGGACTACCGGCAGGTGCGCCACGACATCCTCGACGACGTGAGGCCGTTCGGAGCGCTGTGGAACTGGGCCCACGAGGCGGTGGCGGACGCGCCGGTGCCGCTGGCCACGTTCGAGAGCGCCCGGGACCAGTTCACGACGGTCGGCCGCGGGACGCTCGAGCGCTTCATCGCCCGCGCCGGGACCCTCCGGGTGAACGAGGAGTGCGTCGAGCGGATGCAGGGGCTGCTCCGGGAACTGGAGTCGCTGCTGCAGCAGCCGGTCGAGGGGCCGCGCGAGGAGCTGGCGGAACGCGCCCGGCGGGCCGCGCGGACCATGCGGGCCCTGTCCGACGCCTGTGCGGTGGCGTACCGGCAGGTGGCCGAGCGCGGGCCGTGCCGCGCGGATCGCGCG
>JANXPZ010000047.1 GCA_025357055.1 Candidatus Eiseniibacteriota bacterium | reverse complement strand
GTGAGCGCGGCGAGCAGCGCCGACTTGCCTGCGTTCGGCGGCCCGATCCGGACCCACTGCCCTGCGAGGGAGTCAAACCGACTCCGGAGGCAGGCGGGCGCGCATCGGGTGACGCCGGACGGGCGCCCGAAGAACGCGCTTCTCATGCGGCCGCGGGCTTCCTAGAATGGGCCCGTGCCCGCGAACCTGACGCCCCAGTACCGGGAAGCCGAGGAGCGCTTCCGCGAAGCCGCGACCCACGAGGAGAAGCGGGTCGCGCTGCACGAGATGATGGCGCTCATGCCCAAGCACAAGGGCACGGAGAAGCTGCAGGCCGACCTGCGCCGCCGCCTGGCGAAGCTCGAGGAGGAGGCCGAGCACGGCGCGAAGGGCGGCGCCCGCCGCGTGGACCCGGGGCACGTGCGCCGCGAGGGCGCGGGGCAGTGGGTCCTGATCGGGCCGCCGAACGCAGGCAAGTCGGCGCTGCTCGCCGCGCTCACCCACGCGCGTCCCGAGGTCGCGCCGTACCCCTTCACCACGCACGCCCCGCAGCCGGGCATGATGCCCTTCGAGGACGTGCAGGTGCAGCTGGTGGACACGCCGGCCGTGGCCGCGGCGCACACCGAGCCCTACATGGTGAACCTGGTGCGCAACGCCGATGGCGTGCTCGTGGTGCTCGACCCGACGGCCGACGACCTGGCGGAGTCGCTGGCCGCCTGCCGCGGGCTCCTCGAGCGCGGGCGCGTGTGGCCGCGGGAGAAGCCGCTGCCGCCCGAGGCATCGCCGCTCCTGGTGATGCGCCCGGTCCACCTGGTGCTCAACAAGGCCGATCTGGACGGGGACGGCACGTTCGCGAGCCTGGCGCGCGAGTCGGCCGGGGAGGAGTTGCGCGGATTCACCGTCTCGGCCGAGCACGGTCACGGGCTCGAGGAGCTGCGCGGGCGGCTCTTCGCCGACCTCGGGCGCGTCCGCATCTACGCCAAGGAGCCGGGCAAGAAGCCGGACTTCGCGCGGCCCTTCGTGCTGGAGACCGGCTCGACGGTCCACGACCTGGCCCGGCTGGTCCACAAGGACATCGCCGAGAACCTCCGCTTCGCGCGCATCTGGGGCCATGCGCGCTTCGACGGCCAGCAGGTGGACCGCCACCATGTGCTGGCCGACCGGGACGTGGTCGAGCTGCACGCCTGACGCGTCCGGGGGCGCGGCCGCCGATCGGACTGGGGCCACCCGCTCCCTGGCGCGCCTACCGCGCCTCCAGCTGCTTCAACAGCTCGCGCTCGCTCGCCGGTGACTGGTGCGTCGGTTGCCAGGTGGCGACGTTCGCGCGGAAGGTCCACTCGGGGGGCGCGGCGTTCGCGATGCGCTCCCGGACCGGAGCCCATGCGGCGGCGGCCGCCGCCGCGTTCCCCGAGCGCTGCTCGGCAGCGCCCAGCACGATGCGCGCGAGATCCGACCACGGGCCCCACTCCAGTGCCCGCTGCGCGTGGGCGCGCGCGCCGGCGACGTCCTCCGACTGCAGAGCGTGCAGTCCGCGCAGCGCCTCGGCGGTCGGGTCGCCTTCGTCGAGCAGTCCCGCCTCGTCGAGCTGCCTGCGGGCCGCATCGGGCCGCCCCGCGCGCAGCAGGTCGAAGGCGTAGTCGCAGCGCAGATCCACCACGCCGGTGCGCAGCCGCACGGCCTGGTCGTACTCCGCGAAGGCGTCGTCCCAGCGCCCTGCCAGCGCGAGGCTCGAAGCGCGGGCCCGCAGGCCGTCGGGGCTGTCCGCCTGGCGGGCGAGCACCGAGTCCGCCGCCGCCAGTGCCGCCGCGGCGTCGCCCCGCATCCACGCCAGGCGCGCGAGCTCGAGGTCCACGAGCGGGCGGTCCTCGGTCCGCACGCCGGGACGCAGCCCACGGGCCAGTGCCAGCGCGGAGTCGAGCCCGCGGCCGCCGTGCCAGGTGGCTTCGGCCGCCTCCGCCACGATCGCGCCGCTCGCCGGCCGCACGGCGAGTGCGCGGTCGGCGGCCGCCAGCATCCCGGGTCGGCGGTTGCCCAGGTCGAGCGCGCGGGTGAGGGACAGCAGCGCGTACTCCTCGTCGGGCTTCAGCGCCAGCGCCTTCTGATAGAAGGGCACGGCCAGGTCCACCGCGCCGCGCCAGAGGCGGTCGTCCCCCGCGTTGACGTAGGCCACCGGGTAGCTCGCGCTCACGTCGGTCAGGGCCATGAGGCGTTCGACCAGCGCCTTCAACTCGGGGTCCCTGCGCTCGAGCCGGCTGCGCACCTCGGGGCGCGGATCGTAGGCGTCGCGTTCCACGGCGAGCAGGGCGTTGGCGCCCTCGGCGAGGTACTCCTCCACGGCGACGGCGGCGTAGCGGGAGATGAACGCATTGTTCGTCACCTCGTCGCGCGCCTTGGTCCGGCGGTAGAGGTCCTGGATCTCCCTCGACTGGTCGGCCGTGAGCACCGCGTGGACCTGGTGCGTGAGCTCGTGCAGGACGGTGTTGTAGCGGGCGAAGATCGTCGCCTCGACGTCCTCGATGCCCGTGACCGTGTGGTAACCGCCCGAGCCGCGCACGTCGTCCCAGAGGCGCGAGTCGTAGCTGATGCGCTGGTCCTCGAGCGTCTCCTGCCCCGGGACCTCCGAGAGCCGCATGAACATGGGCTTGATGTAGAAGTCGGCCCCGCCCGCGAGCAGCACGGGAACGAACTGCTTCCAGGGCGCGATGGACAGCGCCACGCGTTTCTGGTGACGCGGCGAGAGCGAGTTCCAGTTCACGACGAAGCGCTCGATGCCGGGCACGTCCGGCGCGGGCGCGGCGCCGAAGGCGGCCTCGTAGGCCGGCCGGTGCACGTCCACGTCGAAGCGCTGGAACTGGAGCGCCTTGGCGAGGATGGCGTGGGCGCGGCCGTACTCGGGGCAGAGGCGCAGCGCGGCGAAGCAGAGGTCGCGCGCGTCGCCGAAGTGGCCGTCCTCGAAGTCGAGCGAGGCCAGCCGCACGAGCGCGTCCGCCCAGGCGGGGTGCGCGTGGCGCACGGCCTCGTATGCGGCGCGCGCGCCGCCGCGGTCGCCGGCGCCGAGCAGGCTGTCGGCGCCGGCCAGTGCGCGTCGGCCGGCTGCGTCCGCGAACGCGGCCGGATAGGCGGCGTGCAACTGGGTGTAGTTCTTCCGCACCGTGTAGCCGTTCCCGCGCATGTAGTGCGCCATCTCGCTGTAGGGCCCGAACCGCGTCGCCCATTCGGCGGCGCTGATCGCCTCGTCGGTGCGTCCGACCCGCAGCAGCGCCTGCGCCAGGGTGGTCATGGCGTCCACGCTGCCGCCGCGCTCGATCGCCTTCTGCGCGGCAAGCACGGCGCCGTCCCAGTCGCGCAGGCCGATGCGCACCTGGGCGAGGCCGATGAGCGCCGTGTCGCGCGCGGCCGCATCGTAGGGCGTGGCCGGCGTCTCTCGCACCACCCCGGCGTCGTCCGCCGGGCGCCGCACGGAGCGTATGACTCCGGCGTCGATCCGCGCCATCGCCCGCGTGTAGCACGATTCGGCGCGCGCGTAGTTCGACAGGCTGCCGGCCAGTCGCGCGGCGGCGAGCAGTTCGGGCACTCGAGGACGCGAGGCGTACAGCGCGGCCCGGGTCAGCGAGTCCACCCCGGCCGCATCATCCTGCGCGAAGAGCCACGCCAGGGTCGCCTCGCGCTCCTCATCCGACTGCCCTGGCGCGGGCGCGAAGCGCCGCGCGAGCGGCCTGGCCGCGGCGTAGTCCCGCCGAGCCATCAGCACGCGGAAGCGCACGACATCGGTCTTCCGGGAGTCGCCCTTGAGATCCCCCAGCGCCGCGCAGGCCTCGTCCACCTGGCCGAGACGCAGGAGCAGCGCGATGCGCTCCGGAGTGACTCCGGCGGGGAGCCGGTCGAGCGCGGCCTGGTCCCGCGCGAAACGCGCCGCCACCGGCGCGAAGAGCCCGGTGTCCGCGGGCGCCTGGGCCCGCGCGCTCGCGGGAGGCAGAACGGCCGCGGCCGTGAAGACGGCCACGGTGACGCACAGCAGCGCGAGCCTCATGACGGATGCCCTCGAGAGTGGGTGTTCCGGATGTCCCGGTGCGACGACGTCAATCTAGGCACGCGCCCCGGAGAGCGTCAAAGGGCACGCGGCGCCCGTCCCGCGAACCTCGGCGTCCGTGGTTTCCGTGGCTGCCGGGCCGGGCGTTCTGCTAGTCTGCGCGGCATGAGACCCTCCCTGCTTGCAGTCCCGTTGCTGGCGCTGGTCCTCGCGCTCGTGGCTCCAGCCGCGACGCCGGCCCGCGCGGCCGCCGGCTCGAAGCCGGCCCGGAAAGCCACCGCCGGATCGCGGATGGTGCTGCCCTTCATCCAGGACGACTACGCCCGGGCGCTCGCCGAGGCGCGTGCCCGCAAGCTGCCCCTCTTCATCGAAGCCTGGGCGCCATGGTGACACACCTGCCGGTCGATGAGGGCCTTCGTCTTCACCGATAAGTCCCTCACGCGGCACGCCGGGCGGTTCGTCTGGCTCGAGATCGACACCGAGAAGAAGCAGAACGCGGCCCTGAAGAAGCAGCTCGGGGTTCCGGCACTGCCCACCTACTTCGTCATGGATCCGGCCAGCGAGCAGGTGACGCTGCGCTGGGTCGGCGGCTTCACCGTCGCGCAACTGGACCGGTTGCTCGAGGATGGTGCTGCCGAGGTCGGTCGCAAGCCTGGAGGGCGTGGCGAGGAGGCGGCGCTCGCGCGGGCCGACCGCTTCTACGGCGAGGGCCGCGACAGCCTGGCGGTGCTGGCATATCGCGAGGCGCTGGCCCAGGCTCCGGCCGGCTGGCCTCAGTACTCGCGGGTGGTCGAGGCGATGCTCTTCGCGCTCCAGCGCACCGGCGAGTACGCCGCGGAGGCGGAACTCGCTCGCGAGGCCTGGCCGCGGGTCCGGGGGACGGCCCCGGGCGCGAACGTGGCTGGCAGTGGGCTGGGCGCGGCGCTCTCGCTGCCCGACTCCGCTCCGGCTCGCGCAGCCCTGGTCGCCGGCTTCGAGGCCGGCGTGCTCGAGGTGCTGGCGGACACGGCACTGGGCATCGCGGATGACGACCGTTCGGGGCTCTACCTCGGGTTGCTCGATGCCCGCCAGGACGCGAAGGACGAAGAGGGGGCGAAGCGGGTGGCGACGGAATGGGCGGCGTTCCTCGAGACCGCGGCCGCCCGGGCGAAGTCCCCCGAGCAGCGCACGGTGTTCGACTCGCACCGGCTCTCGGCCTACCGCGAACTGGGCCAGGTCGAGCGCGCGATCCCGATGCTGGAGGCTGCCGAGCGCGATCTGCCCGGGGACTACAACCCCCCGGCGCGGCTGGCCACGGCCTACTTGTGGATGAAGCGCTGGGACGAGGCGCTGGCCCCATCGGACCGGGCGCTGGCGAAGGCGTACGGGCCGCGCAAGCTCGGCATCTACTCGACCCGCGCGGACATCTTCAGCGGCCGGGGGGACCGGGAGGCGGCGCGCAGGACGCTCGAAGAGGCGATCGCCTACGCGGACGCCCTGCCTCCCGGGCAGCGCTCGGAGAACGCGATCGCCGGGCTCCGCAAGAAGCTCGAGGCGCTGAAGTAGCCCCATCGTGACCTGAGGATCGTGTGCGCCGGGCCGCAGGCCCCGGGGTGTTCCGTGCCGTTCTGGCCCCCTGCCGACCTGCAGCCCATCTCGTGGCTGCCAAGGCGATTGCGCGGGACCAGGCACGACCTCCGGAGCACGAAGTCCGGCCAGGGCGGCCCCCACCGCGGAACGGCCCCCCGGCTCAAGTCCGCGCCCGCGGCTGCCGATACCGGACCCGATGGATCCTGCGTGGGCCCCCGTGGCACCCGGCCACGGGTATACCCATGGCCGGAAGGGCGAGGGCCCCGATGTCTTCCCAGCTCTGGCAGAGACTTGTGTTCGGGTTCCGGTCCGTATTGGGGCCGAAGCCTGCGCGCGCCGAGTCGCCCGTGGTGCTGCTGGATCCCGGGCCCGACCGGGAGGGCGCTCGCGTCGTCGAGGAGCCTGCCTGGCACTGTGACCCGGCGTCCCGCTTCGAACAGGAGCAGGAAGAGGAAGACGACGACTCCATCGAGCGGATCGAGGACGCGAAGGCCGCCATGGACCGCAGCCTCGCGTGGCGCTCGCAGATCCTGCTCGAACGATCGGCCGGCAGCGCCCAGCTCGGTGATGGGCCCGCGATCGTGGCCTCGCTCCAGGACCCGGAAGGTGGCGTGATCCGCCAGATCCCCTTCGCGGCCCAGCAGGCGCTCGCCGTGAGCCGCAATCCGATGTCCAGTGTCGGGGAACTGGTGAAGCTCTTCGAGCGCGATCCCACGCTCGCCCAGTCGCTGCTCAAGACCGCGAACTCCGCCTGGTACCAGCGCAAGGACGAGGCCGTCGTCTCGATCGCCGCGGGTGTGCAGCGGATCGGCATGCAGGCCGTCGAGAACGTGCTGCTCACGAGCATCGTGGCGGGGATGCTGTGCAGGCCGGGGGGAGCGTACGGCGTGCTGGTCGGCAAGGTCTGGGCGCACATGCTGCGCACGGCGCCGCTGGCGCAGAGGCTGGCGCCGGCGTTCGGCGTGGACCCGGAGACGGCCTACACGCTCGCGCTGCTCCACGATGTCGGCAAGCTCGCGGTCTTCGATTACATCTCGGCCCTGCGGCAGGGTCTGCATCGCGAGATCCGGATGCCCGAGCCGTTCCTGCACGAGCTGCTGGTGCGTCTGCACGAGCCGGTCGGCGGCCGGGCGGCGCTGCGCTGGGGGCTGGGCGTGCGGGCCGCGCGCACGCTGGCGGAGCATCATCGTCATCCGGTCCCCGACACGACCGATCCCATGACCGAGCTGCTCTACGTGGCCGAGCGACTCGATCTCGCCGCCCACGTCTGGTTCGAGGAACCCGACTGGGAGGCGCTCTGGGCCGACGGCACGATCACCACCGACCGCGAAGCCGTGGAACGACGTTACGCGATGGAGTCGAACTAGGAGCCTCTCCAGGCGGGCCCGCGTCGAGCGGGGCCAAGACGGAGGCCGCGAAGCCTGGCGGGTCACGGGCCAAGGAGGACCAGAATGGACGCATTCATCGCCCGCCAGCCGATCTTCGACCGGCGCCTGGGAGTCTACGCGTACGAGCTGCTCTTCCGCTCGGGGTTCAAGGACTTCTTCGACCACCCCGATCCCGACCAGGCCAGTTCGAAGGTGATCGCGGACAGCCTCCTGCTGCCGGGCCTCGATTCCATGACCGGCGGCCGTCCGGCTTTCATCAATGTCACGCGCGAACTCCTGGTCGGGGGCGGGATCGGTCTCCTGCCTGCCTCCACGACGGTGGTGGAGATCCTCGAATCGGTCGAACCGGATCGCGAGGTCCTGGAGGCCTGCCGCGCGCTGAAGGGCAAGGGCTACCTGCTGGCGCTCGACGACTTCGCCTGCGGCTCCCCCTGGGAGCCGTGGCTCGGGCTGGCGGACATCGTCAAGGTGGACGTGATCGCATCCGGTCCGGCGGACCGCGCGGCGCTGGCGCGGCGCATCAAGCAGGCCGGCCCCAAGCTGCTCGCGGAGAAGGTGGAGACGGAGACCATCCATCTCGAGACCAGCGGACTGGGCTACCAGTTCTTCCAGGGATTCTTCTTCGAGCGGCCGACCACGCTGTCGGCCCGCGACATCCCGACCTCCAAGCTCCACGAGGTCCAGCTCCTGCGCGAGATCCACCGGCCGGGCCTCGACTTCTCGGCCCTCGAGGCGATCATCGAGCACGAGGTCGGGCTCTCCTACAAGCTGCTGCGCTACATCAATGCCGCGTTCTTCGGCTGGCGCGGCAACGTGGATTCGATCCGGCACGCCCTGATGCTGCTCGGCGAGCGCGACATCCGGAACTGGGCCTCGGTGGTCATCATGGCCGGCATGGCGAGCGACAAGCCCGACGAGCTGGTGACCCAGGCGCTCATGCGTGGCCGTCACTGCGAACTGCTGGCGCCCGCGGCCGGACTGGAGTCGCGCGCGCCCGACCTCTTCCTCATGGGCACGTTCTCGCTGATCGACGCGATCCTCGACTGCCCACTGGCGAGCATCCTGCGGGAGATCCCGATCGCGACCGACATCAAGGACGCGCTGCTGGGAGAGCCCGGACCGTTGCGCGACCTCTTCACCGTCGTGGTCGCCTACGCCGGGGGCGACTGGGCGCTCGTGTCCGAACGGGCGAAGCGGCTCGGGCTGGACGAAGCCGCGATCCCCGCGCGCTACATCGAGGCCCTGCGCTGGTGCGACGAGAGCCTCGAGCGCTCGGAAGGCAATCGCGCTGCCTGAGGCCGGGGCTCCTCCCGGTCGTGCAGGGCCTCGCCGGGCGTGACCCGGCGCGTCAGAGCTCGGCCTGGGCCGCGGCCGGCGCGGCCCCGAGCGCGGCGACGGCGATGCCCGAGAGGATGAGCGCCGCGCCGCCGATCTCGAGCGGCGTGGGGACTTCGTGAAGCAGCACGAAGGCGAGCGCGCTCGAGCCCACCGGCTCGCCCAGGAGCGCGATGGCGACGAACGACGCAGGCAGGTAGCGCAGCGCCCAGTTGAAGCTCGAGTGCCCGAGCAGCTGGGGCACGAGCGCGAGCAGTGCGAGCCACAGCCAGGTCGCTGGTGCCAGCCCGAAGAGGCTCCGGCCCGTGGCCGCCATCGCGAGCGTGTGCAGCACCGCGGCCATGCCGTAGACCAGGAAGATGTAGGGCACGAGCGCAAGCCCTGCGCGCAGGCGGCGGCCCACCATGAGGTAGCCGGCCATCATCCAGGCGCCCGAGAGCGCCATCAGGTCGCCCAGCAAAGCCCACCCGGCCGGTCCTGCGGCCGCGCGCGCCCCGCCGGCATGTCCGAGCCCCACGATGATGCCGCCCGCCAGCGCCAGCACGATGCCGAGCGCCAGGCGGCGCGTGAGCGGCTCGCGCAGGACGAGGGGGGAGAGCAGGCCCACCCAGAGTGGCGTGGTCGTCACCAGCACCACCGAACTCGCCACCGTCGTGCGCTCGAGCGAGGCGATCCAGAGCGCGAAGTGGGCCGCCAGGAACAGCCCCGCCAGCGCCGCCAACCGAAGTTCCCGGGCGGTCAGCCGCGCAAGGGCCGGGCGGTGGCGCGTGAGCGCGAGCGGGGCGAGGGCCAGGGTCGCCAGCACCAGGCGCCCGGCGGCGATGGTGAGCGAGGAGGCAGCCGGCTGGGCGTAGCGGATGAAGATCGAGGCCGTGGAGACGGCGAGGATCCCCGCCAGGAGGACCAGCAGTTGCACCGGCCGCGCGCGCACCGGCGGATTATCGCCGATTTCCCGCGAGGGCGCGACCCGGGGTAGGATGCCACCTCTTCAGCCACCCCAGCCTGGACGATGCATGACCCGCGTTCGCCGCAGCGGCTCACGGATCGTCCAGGCTCGAAGCACCCGCGAATCACAAGGATGGTCCCGGATGAAGCGAACCCTGGTACTCATCGTCGTCCTCGGCGTGGCCGCGTCGTGGCTCACTGGTTGCAGCAGCCCGAAGAAGAACAGTGCAGGCCAGACGGCGGCGCCGTCGGACATCGCCAGCGCGCACGGCGGCGCGGAACCGGGCGGGAGCCCGCCGCCTCCGGCCGAAGGCCAGCCCCCGCAGGGCGCCATGGGCGGGATGCCCCCGGGCGGCATCGCCGAGCCGCCGGCGAGCGGTTCACCGACTTCGGCCGCAGGGCTCACCTGGACGCTGCCCGCGGGCTGGACCGTCGAGACTCCGCGCTCCATGCGGGTCGCGACCTACGCCATCCCCGCGGCGCAGGGCGATGCCGAGGGCGCGGAGTGCGCCGTGTTCTACTTCGGCGCCGGGCAGGGTGGCGGAGTGGACGCCAACCTCGAGCGCTGGATCGCGCAGTTCCAGCCCGCGACCAAGTCGAAGCGTTCGACGAAGCAGGTGAACGGCGTCCCGGTCAGCCTCGCAGACGTGTCGGGCACCTACACCGCGCACGGTGGCTCGATGTCCAAGGAGCAGGGCGACAAGCCCGGCTGGCGCCTGTTCGGCGCCATCGCGGAGAGCCCGCAGGGCGCGGTCTTCTTCAAGCTCGCGGGCCCCGCGAAGACCGTGGCCGCCGCGAGCAAGGGCTTCGACGCGATGGTCGGCTCGCTGAAGAAGGAGTAGCGCGGGCGTCGGCCCGGCTGCGCATCCCCATGTCGACGGACCACCGGGGCGCAGGAGCCACTCCGCGGTGAGACGACGTCCGGACTCCCGCCGTGCGACCCGGCCCGCGCGGCGGGAGCCGTGGGCCCCGCGCTGGTTCGCCATCTTCACCGGGGTCGCGGTCCTCTGGGGCGTGGCCGCGGCCTGGCGGCGGGCCTGGTTCTCGGACGACGCGTACATCTCCTTCCGGTACGCGGAGAACCTGACGAACGGGCTCGGCCTGGTCTTCAACCGCGGGGAGCGCGTCGAGGGCTACAGCAACTTCCTGTGGACGATCTGGACCGCGGTCGGGATGAAGCTGGGTGCGGGGCCCGAGGGCTGGTCGCTCGCCTGGGGGCTCGCCTGCTACGCGGCCAGCATCGTGCTCCTGGCCCTGATCGCCCGACGCCTGGCTGGCGCTGCGGCCGGCGCGGCAGTCGTCCCCGCGGGGGCGCTCCTCGCGGCGTTGCATCCGGCGTGGAGCTACTTCGCCACGAGCGGCCTCGAGACCTCGCTCTTCACCTTCCTCGCGCTCCTGGGGTTCTTCGTGGTCACGTGGAAGGGTGCGCGACCCGCTGCGATCGCGGGCGCGGTGTTCGCCCTGCTCGCCATGACGCGCCCGGACGGTCCGATCCTCGCGCTGCCGGCCGGGCTCTACCTGCTGCTCGCGCAGCGGGGCACCCACCGAAGGGCCCGGGCGGTGCTGTCCTTCGGAGTGGCCTTCGCGGCGCTCTGGGTCCCGTACACCCTCTGGCGCGTCTCCTACTACGGTTCGTTCTTCCCCAACACGTACTACGCCAAGTCGGCCGGCCTCGCCTGGTGGAGCCAGGGATCCAGGTACCTCGGGCTCTATGCGCTCAAGTACTGGCCGCTGTTGCTGGGTGCGACGCTCGGAATCGGGGCGCTCCTCGCGCGCGGCCGTTCCGTGGCGGCGCAGGAGGGGGGGCGCGGGCGCGCGCATGTCGGCCCGGGGCTGCTCGCGCTGGCGTTGCTGGTGACCTATGCCCTGTACGTCGCGCGCGTCGGCGGGGACTTCATGTTCGCGCGCTTCCTCATTCCCGTCACCCCGTTCCTGCTCGTGTTGACGGACCTGGGCTGCCAGCGGCTCCTCGGGCGCCGGCCGCTCGCCGTGGCGGGCGCGACGGCCGCGCTGGCGCTGTGCATGCTGGCGACGCCCGACCCGATCACCGGCACCGCGGTCAGAAACGGCATCGTCAACGAATGGGCGCTCTACACGCCGGAGTTCTCCGGCAGGGTCCGCGCCACCGGGGAGACGATCCGTCCCTACCTGGAGGGACTGCCGGCGCGCATGGCCTTCCTGGGAGCGGAGGCCCGCGCCATCTACTACTCGAAGGTCGCCACGGCGATCGAGTGCACGACGGGTCTGACCGACAGCGCGATCGCCCACCAGCCGCTGTCGCACCGGGAGCGCGTCGGGCACGAGAAGCGGGCTTCGGCCGACTACCTCCTGGGGCGCGGCGGAGCGAACCTGGTCATGTCGCTCACCGAGTTCAAGGCGCTCGGGCTGCAGTCACGGATCCCCGCGGTGTCCGTGCAGATGGGCGGCCACACTGCGATCCTCCTGCGCTGGGAGCCGGACCTGGTGGCTGGTCTGCGCGATCGGGGAGCGAAGGTGTACGACCTCCCCGGTGCCCTGGACCTGTATCTGGCGTCCATCGACTCGCAGCCCGACTCCGCGGTGGCGCAGACCTACCGCCAGGTCAAGCTCCTCTACCTCGATCCCGCCGGCGATCGCGCCAGCGAGGCGGTGTTCCTGCAGCGGCTGGCGCGCGGGGGCGGTGGGGCGCGGGGAACAGCGCCCCGGTGATCGGGGATGCGAGCGGGCAAGACTGCCCCGCCCCCCCCAGCCGACTGTTGCCTCTACGCCGATCGGGCGGAAGGCCTCGTTCTGGGTGGCCGGGGGGCTGAAGTTCGCAGGGCCAGTGGGTCGGCCCGTGGGGTAGAATGAAGGCCCACCTGACCTCGGAGGCTGCCATGAAGAGGGCTGGAGCGTTCTTCTTCGTCTGCGCAGGCGTGCTGTGCCTGTTCCCCGTCGTAGCCGACGCGCAAGCGCCACCCGCTACTCCGGGCGCCGAGTTGGTCTTGCCGACTTCGCTGGATTGGCGCAACGTCGGCGGACACAACTACGTCAGCGGCGTTCGCGACCAGGGACAGTGCGGCTCCGACTGGGCCTTCGTGACGGTCAGCATGCTCGAGTCGGGCCTGATGATCCGGCTGGGGCTGCCCGACGTCGATCTGGACTACTCCGAACAGCGCCTCCTTTCCTGCGGCATCGCCAACAGCGGCTGCAACGGCGGCCAGCCGTCCTCTGCTCTGAACTACCTTCGGGACACCGGTACGCCGCGCGAGATGTGCTTTCCGTACCAGGCGAATGACCAGGTGCCCTGCGCTGCCGCATGCGCGGATGCCGCGAATCAGATCCGGCGTCTGCAGAGCTGGCGCTGGGTCGGCGGGTACACGGGAGCGAGCATCGATTCCCTGAAGGCCGCGCTCGCTTCCGGTCCGATAGGAGTCCTGATGGACGTCTATGACGACTTCTACAGCTACTCCGGCGGAGTCTACTGGCATGTGCCGGGAGGAATCCCCCTGGGTAGCCACTATGTCCTCGTCGTCGGCTATGACGACGCCCAGCAGTGTTGGATCGTGAAGAACAGCTGGGATGACTGGTGGGGCGAGCAGGGCTTCTTCCGCATCGCGTATGTGAGCAACTGCAGGTTCGGGGACTGGGCGACGTCGTGCACGGCGGCGATCCCGCCGATCGGCTGGGGCAACCTGCAGTGGCCGTACACGCTGAACACGACGATTGGCGTGGCGAGCGAGCTGGTCTTCGGGCAGCTGTGGATCGATGTTGTGACGAGCCACCCGGGCGCGACGGCCGGACTCGTGGCCGAGTTGGGCTACGGACCGGACGGGAGCGATCCGTCCGTGAACCCGGCCGCATGGCAGTGGACGCCAGCCGCGTACAACCTCGACGTCGGCGCCAACGACGAGTTCATGGCCACGGTCACCGTGGCGACGCCCGGGGAGTACGACTACTGCTACCGTTACTCGTACTTTGGCGGGCCGTGGGTGTATGCCGACCTGGACGGCACGAACAACGGTTACTCGCCGATCCAGGCCGGTACGCTCACGGTGACCTCGGCGAGTGCGGTGGAGGAAGGACTTCCCACACAGCTGTCGTTCGCCCTGCAGGGTGCGAACCCGGTGACTGGACCCGCGCGCTTTCGCTTCGGGCTGCCGAAGCGGACGGCGGTCGAGCTCTCGATCCACGACGTGACCGGGCGGCGATTGGCGACGCTGGCATCGGGCGAGTGTGACGCCGGGTATCACACGGTGAACTGGGAGAGCGAAGGCACGGCAAGGGCGGGCGTGTATTTCGCCCGGCTCCACGCCGACGGGCGATCGCTTACCAGGCCACTTACTTTGCTGCCGTAGGCAGAGGGCCTCCGCTCTTCACCCGATCATCGCCTCCGCCTCGATCTCGACCTTCCAGCGCGGGTCGAGCAGTCCCGCCACGACCACCATGGTGGCCGCGGGGCGCACCTCGCCGAAGACCTCGCCGTGCGCCCGGCCGATCGCCTCCCAGTCGGCCGCGTTCGTCATGTACATGCGCGTGCGCACCACGTGCTGCGGCCCGGCGCCGGCCTCACGCAGTGCGGCCAGGATGATCTCGAGGCAGCGGCGCGTCTGCGTGCCGGGATCGCTGTCGCACGAGCCGTCGGGCCAGACCGGTGCGGTGCCCGAGACCACCACGCGGTGGCCGATGCGGACGGCGCGGCTGAAGCCGATGATGGGCTCGTAGGGCGAGCCGGAGGAGATGTGGGTGCGGTCGAGCATCGGATTCCCCCTTCGTGGTCCGGCGCCGCGCCTCGAGTGAGGAGCGGCGCCGGGGGTGAGGCGTTCGAGGATCAGGGCTGCGTCTAGAGGCCCGGCGGCGCCTCCTGGCCGGAGTCCGCCCGCTCGCGGAGCTTCTGGATGTTGGTGGCCGTCAGGACCGCGAGCGCGATGGCCTCGATCACGATCCCGCCGATCCACACGAAGACGAGGAAGCGCAGGAACGCGCGAAGCGGCTGCCAGAAGACGTTCCGGCCCTCGCTCCTGGCCTCGGAGCGCAGCTGCGCCCGCTGGGCCTCGTCCTGGGGGATGATCTGGTCCAGGGCTTCGGACCGCTGGGCGGAATCGCGGTGGGCCGGCTGGAGGACACGACGCAACTCGTAATCCCCGAGCTGGCGGGGATCCATCCGGGTCATCCGCGCCTGGTACCAGTTCTCGGTGTACCGGTTCATCAGCTGCTTGTTCGCGTCACTGGTGCCCAGGTTCCCGATCGCATTGGTGGCCTGATCGCGCACCCTGCTGTAGAGCCATTCTGCGCTCTCCATGTTGCCCTGCAGGTAGCGGACCAGGTCCTGGAACAGGGCGGCGGCCGCAGCATCGGCGGCGACGGCCTGGTCGATCCGCAGGGCGAGCTGCTGGTTCGCCCGGTCGAGCGAATCGGCAGTCTGCACGCGGGTGTTCTGGTAGGCGTTGATGAGTCCCTCGCGGCGATTCTGCCACTGGTCGTCGAGCGCTCCGACGAATACGACCAGGCGCGCCTTCTCCGCCCGCTCGCTCCCGATCCGGGTCGTGACCTGGCCGACCTGCTTGTGGAGCCCGACCCAGCCCTTCGCGTGATGGAAGGATGCGACGCCTCCGACGGTGAGGATCCCCACCGCGCCGAGGAGGAGCGCCCCGGAGAGCATCAGCAGGAGCTTGTGGAGCAGATACTGGTCGGACCTGGCGAAACGGCGCTCCCCCTCCTGCGAGTAGTCGGCCAGGCCCTGGACCGCCTTTCGCAGGTAGATGAAGGGGCTGTAGAAGTACGACGCGATGACGCGCAGGAGACCGCCGACCATGCCTCCGAACCGGCTTCGAGCCAGCAACGCGCAGAGGACGATGAACAGCACGGCGAACACGACGAGGCTGAGGAGCAGATGGTTCAGGAGTGGCGCGAACAGATTGCCCATGGGGACTCCCTCCCGGCGGGGGAACGGAGGATCCGGAATGGATCCGGGTGGCGGCCTGGGCTCGGAGGATGGAGGGACGGCGTGCGCTCGGCTGCAGGCCCGGGGAGGGATCACGCTATCACCGTGGCCAGCGGGCGTCCACTTTCCGCCCGCCGGTCGTGGTCCGGCGCCGCGCCTCGAGTGAGGAGCGGCGCCGGGGGTGGGGCGCGCGGCGACTACAGCGTCTTCGGGATCGCCGCGGTGAGCACGTCGGGCTCGCCCGGGGTGATCAGCACGTCGTCCTCGATGCGGATGCCTCCGAAACCGAGCAGCGTGTCCACCTTCGCCCAGTTCACGGCGTCGCGGTAGCGCGAGCGGCGCTCCGGGTCGTTCAGCAGGGCCGGGATGAAGTAGAGGCCCGGCTCGACGGTGATCACGTAGTTGGGCTGCAGCGGGAAATCACAGCGCAGGAACGCGAGCCCGAAACGCGTGCTGCGCTTGCGCCCGGGCAGGTAGCCGCTGGCGTCGCGCACTCCGAGGCCGACCAGGTGGCCGAGCCCGTGGGGGAAGAAGAGCGCGTGCGCGTCCTGCTCGACCAGCGAGTCCGGCGAGCCGCGCAGGATGCCGAGCCCGACCAGGCCCTCGGCCAGGTCGCGCGCGACCGCGAGGTGCACTTCGCGCCACTCCGTGCCCGGCCGGCAGCGCGCGATGCCGCGCACCTGTCCGTTCAGCACGACCTCGTAGAGCTCGCGGAAGAAGCCGCCCGGTGTGCCGGCCGGGTAGGCGCGGGTGACGTCGCTGGCGTAGCGGTCGATCTCGGCGCCGGCGTCGATCAGCACGTGCTCGCCCTCGCCCACCCTGCGCTCGCCGGGGGTGAAGTGCAGCACGCCGGAGTTCGAGCCCGCTCCCACGATGGTGCCGAAGGCGGTGCGCTCCGCGCCATGGCGGAAGAACCCGGTCTCGAGCTCGACCTGCAGTCCGCGCTCGGTCATGCCCGGGCGGATCAGCTGCCGCACCGCCGCGAAGCCCGCGGCGGTCGCCGCCGTCGCGCGGCGCATGCGCTCCAGCTCCACCTCGTCCTTGGGCCGGATCGCCTGCTGCAGTCTCTCCCGCGCCTCGGCGGTGACCGTCACGTCCGCCGCCACGTCGCGCTGCGCCACGCCCAGCATGGCGACCTTGCGACCGCTGCGTGCCGCCAGCCACGCCGGGAGGCGCGAGAGCGGCGTGCCGTCGACGTCGGTGCGGCCCTCCCAGACACGCTCGTCCTCGGTCACGTCGGGCACGAAGTCGGTCCAGCCCTCCTTCGGATCGAAGGTCACCAAACCGCCCTCGCACTCGCGGTCCACGAGGTAGAAGTACTCGGAGTGCGAGAGGAACGGGTAGGTCTGGTCCTGCCCGCCCGGGATGGAGATCGGGTGTCCGGCGCCGACCAGGACGATCTCGTCGGACAGTCCCCAGGCGGCGGCGACACGGGCGCGGCGGCGTTCGAGGTAGGCGGTCATGCACGGCACCTCATCGGGATCGCGGGTGAACGGGAAGGAGCGCGAAGGTCCCGTCCCCGCGCCGCTGAAGGCAGCGTAACCCCTGCCACGGGCTTCACGCCACACGAAGATGGCGGACGCGCGATCCGAAGCTCCGGACGGGGTCCTGCGGCGGGGCGGGAGCGCGGTTGCACGAGGGCCGCCGCCGGGCATAGCGTGGGCAGCCGGGCGCCGGCCTGGGCGTCGGAGGCCGCGGACGGGAACCGGAGGACGAGCGAGCCATGAGCATCCGCGAAGACGGCGCAGCCACCCTGGAATGGGTCGCGAGCTACCTCGAGCGCGTGGGCGGGTTGCCGGTGCTGGCGCAGGTCGAGCCGGGCGAGATCCGCGCACGCCTGCCCGCCGCGCCACCCGAGCGTGGCGAGCCGTTCAGCGCGGTGTTGCGCGACCTCGACGAGGTCCTGCTGCCCGGCGTGACGCACTGGCAGCACCCGCGCTACTTCGCCTACTTCGCCAACACCGCCTCCGACCCCGGCATCCTCGCCGAGTTGCTCGCGGCGGCGCTCAACTCGGTGGGTTTCCTGTGGCGCACCGGGCCCGCGCTCACGGAGCTGGAGCTGGTGGTGCTCGACTGGCTCGCCCAGCTCCTCGGCCTGCCCTCCGGGTGGCACGGTCACATCGAGGACA
>JANXPZ010000141.1 GCA_025357055.1 Candidatus Eiseniibacteriota bacterium | reverse complement strand
GAGCAGCACTGCGCCGCCGTCGGAACTGGCGTTGGGGACGTCGAAGGTGGCGGTCAGCGGCCGGTCGAAAAGATCCGGGAACAGCAGACACGGTGTCGTGGTAGAGTGGCGCACGCGAGGACCTCCGTCCGTGGAAGAGAGCTGCCTGAACACAGCCTTTCTACCACACGGAGGTCTTCGTGTTCACTACGATTCACGAATAGTGCGGGTTAGGGACTACCTCAGTCCTGCGCTCGGGAGCATGCCGCTCGCGTCCCTCTGCCGTGAGGATGTGCGCACCTACCGGATCCACCTCGAGCGCGAGACCGACCTCTCCATCCTCACCGTCAGCCACGTGCTTTCCGACCTGCGGTGCATGCTCAACTGGGCGATGGACTCCGGGCTCCTGCCGGAGACGCCGTTCCCTCGCCGCGTAATGCCGCGGCTGCAGGAGCGAGCACCCGACCGCCTCAGCGACTCCGAGGTCGATCTCCTCACGGGCATGCGGGACCCCTACGGCTGGATCGCGCGGCTAGGGATCGGGACCGGCATGCGGTGGGGCGAGCTGGTACGCGCCAAGCGCTCCGACCTGCAGGGCGGCAGTCTCGTGGTCGCGCACACCAAGGGGCGCCGGGTCCGCTGGATCCCGCTGCCGCCCGAGCTACGCGCTGAGTTCACCCGGCGGACGGAGCCGGTCACGGCGATCCGGGCCCCGGGCTACTACGCGCGCCGTAGCCGGCGCGAGACCGGCCTCCCCCGCTTTCATGCTCACCAGATGCGTCACACGTTCGCCTGCCGTTGGCTCGAGGCGGGCGGGTCCCTTGCTGCGCTGCAGGAGTTGCTCGGCCACCGTTCGATCGAGACCACCCAGCGGTACGGGCGGCTCGCCTCGGACATGGTCCGGCGCGAGTGTGAGCGCGTGTTCCAGTACCGTTGTTCCCGTAGTTCACCAGGCCACCAGGGAACGGGAGAGGAAGCTCTTCCGTCGACTTGCGAGACCGCGCGTTCTGGGTATGATGCCCCAGCGTTGGCCCCGTAGCTCAGACGGATAGAGCAGCGGTTTCCTAAACCGCGTGCCGCAGGTTCGACTCCTGCCGGGGCCACCACCCGAGGTCATGCCGCGTTGACGAGCAGCCGCAGCGCTCCGGGGGCCTGACCTGCCCCCGTGACCACATCCTCTCCTGCAAGGGCAATGGCAGAACTCAGCGCTCCGGCTGCGCGCCGTCCACCACGCGCGGGCGACGAGTGGCCCTGAGTTCATCGACCGCGGCGAAGATGCCGTTGTAGGTGGACTCCCCGTACGCGTCACGCATGTCCCCGAAGGACGCGATCTTCACTCCCGAGTCCGTCCGATGGTGCACATCCACCCAGGGACTGACGCCGGTGAAGCGCGTCCCCCCGAAGCGGACTTCCACGATCCGGTCCGCCGGGATCTCCAGCGAATCGGCCACCAGCCTCCAGGTGTTGAGTGAGGCTCTGACGCGCATGTTCAGCCGATAGTGGATGCCCGCCGTGTCGATCGAGACCTGACCGTAGAGCTGCGAGAAGTCCCGCTCCAGGTTCACCTGGTCGAGCGGGCGTTCCAGCAGGACGTGATCGAACGATTCCGGCAGGGTGGCGGCCGACTGTCGAGCGGCACGCGCCGTGTCGACGGAGCAGACCGTCCGCATCTTCTTGCGGAGAAAGCGCAACCCCGCGTCGGTCGTCGTGACATGGAAGAGGCGGTACTTCCGGATGAGATCGGCTGCGGTGCTGGGATCGTCGAACAACCACTTCTCGCTGCGCTGGTCCTGACTGTCGATGACTTCGCGCAGGCGAAGGAGGTAGGCACGGTCAGGATGACATCGCAGCGTGAAGCCGGGGTCGTTCACCAACCCGCAGAGACGGTGAGTTCCGGGATCCACCTGCAACTCGAACCAGGCCTGCTGCGGCAGCAGGCCGGCCGGCGCGTCGTCCAGGTAGATCATCTCGGGGGGCAGCGGCCGGTTGCGGACGTACTGCTCGCGGAGCAGGCAGATCACGGCCTTCCCGCCAGCGGGCGCCTGCGTCTCGACCGAGTCGGTGAGCACGAACCGCGCATCCACGATGAGCTCGGCGGCGACCGCCGGCGCAGCGCACGCGAGGAGCGGGAGCAGGGCGAGACAGCGCCAGGGGGGAAGTGAGACAGGTGAGGCGTGCCGGGCGATCGCGGACCTGACGTGCGTCATAGGTCTCTCCCTGCGGGGGGCACCGACGGAGAAGATGGCCGACTCGTGCGCATGCTAGCCCGGACGATCGATGAAACGCCAACCCGGAACCGCGTCACCCCTTGCAGCGCTCCAGGGCGCGGGCCCGCGCGGCGTTGAGCGCGCCGGGCGGCAGGTCGAGCAGGCCGCCCATCCGGCGGATGAGTGACGCCTCGTGCTGAGAGAGCACGCCATCGGCGTCCACCACGCACCACAGCAGCTCGGCGAGCGTGGCGCGTTCCGTCACGCCGTAGCGCGCGTTGATGACCGCGGTGAACTGGTGCAGGTCGACCGCCTCGCGCAGTGACTCGTCCGCGGCCGTCATCAACTCCTGCGCGCCCGGCGGTGTCACCTGGAACTCGCGCACCAGGATGTCCGCGATGTGGGAGCGCTCGATCTCCGTGAACTCGCCGTCGGCACGCGCGAGTTCCACCAGCAGCGCGCAGGCGGCGAGGCGCAGGGGTTCCTCCGTCGGCGCCGACGCGGGAGCGTCATCGACCGCGGGATCCGCGGCGGGCGCGGGCGCAAGGTAGCGGCGGAGCAGGTCGAACACGGGGGCAGTCTACCTCACCCGCACGAAGCGTGTCGCAGCGGTCTGCCCACCCGCGCTCACGCGCGCCAGGTAGACACCCGGGGCGACCAGGGCACCGTCGGCGCCACGGCCGTCCCACGACAGCGCGTGGCGCCCGGCAGCCACTTGCCCGTGCTGCATCGACGCCAGCCGGCGGCCGGAGAGGTCGAACACCTCCACTTCGGTCGCGCCCGCTGCGGGCAGATCGAGCACGAACGACATCGCGCCCATCGACGGATTGGGCCACGACGCCAGGCGCAGCGCACGCGGCGGCATGCCGGCCGCCGGCGGGACATCGACTGCGGCGTTCGTGTCGGCCACGAATCCGAGGGCCGTCAGCATCGGCGCGATCTCTGGATTCGCCATGAAGTGGTCCCACAGCAGCGCGGTGCGGGTGTTCTCGATCATCAGCACGATCGGGCCCTGGTCGATCGCGAGGTAGTCGCTCGCGGTCCAGCCGAGCCCGGGGTGGAAGGCGTCCCGGAACCCGTTGTAGCCCCAGAGCGTGGCGCCGTAGTTCTCGTAGAAATGGCGCGCCGCGGCGAGCGACTGCTGCGGCACGTACGGCATCGAGGAGAGCGCCGCGCTGGGCGTGATGGTCCCGTTGTCGTTCGAGTACGCGGCGTGCGCGCTGTAGCCATAGGGGTCGTCGCTGGCGGTGAGCCCCCACGCCAGAGCGCTGTAGCCGGTGCGTCCGAGCGGGTTCGCGGCGCCATACGCCACCTGGACCAGCGCGTGATCGCGATTGTGGGTGTAGTAGTTCGCGTAGGCATCGTGTTTGGAGCGCGGATCGAAGCCCACGAACGAGTAGTGCGCGAAGAACATCGGCCCGCCATAGGCGTAGCCCACGTACAGTGGATAGCCGTAGTAGCTCTGACCCAGCAGCATCGCACCGCTGCGGGCCCAGCCGGCGTGGTAGAGCGTCGTCGAGACCGGGTGCGTGGGCGACGCCACCGCGAGCAGGTAGGTGATCAGGCACTCGTTCCAGCCGGTGACGTCATGGTCCGACAGCCCGGTGGTGGGGGAGCGGTGCCAGCGCAGCACGGTCCCACCCGCGGGGACGAAGGCGTCCCAATCGATCGCCTCCCACAATTGCGTGGCGAGCGCGCGGATCTGGGTCTCGTCCGACCCCGCGCCGTCGAAGTACTGGCGCACGGTGAGCAGGCCCTGCGCCACGTACGCGGTCTCGACCAGGTCCACGGTGTCGTCGTCCGGGCCGAGGAAGCCGACGTGCTGCCCGGTGACGCCGTGGATCCAGTGAGGGAACGCGCCCCAGTGCCGCTCGGCCGTGGTCGCGAGGAACGTGAGCACCTGCAACAGGCGCGCCGAGCCCTCGGCGCGCGTGATGAAGCCGCGCTCGATGCCCACCGGGATCGCCATGATGCCGAAGCCCGTGCCGCCCGCGGCGCAGACGTCGCCCGACGAGGAGCGCTCGCGGGTGAGGCCCGACACCGGATGCGCGCTCTGCCAGAAGTAGCGGAAGGTCGAGCGCTGGATCATGTCGAGGAAGGCCGGATCGTCGAGCACCCCGGTCGTGGCGGTGAACTCGGCGGTCGGCGCCGACTCGCGGAAGCTCCAGTCCTCGGTGACCGCGCGCAACGTGCAGGTCACCGCCGGCGCGCCCGTCCAGAGCGCCCGGCCGCCATCCTCGGCGCTGGCCCACACCCACGGCGTCCACACGCCGCTGGTGAAGCGCTCGATCCGGTATGACTCCACGTCGGCCGGCGTGGGCAGGTCCCAGCCGAGATCCACGTGGCGCTCTCCGGCGGTCGCCTGCACGCCGGTGGGAGTGAGCGGCAGCGTGGGATCGGAGCGCACCCAGCGCAGTTCATCGACGTACACGGTGCGCTGCACGTTCATCGCGCCGGTCGGCGTCTGCGCGAAGAACGTCTTGTTCATGATCGACAGGTTGGCGCTGCCCGGGCCGGCCTTGATCGGCGCCAGGGCCATGACCAGGCGCGTCCAGACGCCGGCCGGCAGTCCCGCCGGGTTGTAGGGCGCCATCGGGTAGCGCGGCGTGCGCGTGTTGTTCTGATCCTCGATGAACACGTAGGGCAGGTCGCTGGCCGCCAGCGCCGTGCCGGAGTACGCCCAGAAGATCAGCGAGTCGAGCTGCGCGCCGTCCACCGCGGTCCAGCCGGTGTTGGCCACGCCGAGCAGCCAATCGCCGGCGGTCTGCGCCGTGTAGCGCATGCGCAGGCTGCTGGTCCCGCGCCAGCGCGTGACGTACTCGAGCGGGGCCTTGCTGCCGTTGATGAGCTGCACGGCGCTGCCGCCCGAGGCATACCCGTAGGAGAGGTCCCAGTAGGTGCCACTGCCGTCGCGGAACAGGCGCACTCCCTGCGCGCGGGCGGGAGCGGGGAGGAGGCAGGCGGCGAGGAGGGCGGAGCCCAGCAGGAGGGCGGGAAGCATGCGGGTGCGACGGGCCATGGATGCGGTCTTCATGCATACAAGGATATCAGGCCCACGGGCGCAGGGCGAGAGCGTCCACACGGCGTCCACACGGGGCGCCCGCTGCGGCGAGGTTGACGACCGCCTACGGGCCCTCGACCCGGAGCCCCTCGAGCACCTTCGCGCCGGCAGCACCCTGACCGTATACCGGCGTCCGCTCAGCACCGGCCATGAGCCCTCGCTCGAGGCGGCCCTCACCTGGAGACGGTCCCCGGCGAGTTGCGCGACGTAGCGCGTGAGCCGGTACTCGCCATCGCGGTAGCCGTAGCCGTCGCCGGCGTCCTCGTACAGCGTGCCCTCGGCGTGGCCGCGCTCGTCGAGGCACACCAGCAGTTCGACCTCGTCGAGCGGGCGCTCGTCCACGTGCTGCAGGACGGGGCCGAGCGGGACGATGCCGCCACCGCGCACCAGCAGGCGCGGCAGGTCGGGGTCGCCTCGCCCGTCCCCGATCTCGACCTGCCGCCAGACGCCCTTCGGCAGCATGGGCACGTGCGACTGGTCGTCGGTGAGGTCGGGCACCACCAGCAGATCGGCGCCCAGCAGGAAGGCGTGGTCCTCGGCGCGCAGCCTGTCGTCCTTCGGGTCCGCGAAGAACACCGGACGCGCGACGGGCAACCCGTCCACCGAGGCCTCGCGGAAGAGCGTATAGAGGTAGGGCATCAGCCGATAGCGGGTCTCGAGCGCTCTGCGACAGGTGGCCTCGACCGCGGGGCCGAAGGACCACGGCTCGCGCCGCGGCGAGCCCTTCTCGCTGTGCCCGCGGGCGAAGGGCAGCAGCGCGCCGACGCCCATCCAGCGCGCGAACAACCGCGCTTCGGGCGCGCCGCCGAAGCCGCCGATGTCGGGCCCACACATGGGCTGCCCCGAGAGCCCGAGGTTCAGCGCCATCGGCACGGAGGCGGCGAGATGCTTCCAGGTAGCGCGGTTGTCGCCGGTCCAGCAGGCGGCGTAGCGCTGGGTGCCGAGGAATCCCGCGCGCGTGAGCACGAACGGCCGCCGCTGCGGGCGCGCGGCCTCGAGTCCCTCGCGGGTCGCCCGCGCCATCAGCGAACCGTAGACGTTATGGTAGCGCAGGTGCGGTCCGGGGCCGCCGAGTTCGGCGTCGGCGCGGTGACGGTTGGTCGCGGGCATGGTCTTCGATTCCACCTCGAAGATCGCGGGCTCGTTCATGTCGTTCCAGATGCCGTCGGCTCCGGTGGCGGCGAAACCGCCGATGAGCGAGCCCCACCAGGCGCGCGTGGCAGCGCGGGTGAAGTCGGGGAACACGCACTGGCCGGGCCACACCCTGCCGACGTAGTCCTCGCCGCTGGCGGCCTTGACCCAGTGGTCGCCGGCGCTGCCCTGCTGATAGACGGGGTAGCCGGGGTCGCGCTTCACGCCGGGGTCCACGATCCACACGGAGCGGAACCCGATGGCGTGCAGCGAGTCGTTCAACGCGCGCGGGTCCGGGAAGCCCTGCGGGCTGAACGTGAAGAGCCGGTAACCGTCCATGTAATCGATGTCCATCCACACCACGTCGCAGGGGATGCGCCGCTGGCGGAACTCCCGCGCGACCTCGAGCACCTGCGCGGCGGGCGTGTAGGAATAGCGGCACTGGTGGTAGCCCAGCGCCCACTTCGGCGGCAGCGGCATGCGCCCGGTGAGGTCGGCGAGCGCCTTGAGCACGGCCTGCGGGCTCTCGCGCTCGATCACGATGACGTCGAACGGCGGCCCCTGCGCGCGGAAGGTGATGCCGTCGGTCAGGTCCACGGTCGTCCGCCCCGGGGTGTCGCCGAGCACGCCGTAGGCCGTGCCATTCGCGCGCACGGCGAGCACCCACGGATGCGACTGGTAGAGCGACGGCGTCTGCTCGTCGTAACCGTAGGCATCGGTGTTCCAGCAGGTGGTCACGCGGGCGTTGCGCAGCAGGGAGCCCATGACCTCGCCCGTGCCGTAGAGCGAGGTGCCGCGCTCGACCTTGAGTCGCACGGTGCGCACGCCCTGCTGCGAGGAGAACTCCGGCCGGAGCGGGAACGTCGCGGGGGCGGGGCCGAGGACGCGAGCGGGAGCGGCGAGCGCCAGCGAGGGCAGGGCCCCGGCCTGCGCGGCCGAGTCGGCCCAGAAGCGCACCATCCGATCGCCGATGGACTCGGCGAGCCGGGCGGGCTGGAGGACCGGGCGGCCGGGAGCGAAGAGGATGCGCGCGCCGGGCGCCGGCCAGGCGGCGTGGGCGGGGACGGGGCACGCCGTCGCCAGGACGAGCAGGACCACGGCGAACGCGGGGGCGGGGCGCAGGTGCGGCGGACGGTACGCCACGGCGGTCCTCCTCGATCGGCTGTCCCGGGGCCCTGCCGCGACCGGCCGTCCGCGTCAGACGCGGGCCGGTCCCTGCGGCGGGCAGACGGCTGGCATTCTAGCCGCTCCGGGCGGGCGGGTCACCGGGCCGCGGGCGCCAGCGCTTCCGCATCGAATCGAGCAGGGGGATCGCCCCGGGCGTGGGCTGCGCGGCGACCGTCACGCCGCCTTCGCGCACCAGGAAGCGCGTGAACCCGGGAGCCACGGGCGCGAACCCGGCGGGCGGGAACCGGCCGGTCCAGCTGTGGCTCGGGTGGAAGAGCCCGATCAGGTCGTTGAGCAGCGCGGTGGCCACCGGGAGCTGCCCGCCACCGCGGCCGAGGTGCACGAGTTCGCCGGTCTCCTCGCCGGCCAGCACGATGACGTTGTCCGCGCCACGCACCCCACCCAGGTGGCCCTCCGCCGCGACCGCCGCCGGCAGCACGGCCGCCACCGGGGTGCCATCCCCGTCACGATGGAACACGCCCACCAGCTTGACCCGCAGCCCCAGCCGCGGCGCCTCGCGCACCAGCGCGGGGTCCAGGTCGGCGATGCCGCGCACCGCGAGCTGCTCGATGCCGAAGCGCACGCCGAGCGTGCGCGTGACCAGGATCAGGAGCTTCTGCGCCGTGTCCCAGCCGCTGATATCGAGTCGCGGGTCGGGCTCGGTCACCTCGAGCGCGGCGGCGCGCGCGAGGGCGGCAGCGAACGGGTCGCCGGCCTCCAGGCGCTCGAGCACCACGTTGCAGGTCGACGAGAGCACGGACTCGATGCTGTGGAACTGCTCGCGCACCAGCGGGCGCTCGACCGCGTAGAGCAGCGGCCAGCCCGCCGCGATGGCGTTGTGGTAGGCCAGCCGCACGCCGTTCGCCAGGGCCAGCCGCTCCAGCTCCGGACCGTGGCGCTCGACCAGCGCCTTGTTCACCGTGACCACGGGTCGCCGGCGACGCAGCGCGGTCTCCACCAGCTCGCGCGTGTCGCCGCCGCGCGTGACCTCGACGACCACGTCCACGTCCTCGCGGGCCACGACGAGCGCCGGATCGGTCACGGTGTCCGCGGACTCGAAGGCCGGGTCCCGCAGCTTCTCCGGGTCCAGGTCCGCCACGGCCTTCACCTCGAAGCGCAGGCCGTAGTCGAGCGCGACCTGGGTCTCGCGCTGCGCCAGCAGCTCGAGGAAGAGCCGCGCCACGCGTCCGGCGCCCAGGATCCCCAGGCGCACGGTGCGCACTTCCTGCTGCGCGGGGCTCGGCACGGCCCGGGGCCGGCGGGCGTGGGCGTCGCTCAGGATCGCCGCCAGCTGCCCGGTCTCCAGCAGGAAGGCGTCGTGCCCGTGCGGCGAGCGGATCTCGGCGTACTCGACCGGCTTGCCGAGGTGGTTGAGGATGTCGGCGCCGAGATGGACCTCCCCGGCGGGATAGAGGTGGTCGGAGCTGATGCCCACCACCAGCGTGCGGCAGCGGACACGCTGGAGCGCGGTGACGAGGCTGCCGCGGCCCTCGCTGGCGTCGAACAGGTCCATGGCGCGACTCAGCAGGATGTACGAGTACGGATCGAAGCGGCGGGCCATCTTCTTCCCCTGGTGGCGCAGCCAGGACTCGACGTTGAACATCCCGCGCTCACCCAGCGTGGCGCCCGGCGGCTTCGCCCACTCGCGGCCGAAGCGTTCGTCCAGCCCGACGGGCGAGCGGTAGCTCAGCATGCCCACTCCGCGCGAGACCATCTGTCCCCAGGCCGCGCCAGGCTCGCTGCCGGTGAGATCCAGCTCGACGCCCCGGCGCTGCAGCCAGTTCAGGCCGATCTGGTAGGGCGTGGTGCGCAGCGGAGCCGCGACCACCACGACCTGCCGGGCCAGGTCGCCGCCTTCGATCGCCCATTCCCAGGCGATCATGCCGCCCAGGCTCGGCCCGATGACCATCTGCAGGCGGTCGATGCCGAGCTGACGCACGAACAACCGCTGCACCCGCATGAGATCGAGCGGCGTCAGGAGCGGGAAGCGCTCGAGGTAGGGCTCGCCGTCGGGCGCGGGGAAGCGTGGCCCGGTCGAGCCGAAGCAGCTGCCCAGCAGGTTCGGGCAGACCACGAACCAGCGATCGGTGTCGATCGCGCGGCCCGGCCCGATGAGGCCTTCCCACCAGCCGACCGGCTCGCCCTGGAAGTCACCGGAGGCATGACAGTCGCTGGTGAGCGTGTGGGAGATGAGCACGGCGTTGTCGCGGGCCGGGTTGAGCTCGCCCCAGCACTCGTAACTGAGCTGGATCGACTCGAGCCGGCCGCCATGCACGGCCTGGAAGCCATCCGGCAGGTCGAGCAGGCACACCCGTCCAAGGGCGAGGGTCGGTGACTCCGCCCAGAGCTCGCGGTGTTCGCCCGACTGCTGCATCGGCCTCGCGGAAGGGGAGAGGGGAAGGCCTGATGGATCGCGTCCCGGCCACCCGGACCAGACCGCCCGTGCCGATGGACCGGCTGGCGGCTGAGAACCGACACGCGCGTCACTCGTCACGACCCGAATGCAGGAACGTGATGCTCATTCGGATGCGGCCGGCCTGCGTGAGGAGCATGCGAAAGCGGTCCCGGGGCAGGACACGCGCCGCACCTGTGCGGCGCACCGACCCACAGCCTCGACGCCCATGCCCCGAAGCACCGGGTCCGGCTTCCCAAACCGGGCTCCACCCTGCTAGCGTCCGGTCGCTGACCGGCCGCGCCGACCTTCCCGGGAGAGCCCCATGCGCAAGCCCACGACTGCCGTTGTCGAACTGCTGCTCCGGCTCCGCGAAACACGCCGCGCGGGCGGGCGCTGAGCATGTCCTCCTCGTTCGGCACGCTCTTCCGCGTCGTCACCTTCGGCGAGTCCCACGGTCCGGCCGTGGGCGTGGTGGTGGACGGCATGCCACCCGCCATCCGCGTGGACGTCGCGGACCTGCAGCGCGAGCTGGACCGCCGCCGGCCGGGACAGAGCGCACTCACCACGCAGCGCGACGAGGCCGACCGCGTCGAGGTCCTCTCGGGGCTCTTCGAGGGAGTCACGCTCGGCACTCCCATCGCGATGATGGTGCGCAACCAGGACACCCGCCCGCAGGACTACGAGGCCCTGCGCGAGGTGTTCCGCCCGGGACACGCGGACTACGCCTGGCAGCAGAAGTACGGCGTGCGCGACCACCGCGGTGGCGGACGCTCGTCGGGCCGCGAGACCGTGGGCCGCGTGGCCGCCGGGGCGCTGGCGAAGCTCGCGCTGGCCACCATCGGGGTGAGCATCGTCGGGGGCACCGTCCAGGTCGGCGACGTGGTGGCGGCCTGGCGCGACTGGGACGAGGCCGAGCGCAACCCGGTGCGCTGCCCCGACCCCGCCGCCGCGATCGAGATGGCCCAGCTCATCGTGATCGCGCGCGACGCGAAGGACTCCGTCGGCGGCGTGGTCGAAGTCGTCGCCCGCGGCGTGCCCGCCGGCTGGGGCGACCCCACCATGGACCGGCTCGACGCCCTGCTCGGCGCCGACATGCTCTCGATCCCCTCGACCCGGGGCGTGGAGATCGGCGACGGCTTCGCCCTCGCCGCGCGCCGGGGCTCGGAGACCAACGACGTGCTCGAGGGCGGCCGCTACCTCTCGAACCACGCCGGCGGCATCTCGGGCGGCATCTCGAACGGCGCCGACGTCGTGGTGCGCGTGGCGATCCGGCCGGCCAGTTCGATCGGCCAGGAGCAGACGGCCACGACCACGCAGGGTGAGTCCACGCCGCTCGCCATCGTGGGCCGCCACGACCCCTGCATCTGCCCGCGTGTCGTACCGGTGGCCGAGGCGATGCTCGCCCTGGCGCTGATGGAGGCGTGGCTGCGCCAGCGCGCGCTGCGCGGGCGCGACCGCTGATGCTGATCCGGGTCCGCCGGGACACGAGCGAGACGGCCGTGAGCGAGGTCACGGAGCGCCTGCGCCTGGCAGGGCTCGCGGTCCACCGCACCGACCACGACGGCCAGGTGCGGCTGGCCGCGGTGGGCGACGACACGGCGCTGGACTGGAACGAGGTTCGGCGCTGGCCCGCGGCGGAGAGCGTCGAGTCCGTCCCGGTGCCCTTCGAGCTCGCCTCGCGCGCGTTCCATCCGGCCGACACGGTGTTCTCGGTCGGGCGCTGCACCATCGGCAGCGAGCAGCTCGTCCTGATGGCGGGCCCCTGCTCGATCGAGGGGGAGGAGCAGGCCTTCACCATCGCCGCCGCGGTCGCCCGGGCGGGCGCCACGGTGATGCGCGGCGGAGCCTACAAGCCGCGCACCTCGCCCTACTCCTTCCAGGGACTGGGGGAGGAGGGCTTGAAGATCCTCCGGCGCGCGGCGGACGCGCACGGCCTGGCCGTGGTCAGCGAGGTGATGGACCCCAAGCAGGTCGAGCAGGTCGCCCGCTACGCCGACATCGTGCAGGTCGGCGCGCGCAACATGCAGAACCTCTCGCTGCTGCGCGAGGTCGCGCGTGCCCGGAAGCCCGTGCTGCTCAAGCGCGGCATGGCCGCGACCATCGAGGAATGGCTGATGAGCGCCGAACACGTGCTCTCGAACGGCAACCACCAGGTCATCCTGTGCGAACGCGGCATCCGCACGTTCGAGAGCTACACCCGCAACACGCTCGACCTGAACGCCATCCCCGTGGTCAAGGAGCTCTCGCACCTGCCCGTCATCGTGGATCCCTCGCACGGCACCGGCATGCGCGACAAGGTCGCGCCCATGGCGCGCGCCGCCATCGCGGCCGGGGCGGACGGACTCCTGGTCGAGGTCCACCACGACCCGGATCACGCCCTCTCGGACGGGCCGCAGTCGCTCTACCCGGCGCAGTTCGACGAGCTGGTCCGCCAGATCCGCGCCATCGCCGGGGTGGTCGGGCGCAGCGTCTAGCGCAGGGTCTGGCGCAGGGGGCGCACCGGGCGTCTGCGCGCGGTGGCTGGGTCTTCCTCGCCCCGTCACCGGCTCCCCGGGGCGCTCGCCTTGACAGCCTGCGCGCCTTCCGCTGTAATCTGCCGCTCCGTGGGCGATTAGCTCAGTTGGCTAGAGCACTTGCTCGACAAGCAAGGGGTCACTGGTTCAAGTCCAGTATCGCCCACCATCTCCATCTGCGGCTGCCCGACCGGACTCCCGCCCGGTGAAGTCCCCGAAGGCGGCCCTTCGCCAGGCCCGGGCCCCGTATGCCCGTGCCGGCTCGAGGAATCCCAGCCATGTCCAGCACCCAGGCCCCTGAGGATCGCCCCGACGTCTCCGGCTACTCCGGGGGCGCAGAGCTCTACCGGCTGCGGCATTCCGCCGCGCACGTGCTGGCCAGCGCCGTGACCGAACTGTTCCCCGAGACGAAAGTGGCCGGGGGACCGCCGGTCGAGAACGGCTTCTACTACGACTTCGCCCGGCCCACGCCGTTCACTCCCGAGGACCTCGAGCGCATCGAGGCCCGCATGCGCGAGATCATCGCCGAGGACCGGCCCTTCGAGTACGTCGAGACCACCAAGGACGAGGCGTACGCCCGCTTCGCGGCGGCGAACGAGAAGTACAAGCTGCATTTCCTCACCCAGGTTCCCGAGGGCGGCAGGGTCACCTACTACCGCAGCGGCCCGTTCCTCGATCTGTGCCGCGGCCCGCACCTGCAGGGCACCGGGGGGATCAAGGCCTTCAAGGTCACCCATGTGGCGGGCGCGTACTGGCTCGGAAGCGAACGCAACGAGATGCTCCAGCGCATCTACGGCACTGCCTTTCCGGCCCAGCAGGATCTCGACGAATACCTCAAGCGGGTCGAGGACGCGCTCAAGCGCGATCACCGGCGGCTGGGACGTGAACTGGACCTGTTCTCGATCCACGAGGAGGTCGGCCCCGGGCTGGTCCACTGGCATCCCAAGGGCGGGATGCTGCGCCACCTGATCGAGAACTTCTGGAAGGAAGAGCACCTGCGCCGCGGCTACCAGTTCGTCTACACGCCGCACCTGGCGAGCGAGAAGCTCTTTCAGATCTCCGGGCACCTCGAGAACTACGGCGACATCATGTACTCGCCGATGGACATCGATGGGCAGCCGTACCGCGTGAAGCCGATGAACTGCCCGGGCCACATCATGATCTACCAGACCCGCAGGCACTCGTATCGCGACCTGCCGCTGCGCTACGCCGAGCTGGGCACGGTCTACCGCTACGAGCGCTCGGGCGTGCTGCACGGCATGGAGCGGGTGCGCGGCTTCACGCAGGACGACTCGCACATCTTCTGCACCCGCGAGCAGCTCCAGGACGAGGTGCTGGGCATCCTCGACCTGATGGACTTCCTGCTCAAGGCGTTCGGCTACGAGTACGTCTGCTACCTCGCCACCCGCCCGAAGGAGAAGTACCTGGGCAGCGACGAGGAGTGGGCGTTCGCCACCGACGCGCTGCGCCAGGCGCTCGACCGGCGCGGGCTGCCCTACGAGGTGGACGAGGGTGGCGGAGCCTTCTATGCGCCCAAGATCGACGTGAAGCTGCGCGACGCGCTGGGGCGCGAGTGGCAGTGCCCGACCATCCAGGTGGACTTGAACCTGCCCAAGCGCTTCGGCGTCTACTACACCGCGTCCGACGGCAAGGAACACGAGGTGGTGATGCTGCACCGTGCCCTGCTGGGCTCGATGGAGCGCTTCGTCGGCATCCTCATCGAGCACACCGGCGGCGAGTTCCCGGTCTGGCTGGCGCCGGTGCAGGCGATCGTCATCCCGGCGAACCCGAAGGCCTTCGACTATGCGGCGGACACCCTGCGCATGCTCAAGGAGGCCGGCGTGCGGGCCGAGGTGGACCTGCGCGACGAGAAGATGGGCGCCAAGATCCGCGACGCCGAGCTGGTCAAGATCCCCTACATGGTGGTGGTGGGACCGCGCGAGGCCGAGGCCGGCCTGGTCGCACCCCGCCGCAAGGGCCAGGGACAGCTCGATCCCATGAGCCGCGAGGCGTTCATCGAACGCGTCCAGCGCGAGACGCGGGAGCGGAGCTAGCCCGAACCGGGGCCGGGACCGCCCGAGAGACGAGGGACGGTCCCGCACCCCGGTATTCGGTCCCGCGCAGCGGCTTGCGTCCCACCCGGGGCCCCTGTAGACTGCCTCGTCACATAGCCTCCAAGCAGAAGCCCCGCGCTTCTCACCCCCGCAGGCCCAGGTGGCCTCGCTCAAGGGTCCATGGCGTCGCCCCGGCCGGGGCCATCCGCGCAACGCGCGGTTCCGGCAGGGGACATGCGGTTCGACGCCGGGCGGGTCTTCCTGCACGGAGGACCCGCCCGGCGTTTTCGTTCCGGGGCAGCGCCGGCGGGAGGTGGACCACTGCCCATCCGGAACGGAGGTGACCGCCATTTCTGCTGTGAAACAACCTGAAGTCCGCGTCAACGAGCGCATCCGGGTTCCGCAGGTCCGCGTGATCGGAGAGGACGGTTCTCAGATCGGCGTGCTCGCCACCCGCGAAGCGCTGGCGCTCGCGCAGTCCAAGGCCCTCGACCTGGTGGAAGTCGCCGCCACGTCGCGACCGCCCGTGTGCCGCATCATGGATTACGGGAAGTTCAAGTACGAGCAGAACCGGCGGGCACGGAAGGCCAAGAAGAAGCAGCACCAGATGCAGTTGAAGGAAGTGAAGATGCGCCCGAAGGTCGAGAAGCACGACTACGATTTCAAGATCGTGCACGCCCGCGAGTTCCTCGCGGATCGCGACAAGGTGAAGCTCACGGTCACCTTCCGCGGACGCGAGATCGCGCACCAGGACCTGGGCTACAAGCTCATCCAGCGCGCCATCGCGGACCTCGCCGAGTATGCGACCGTGGAATCGGCGCCCCGCTCGGAAGGCCGCACGCTGACGGCGGTCCTGATGCCCAGACCTTCGAAGACCGGGGGCAAGGCCGAGGACGCGGAAGCCGCGGCCCCACCCATCAAGACCAGCACCGCGAAGGCAGCCCCCAAGGCCCCGGTCCTGGCCGACACCATCACCCGCACCTCCTAGGAGTCCTGGATGCCCAAGCAGAAGAGCAACCGTGCGGCGGCCAAGCGCTTCAGCCTGACCGGCACCGGCAAGGCCAAACGCGGCCACGCCAACCTCCGGCACGGCATGATCGCGAAGAACCGCACTGCCAAGCGGCGCCTGGTGGGCGTCGTCGTCGTCGCGGCCGTCGATCAGCCCCGTGTGCTGCGCATGCTCGGCAAGCGCTAGCCGTCACCGTCCCACCTGGATCCATCCGTCCCGGCTGCGGGCGCTTCGGACGCCGCAGCGGAAGAGGAGATAGAACGCCATGCCACGCGCAAAAACCGTCGTCCCCGGCCGTGCCCGCCGCCGCAAGACCCTCAAGGCGGCCAAGGGCAACATCGGCGGACGGCGCAAGCTCATCAAGACCGCGATCCAGACCGTGCAGCGCGCGGGTCAGTTCGCCTACGAACACCGGCGCCTCCGCAAGCGCGACTTCCGGCGGCTCTGGATCGTGCGCATCAACGCGGCGGCCCGCATCAACGGCCTCTCGTACAGCACGCTCATCGCGGGCCTCAAGCGCGCGCACATCGACGTGAACCGCAAGCTCCTCGCCGACCTCGCGGTCCGCGACGCGGCGGCGTTCGCCAAACTCGCGGAGGTCGCGAAGTCGGTGGCGGCCTGACCACGTGGAGCAGCCACTGCTGAGCACACTCGACCCGGGGTGGGGCGCGGGGGATCCGTCCACCCTCATCCCGGAGCACGCCGCGCGGCGGGCCGAGCTTGAAGCGCTCGACCCCGCGCTGGCCGAGTTGTACGTGCGCGGCGCCGAGGTGCTCGCCGGAGCGGCCGATGCGGCCGCCCTGAAGGAACGCGTCGTGGCCCTGCTCGGCCGGGAGCGCGGCGTCGTCACGCTCGCGCTCGCCGGGATCCCTGCGCTGGCCCCCGAGCAGAAGAAGGTGCGGGGCCGCGGGCTCAACCTGGCGAAGCGCTGGCTCGAGGAACTCGAGAAGGCGAAGCGCGCCACGCTGGAGCAGGCCGCCGAGTCCCGCGAGGCGCTCGACGTCACGCTGCCGGGGCGAAGGCCCTGGGTCGGACACGCCCACGTGCTGGCCCAGATCCGCGACGAACTGCTCGACCTGTTCCACGGGCTCGGCTACTCGGTCGCCACCAGCCCCGAGGTCGAGCACGAGGAGTACAACTTCACCCGGCTCAACTTCGGCCCCGACCACCCGGCGCGCGACGCGCACGACACGTACTTCGTCAGCCCCGAGGTGGTGCTGCGCACGCACACCTCGCCGGGCTGGGTGCGCGCGATGGAGGAGCGCAAGCCGCCGCTCCGGCTGGTCTTCCCGGGGCGCGTCTACCGCGCCGAGCAGGTGGACGCCAGCCACATGGACCAGTTCCACCAGATGGACGGCCTGTTCGTGGACCGCGACGTGAGCCTGGCGGACCTGAAGAGCACGCTGAACACCTTCGCGCGCTCGATCTACGGGCCGCGCGTGCGCACGCGCATCATCCCGATCTATTTCCCGTTCGTCGAGCCCGGAGCCCAGCTCGACGTGGCCTGCGCGATCTGCGACGGCAGCGGACGGACGAACCTGGGCACCGGCGAGCAGCGCTGCCCGGTGTGCAAGGGCTCGGGCTGGAGCGAACTGCTGGGCGCCGGAATGGTGCACCCGAACGTCTTCCGGGCGGTCGGCTACGACCCCGAGGAGGTAACCGGCTTCGCCTTCGGCATGGGCCTCGAGCGCATCGCCATGGCGCGCTACGGCATCCCGGAGATCCGGCTCTTCCTGGAGAACGACCTGCGCTTCCTGAACCAGTTCTGACCTGCGGGCACGCGACCGGGTCCCGCCGCCGGCGGGCCTCGAGAAGGATCCCATGAAGCTTCCGATGTCCTGGCTGCGCGACTGGATCGAGCTGGACGTGGCCCCCGAGGCGCTGGCCGACGTGCTCACCCGGCGCGGCTTCTACGTCGAGGGCATCGAGGCCCGCGGACACTCCTACCCGGGCGTGGTGGTGGCGAAGGTGCTCGAGGTGGCCAAGCACCCCAACGCCGACAAGCTCTCGCTCTGCCGCGTGGACGCCGGCGCGGGCGAGCTCTCGATCGTGTGCGGGGCGCCCAACGTCCGCGCCGGCATGATCGCGCCACTCGCCACCATCGGGGCAAGACTCCCCAACGGGCTGGTCATCAAGAAGAGCAAGATCCGCGGCGTCGAGAGCCAGGGCATGCTCTGCTCGGCGGACGAGCTCGGCTTCTCCGACGACCATTCGGGCATCGTGGACCTCCCGCTCCACCTCGGCAGCGACACCGGACTCGTGACGGGTCGCCCGCTCGACGAGCTGCTGCCCCCGCCCGATGCGGTGCTCGAGGTGGAGGTGCCGTTCAACCGCCCCGACGGCCTCGGCGTGGTGGGCCTGGCGCGCGAGGTGAGGGCCGCCTTCGGGCTGGCCTGGACACCGGCCGCCCAGGAGCGCCTCACGGCCCTGTGGCGCGGCGACGGCCAGTTCGACCTGGAGATCGAGGATCGCGAAGGCTGCCCGCGCTATCTCGCGCAGGTGGTCGAGGGCGTGCGCATCGCCCCGTCGCCCGGCTGGCTCCAGCGCCGGCTCGAGGCCATGGGTCAGCGGCCCATCAACAACGTCGTGGACCTCACCAACCTGGTGCTCTTCGAGTTCGGCCAGCCACTGCACGCCTTCGACCTCGACCGGCTTGCTGGCCCCGCGATCCGCGTGCGCCGCGCCCGGGCGGGGGAGCGCTTCACCACGCTGGACGGCAAGGAGCGCACGCTCGATCCCGAGGTGCTGCTCATCTGCGACCGCGAGAAGCCGGTGGCGATCGCCGGCGTGATGGGCGGGGCGGAGAGCGAGGTCCGGGATGGGCTCGCGGAAGGCGGACCCGGCGGCGCCATGGTCCTCGGCGCCACCACGCGGTTGCTGCTGGAGTGCGCGTGGTTCCAGCCGCGCCGCATCCGCCGCGGCTCGCGCGCGCTCGGGCTCTCGACCGAGGCCTCGAAGCGCTTCGAGCGCGGAGTGGACCCGCGCGGCGGCGCCGCCGCGGTCGCGCGCTTCCTGGCGCTCCTGGCCGAAGTCTCGCCGGGGATGACGCTGGGCGCCGCATCCGAGCGCGTCCACGGGCCGGCCGCGCCCGCTCCGCTCGCACTGCGCGGCTCGCGCTGCCGGCGCATCCTCGGCATCGAAGTCCCGCTCGACCAGGCGACGCGGCACCTCGAGGGCCTGGAATTCGACGTGACGCCCCGCGCGCCTCACGGCTCACCGGCGCCGTCGGCCTGGGAGCTCGAGGTCGAGGTGCCGAGCTGGCGGGCCGACATCACGATCGAGGACGACCTGATCGAGGAGGTGGCCCGCTCGCACGGCTACGACCTCATCCCCGAAGCGCCGCTCGAGACTCATGGCGTCCATGCCACGCGCAGCCCGCGCGAGCGCGGCATCGAACGCGCGCGGCGCGCCATGCTGGCCCGCGGTTTCACCGAGGCCTGGACGGGCACGCTGATCTCCGAGCGCGAGGCCCAGGAGACCGCGGCCCTGCTGGGCGCCTCACCCGGCTCGCTCGTGCGCCTGGCGAACCCGATGAGCCGGGAAGGGGAGGTGCTGCGGCCCAGCCCGGTCGCGGGGCTGCTGCGCGCCTGCGCGCACAACCTGCGCCAGGGCGTGCCGGCGGTGCGCCTCTTCGAAGTCGGCATGGGCTTCGCCGCCACCCCGCCCGTGCCCGGGGCGGAGCGCGCCGCGCTTCCGGAGGAGACGCTGATGCTCGCCGCCATCGTGACCGGCCCGCGCTACGCGCACGCGCACGACGCGGCGCAGCAGGCCGTGGACTTCGACGAGGCGAAGGGCCTGTGGGAGGCCTGGATCGCAGAGATGAGCGTTGACACCCCCGAATGGCGGGCCTATGCTGCGCCCGGCTGGAAAGTCGGTGCCAGCGCGGAGATTGCGGCCGGGACTTCGCGCATTGGATGGGGCGGATGCCTGGGCCAGCCGCTGCTGCGCACATGGGACATCGAGGTCCCGGTGCACCTCTTCGTGGTGTGCCTCGATCCTGCGTTCCTGAGCGCTTCCGCGGCTCACCGGGTGACGCTGCCGGGCCGCTTCCCGCCGGTGAGACGTGATCTCGCTTTCTTCGTACCGGTCGCGCGTCCGCAACGCGAGGTCGAGCAGGTCCTGATCCGCGCGGCGCAGGCAGCCGGCGGGGAAGGGTCACGGCTCGCCTCGATCGAATTGTTCGATGTCTACACCGGCCCCGGAACACCCGAGGGCATGAAGAGTCTGGCGTACGCGCTTCGCTTCGAGCACGGGGAGCGTACGCTGCACGAGGCCGAGGTCCAGGCCATCCAGGACCGCATGGTCGAAGCCGTCGCCCGCGAATGCAGCGGCCGACTGAGAGAGCGATGAAAGACACCGACACGATGGCGAGCGACCTGGACCACCTGGCCGCACGCGTCGAGAAGGCCGCCGCCCTGCTGCAGGCCCAGCGCACCGAGCACGCGCGCCTGCTGCAGGAGCGTGACCAGCTCGCGGCGCGGAGCCAGGAGCTCGAGCAGAAGTTGCAGGGGCAGGACCCGGCCGCACTCCTCGGAGAGCTGCAGGGACTGCGCCGTGAACAACGTGACTGGCAGGCGGAGCGCCGCGAGGTGGCGCTGCGGATCGAGGCGCTGGTGACGAAGCTGGAGCGGATCGAGGGCTGAGCCCGTTCCCCAAGGACGCCATGGACACCAAGACCCTGGTTCAGGTGCAGATCTTCGGTCAGAGCTACACCATCCGCGGCGAGGCCGACCAGGAGTACATCCTGGGGGTCGCGGCGTACGTGGACCGCAAGATGCACGAGATCACGGAGAAGCTCCCCGCGACCTCGGTCTCAAGCTCGTTGTCGAAGATCGCCGTGCTCGCCGGGCTGAACATCGCCGACGAGTTGATGAAGGAGCGCGCGCAGCGCGAACGGATCGAGCAGCAGTTGAGCACCCGCGCGGCGCATCTGAACGCCGTCCTGGACGAGATGCTCCAGGACAGCACGAAGTGATGAGGGGGAGTCCCCGAGAGCCATCCCATTCCCTGCCGTGCTCGTGATGCCGAACAGTTCTTGAACCAACTCTGATCTCAACGGGACCCCTGGTGGCCGGTGAAGCCAGGCAACGGGCTCCCCGGGCCACCGCCCCGCGGCAACGCGGGACGGCCGGGGACCGAGGCAGGCAGACCCGGTCGAAGCGGACCCACCTGGTTCGCCAGGTCTCAAGAACTCCACTGCACACGGCATTTCGGCGGGGATTCATAGGGCCCCGGCGCCCGTCGCGCGCCCCGGCCCGAGCAGACGTCGCAGGAGCACCGGTACGCCGGACGCACCCGGACCGGGCCTGCGCGAGGGCGGGTCGAATGGACACGCCTGCGCGCCGGCCGCAGGGGCGGGACCGCGCGGCGGATCGGGCTCCCTCGACGCCCTGCCGGGAGAGACCATGGACCAGATGATCTGGATCGGCGGCACCGCGATCGGTGTCGTCGTGGCTTTTTTCGTCGGCTACCTCGTCCGCGCCAGGGCGGGGCGAAGCAACCTGCAGAGCGCGGAGCGCCGCGCCCAGACCGTGCTCGACCAGGCTCAGGGCGAGGCCGAGGCCAGCCGCCGCAACGCCCTCCTCGAAGGCCGCGAGGAGGCGCTGCGCATCAAGCAGCAGGTCGAGCGCGAGACCCAGGAAGCGCGCACCACGCAGCTCGCCGTCGAGCGCGCCTTCCACGAGAAGGAGGCCGCGTTCAGCCGGCGGGTCGAGCTCATCGACAAGAAGGAGCGCGACCTGAAGCGCTCCGAGACCGAACTGCGGGACCGGGAGACCGCCGTGCAGGCGCGGGACGGCCAGCTCGACAAGCTCATCGTCGAACAGACCGGGATGCTCGAGCGCATCGCCCGGATGAGCGCCGAGGAGGCGCGCGCCCGGCTCATGGCCGAGGTCGAGAACGAGGCCAAGGCCGAGGCCGCGCGGCACGTGACCGAGATCCGCGAGACCGCGCAACGCAACGCCGAGCGTGAGGCGCGCAAGATCATCGGGCTCGCCATCCAGCGCTACTCCGCCGACCACGTCTCCGAGGTCTCGGTCTCCGTCGTGCACCTGCCCAGCGACGACATGAAGGGCCGCATCATCGGACGCGAGGGCCGCAACATCCGCTCCTTCGAGGTCATCACCGGCGTGGACGTCATCATCGACGACACGCCGGAGGCGGTGATCCTCTCGGGCTTCGACCCGGTGCGCCGCGAGATCGCCAGGCTCTCCCTGGAGCGCCTGGTCGCCGACGGCCGCATCCACCCCGCCCGCATCGAGGAGGTCGTGGCCAAGGTGAAGACCGAGGTCGAGAACCGCATCCACGAGCTGGGTGAGATGGCCTGCCTCGAGGTCGGCATCGCCGGCATCCACGCCGATCTGCAGAACCTGCTCGGCCGCCTCCACTACCGCACGTCCTACGGCCAGAACATCCTGAGCCACGCGATCGAGGTCGCGCACCTGACCGGCATGATCGCCGTCGAGCTGGGCTTCGACCAGAAGATGGCCAAGCGCTGCGGCCTGCTCCACGACATCGGCAAGGCGCTCGACCACGATCACGAGGGCACGCATCCCCAGCTCGGGATGGAGGTGGCGCAGCGCTACGGCGAGCCGCAACCCGTGATCGAGGCCATCGGTTATCACCACGACGACTATGCCGGCGGGAGCCTGTGGCCGGTGCTGGTCGCCTCCGCCGACGCCATCTCGGGCGCGCGCCCGGGGGCGCGGCGCGAGAGTCTCGAGGTCTACATCAAGCGGCTCGAGGCGCTCGAGAAGATCGCCTGCGGGTTCCCGGGGGTGGAGAAGTCCTACGCCATCCAGGCGGGGCGCGAGGTGCGCATCATGGTCGAGCACAACAAGGTGGATGACGGCCGCGCCCAGGTCCTGGCGACCGAGATCGCGCGCCGCATCGAGAAGGAGCTGCAGTACCCGGGCCAGATCCGCGTCACCGTGATCCGCGAGACCCGAGCCGTGGACTACGCCAAGTAGGGGAGGTCGCCTGAACATCCTCTTCATCGCCGACGTGATCGGCGCGCCGGGCCGCGAGGTGGTGAAGGCCCTGCTGCCGGCCCTGCGACAGCGCTACGATGCGCACCTGGTCATCTGCAACGTCGAGAACTCCGCGGGGGGTTTCGGTCTCAACCGGGACTCGGGCGAGAGCCTCGCCGCGGCGGGCGTGGACGTCTTCACCGGCGGCAATCACCTCTGGGACCGCAAGGAGAGCGCCGGCTACGTGGCCGAAGAGCCGCGGCTGGTGCGTCCGGCGAACCTGCCGCCCGGCACGCCGGGCGAGGGCTGGCGCGTCTTTCGCGCCGCCGACGGCACGGCCGTGGGCGTGGTGAGCCTGCTGGGGCGCGTCTTCATGAAGGAGGCCGACTGCCCCTTCCGGGCCGCCGACCGCGTGCTGGCGGAGCTGAAGGACCGCTGCCAGGTCGTGTTCGTGGACTTCCACGCCGAGACCACGGCCGAGAAGGTCGCCATGGGCTGGCACCTCGACGGCCGCGCCACCGTGCTGGTGGGCACGCACACACACGTGCAGACCGCCGACGAGCGCGTGCTGCCCGGCGGCACCGCCTTCCTGTGCGACGCGGGGATGACGGGCGGCTTCGAGTCGGTGATCGGCATGGACCGCCACGCGGCGCTCGCGCGCTTCCTCACGCTGCTGCCGCAGCGCCTCACGCCCGCCACCGGCGATCCGCGCCTGAACGGGGCGCTCGTCACGGTGGATCCCGCCACGGGCCGCGCGCTCTCGATCCGCCGGCTCTCGGTGCCGTTGCCCGCCGCCACGCAACCCGCGCAGCTGCGGCTGCTGGGCGGCGAGGAGCCCGCCTCGACCGTCCGCATGGCCATGCACGCCGAGGTCCAGCGCCTGCGCGCGACCGGCGTCGTCCCGACGCTCGCGCTGGTCTCGGTGGGCGAGGACCCGGCCTCGCGGATCTACCTCAGGCGCAAGCACGAAGCCTGCGCCGAGGTCGGCATCGAGACCCTGGAGGTGGCGCTCCCCGCGGGCTGTGCCACCGCTGCGGTGGTGGAGCGCGTGCGCAGGCTGGGCGATGACCCCGCGGTTCACGGCATCCTGGTCCAGCTTCCCCTGGCGCAGGACCCGGCCTCGCGGATCTACCTCAGGCGCAAGCGCGAAGCCTGCACCGAGGTCGGCATCGAGACCGTGGAGGTGGCGCTCCCCGCAGGCTGCGCCACCGCGGCGGTGGTGGAGCGCGTGCGCGGGCTGGGCGATGACCCGGCGGTGCACGGCATCCTGGTCCAGCTTCCCCTGGCGCCGGACCCGGCTGCGCCGGGCGCCCCCGCGCCACAGGCCATCTTCGAGGCGATCCCGCCGGCGAAGGACGTGGACGGCTTCCACCCGGTCAACGTGGGCCGGCTGGCCGCCGGGCTGCCCGGGTTCGTGCCCTGCACCCCGCTCGGCATCCACGAACTGCTGCGCCATTACGAGATCCCGCTGGCCGGGCGCCACGTCGTGGTGATCGGGCGCAGCAACATCGTCGGGCGCCCGCTGGCCGCCCTGCTCTCGCGCAAGGGCGTGGACGCCACTGTCACGCTCGGCCACAGCGTGAGCGGCCCCGCGCTGCAGGAACTGGCCCGGCAGGCGGACGTGCTGGTGTGCGCGATCGGCCGCCCGGAGATGGTCACCGCCGAGTGGGTCCGGCCCGGGGCCACCGTCGTGGACGTGGGGGTGCACCGCATCCCCGATCCGACCCGTCGCACGGGGAGCCGGCTGGTGGGCGATGTGGAGGCCGGCTCGGTCTCGAAGGTCGCCGGCGCCCTCACCCCGGTGCCCGGCGGCGTCGGTCCCATGACCGTGGCGATGGTGCTCGCGAACACCGTCCTCGCCGCCTCGGGTACGCTCGCGCACTAGCCTCATGGCCACCGCTCCGGCGCCCGAGGGCATCCTCTCCGTCTCGGCCCTCACGGGCCTGATCAAGGGCACGCTGGCGGACGCCTTCCCGGCCCTCTGGGTCAAGGGCGAGATCACCGGCTTCAAGCGTTACGGGAGCGGGCACCTCTACTTCTCCCTCAAGGACGAGGGCGCCGTGCTCGGCTGCGTGATGTGGAAGGGCCGCGCCGGGCGGCTGGCCTTCGAGCCCCAGGACGGCCTCGAGGTCGAGGCCTTCGGCGCCATCTCGGTCTACGAGCCGCAGGGCCGCTACCAGCTCGTCGTGGACGAACTGCGCCCCGCCGGGGTGGGCGCGCTGCTGCTCGCGCTCGAGGAGCTGAAGCGGAAGCTCGCCGCCGAGGGGCTGTTCGATGCGGCGCGCAAGCGGCCGCTGCCGCGCTATCCCGCGCGGATCGGCCTCGTCACCTCGCCCTCGGGCGCCGCCGTCCGCGACCTGGTGAAGGTGCTGCGCGCGCGCTGGCCGTCGATCGGCATCGTGCTGGCTCCGGTGCGCGTCCAGGGCGAGGGCGCGGCGCGCGAGATCGCCGCAGCGATCGAGCGCTTCGACCGGTACGGCCGCGTGGATCTGTTGATCGTCGGACGCGGCGGCGGTTCGCTCGAGGACCTCTGGGCATTCAACGAGGAGGCCGTGGTCCGCGCCATCGCCGCCTGCCGCCTGCCCGTCATCTCGGCGGTCGGGCACGAGGTGGACGTCACGCTCGCCGACTTCGCCGCCGACCTGCGCGCGGCCACGCCCTCGAACGCAGCCGAGCTCGCCGTGCCGAGCCGGGCGGAGATCGCGCAGCGGATCGCGCAATGGCGCAGCCGGCTCGAGCGCGCGGCACGTCTCGCCGCGGCCGAGCGCCGCCGCCGGCTCGAGGCGCTCACCGCGCGCTACGGGTTCCGCCGGCAGGAGGAGGTCCTCGGTCACCTCCAACAGCGCGTGGACGAGCTGCTGGGGCGCCTGCACGATGCCGTCCGCACCATGCTCGAGCGCGCCCGCGAGCGCCTGGAGCACATCGCCTCGCGCTACGGGCTGCGCGAGTGGCCGCGCCTGCTCGGGACCCGCCGCCGGGAACTGGACGACCTGCGCGAGCAGATGGACACGGCGGTCGTCCAGTCGGTGCTGACGCACCGCACGCGCACCCTGGCGCTCGCCGACCGCCTGCGGGCGCTCTCGCCGCGGCTGGTGCTCGAGCGCGGCTATTGCCTCGTACGCCGTCCGGACGGTACCTTCGTGCGCGTCGCCGCGACGCTGGCGGTGGGGGAGAGTCTCACGATCGAGTTCGCGCGCGGGGAAGCCGACGCGCGCGTGGAGCAGACCCGCCCGGGAGGGAAGGATGGCGCGTGAAAGGAAACCGGCCGTGAGCGACGCTCCTGACGCCGCCTCGCTGAGCTTCGAGGCGGCCATCGAGCGGCTGCAGGTGATCGTCGAGGAGCTCGAGGGCGGCAGCCTCTCGCTCGAGGAATCCATCGCCCGCTACGAGGAGGGCGTGAAGCTCTCGCGACGGCTGACGCAGACCCTCGACCAGGCCGAGAAGCGCATCGAGCGGCTGAGCACCGGCGCGGATGGCGAGCCGATGACCGAGCCGATGGAGCTCGAGGGCGAGCCTGCCGACGAGCCGAAGCCCGTGGCCAGGCCGGCCCGCGAGCCCGCGAAGACCGAACGGCGTGAGCCGGATGGCTCCGTCGGCGAGTTGCCCTTCTGATGGCCGCGCCCGCCCCCGCACGCCGCCGCCGGACCCCGGCCCCGCCTGCCTTCCCCCATCCGCGCCTCGCGGACGCCTTCGAGATCTACTTCAAGGATGCGCTCTCCGAGCGTTGCGCCGGTCCGCCGAAGCTTCGCCAGGCGATGCGCTACGCCGCACTGGGCCCCGGCAAGCGCGTGCGGCCGTTGCTCGTCCTGCTCTCCTGCGAGGCCGTCGGCGGCGACTGGTTCCATGCCCTGCCGGCCGCGGTCGCGGTGGAGTGCGTGCACGCCTTCTCGCTGGTGCACGACGACCTGCCGGCGATGGACGATGACGACTACCGCCGCGGCCGGCTCACGACCCACCGGAAATACGGCGAGGCCCTGGGCCTGCTCGCGGGTGACGCGCTGCTCGCCTTCGCCTTCGAGGAGCTGACGATGCTCGAGGGCGCCGGAGTCCCCGCGCCCCGGGTGCTGGAGGCCGTGCGGCGGCTGGCGCGCGCCAGCGGCTCCGACGATCTGGTCGGCGGCCAGGCGCTCGACATGGCGGCCGAGGGACGCAGGGTGAGGGCGGCGGACGTCGAGGCCATCCACACGCGCAAGACCGGCGCGCTCATGGGCGCCTGCCTCGCGCTCGGGGCCATCGCCGGCGGAGCGGACCCGCGCACGGTCGAGGTGCTCGACGACGCGGGCCGGTTGATGGGCCTGGTCTTCCAGATCCATGACGACCTGCTGAACGCCAGCTCCTCGCTGAGCCGGCTGGGCAAACGCGCGGGCACGGACGCGGCCCGCGGCAAGGCCACGTACCATCGCGCGGTCGGAGAGGCGGCGGCCCTGGAGAAGGAGCAGTCGCTCCTGCGCTCGGCCAGGCTCATCCTCGAGACCCATTGCCTCCACCCCACGCGGTTGCTGGCGCTGCTCGACACCCTGGCGGCGCGGGAGAGGTAGGACCCGCCCCGGGCCCGTGCGCGGCCCCTCCTTGCCGCCACCCGCCCCGGCCCTTATCTTCAAGCCTCGCTAGGGACGCGCTGGCCTGCACCCGGCCGGCGTTCGCACAGGACCTCGAACCGGAGGCCAGCGCCACGGGACCGTTCTGGATCGCCTTCACCATCGGGTTACTGGTCCAGGGCTACAAGGGTCTGGCCTGGTTCTTCACGTACCGCCGCTGGAACCTGCGGCGCTTCGTCGAGACCGGCGGCATGCCCTCGTCACACGCGGCCGCGGTCTCGGCGCTGACGACCGCGGTGGGTCTCGAGCAGGGGTTCGGCTCGGTCCTGTTCGGCGTGACCCTCTATTTCAGCGGCGTCATCATGTACGACGCGGCGGGCCTGCGCCGGGCCGCGGGCAAGCAGGCGGTCATCCTGAACCGGTTGATCGAGGAGCACTTCGTGCATCCCGAGGCCGACACGCAGCGCCTCATGGAGCTGCTCGGCCACACGCCCTTCGAGGTTGCGGTGGGGGCGACCCTGGGCGTGGCGAGCACCCTGTTCTGGTACTGGGTGTTCTGATGAGCCTGCTCGAGGGCATCCACTCGCCCGCCGACCTGAGGGAGCTCTCGCGCCCACAGCTCGTGGCGCTCGCCGCCGAAATCCGTCACGTCATCATCCAGACCGTGGCGCGACGCGCGGGACACCTGGCGCCAAACCTCGGGGTCGTCGAACTGACGCTCGCGCTCCACCGGGTGTTCGATTCGCCGCGTGACAAGATCATCTGGGACGTGGGCCATCAGTGCTACACGCACAAGCTGCTCACGGGCCGCTACGAGCGCTTCGACACGCTCCGCACCGAAGGCGGCATCGCCGGCTATCCCCGCCGCTCCGAGAGCGAACACGACCCCTTCGGCGCCTCGCACGGGAGCACCTCGATCTCGGCCGCGCTGGGCTTCGCCGTGGCGCGCGACCTGTGCGGCGGCGACGAGCACGTCGTGGCGGTGATCGGGGACGGCGCGCTGACCGGCGGGATGGCCTACGAGGGGCTCAACAACGCGGGCGAGCTGCAGAAGCGGCTGATCGTCGTCCTCAACGACAACGACATGAGCATCGCCCCCAACGTCGGGGCGATCGCGCACTACCTGACCAAGCTCACGACCAGCCGCATCTACCGGCGCTTCGAGCGCGACGTCTGGGACCTGCTGGGCAAGCTGCCGCCGGGCTGGCGGGCGCGCGAGGGCGCGCGGCGCATCAAGGAGGGGCTGCAGAACCTGGTCGTGCCGACCGTGCTCTTCGAGGAGCTGGGTTTCAAGTACTTCGGACCGATCGACGGACACGATCTCGACACGCTGCTGGAGACCCTCGACGACCTCAAGCGCTTCGAGGGCCCCACGCTGCTGCACGTGGTGACCACCAAGGGCAAGGGCTACGGCCCGGCCGAGCTGGACAAGACCAGCTTCCACGGCGTGGGCGTGTTCGACCCCGAGACCGGGGAGGCCACCCAGGGTGCGCGCCCGACCTACACGAGCGTCTACGGCCAGACCGTGGTCGAGATCGGCAGGCAGCTGCCACAGCTGGTCGCGGTGACCGCGGCGATGGCCGACAACACCGGCCTGAAGGCCTTCTCGAAGGAGTTCCCGGAGCGCTTCTTCGATGTCGGCATGGCGGAGGAGCACGCGGTCACCTTCTCGGCCGCGCTCGCCGCGAACGGCCTCATCCCGCTCACCACCATCTATTCGACCTTCCTGCAGCGCGCCTTCGACCAGATCCTCCACGACGCGGCGGTCCAGGACCTCTCGATCATCCTGGCGGTGGACCGCGCGGGCCTGGTCGGGGAGGACGGCGCCCCGCAGCACGGCGCCTTCGACGTCGGCTACCTGCGCATGATCCCCGGCATGACGCTGATGGCGCCGGCGAACGGCGAGGAGCTTCGCGACATGATCTGGACGGCGGTGAAGCTGCAGCCCGTTGCGAAGGGACCGATCGCCGTGCGCTTCCCGCGCGCCCCGATCCCCGAGGCGGCGCTGCCCCAGGGCCCGCCCGCCCTGATCGCCCCGGGCACGGCCCTGCAACTGCGCGCCGGGGGCGATGTCGCGCTGATCGCGCTCGGCACCATGGTGCTGCCCGCGCTCGCGGCCGCCGAACTGCTGGCGGCCGAGGGCGTCTCGGCCACGGTCGTCAACGCCCGCTTCGTCTGCCCGCTCGACGAGCGCGTCGTCACCGGGCTGGCCCGCTCGGTCGGGCGCATCGTCACGATCGAGGAGAACGTCCCCATGGGCGGCTTCGGCAGCGCGGTGAGCGAATGTCTCGACCGCAACGACCTCTCGGCGACGCCGCTGCTGCGCATCGCGCTGCCCGAGACGTTCGTGGCGCACGGCAAGCGGGACGCGCTGCTGCAGCAGGTCGGGCTCGACGGGCCTGGCATCGCGCGGCGGACCCGCGAGTGGGTCCGCGCCCAGCAGCTGCACTTCTCATGAGCGCGCGCCTGCGCCGCATCGCGATCTCGGGTCACATCGGCCGGCCCGAGGTGCGTCGCGCCACCGCGCTCCTGCGCACGCGGCTCGCGCGCCGCGGCTGCGACGTGCGGATCGAGCAGGCCCTGGCCGCCACCCTGCGACGCGAAGGGCAGCCGCTCGCGCAGCTCGCCGTCTGGTGCCAGTTACTGATCTCGCTGGGCGGCGACGGCAGCGTGCTCACCGGCGGTCGTTCGCTCACCGGGCGGCGGGGGGCGCTGCTCGGGATCAACTTCGGCGGCCTGGGCTTCCTCGCCGCCGCCGAGCAGGGCGAACTCCTGCCCGCGGTGGAGGCCGCGCTCGCGAGCGCCTGGCCCATCTCCCCGCGCCGGCTGCTGCGCGCCCGCGTGCTGCGCCGCGGGCGCGTGGTGGCGCGCTCGTTCGCGATGAACGACGCCGTGGTGAAGGGAGCGGGCGGCTACGCGGCCATCCACCTGCAGATGCGCGCGCTCGGCCAGGACCTCGGCCATCTCGTGGCCGACGGCCTCATCACCGCGACCGCAGCCGGCTCGACCGCCTACTCGCTCTCGGCCGGTGGCCCCGTGCTCTCCCCCGAGGTCGAAGCCATCGTGGTCACGCCGGTGTGCGCCCACTCGCTGGGCAGCCGCTCGCTGGTGCTCTCGCCGGACGACGAGATCGCGCTGCGTCTCATCGGCTCGCTCGATCAGACCGTGCTCATGCTCGACGGGCAGGAGCACGTGCCGCTCGAGCCCGAGGATGAGATCCGCATCCGCCTCGACCGCGCGACCGTGCGGGTCGTGCGCAACCCGGATCGGCCTTTCGCGCACTCACTCCAGGTCAAGCTCGGCTGGCAGGGGAGTACGCGGCGGAGCATGTAATCGTGCTCGAACGCCTGCTCATCCGCGACCTCGTGCTGGTGGAGCGGGCCGAAGTCGAGTTCGGCGCCGGGCTCAACGTGGTGACCGGCGAGACCGGCGCGGGCAAGTCGCTGCTGGTGCAGGCCGTGGACCTGCTCACCGGCGGCCGCGCCGACCCGGGCGTCGTGCGCGAGGGCGCGAAGGCCGCCGTGGTCGAGGGCGAGTTCCGCCCCTCGGCGCGCGCCGCGTTGCGGGTCGGACCGCTGCTCGCCGCGTGGGGCGTCGAGTACGACGGCGAGAGCCTCATCCTGCGGCGCGAGGTCCAGGCCGGCGGCAAGAGCCGCGCCCTGGTGAACCAGTCGGCGGTGACGCGCGGCGCGCTGCGGGAACTCTGCGAGGCGCTCGCGGATCTCCACGGCCAGCACGAGCACCAGAGCCTGCTGCGCCCCGGCGCGGGCCTCGAGACCCTCGATCGGCTCGCGGCGGTCGAGGGCGAGAGCGCCCGCTATGCCCAGTCGCTGGCCGCCTGGCGCGCCGCCGCCGCCCGGCTCGAGGCCCTCGAGGGCTCGCTCGCCACCCACGCCGAGCGGCGCGAGTGGATGGAGCAGGCGGCGCTCGAACTGGACGAGGCGCGCCTGCGCGACGGCGAGGAGGACGAACTGCGGATCGAGGCCGCGCGCCTGGCTCATGCCGACCGCCTGCGCGAACTGGTGGAACAGGCGCTCGGGCGCCTCTCGGACGGCGAAGCGCCGGCGGTGGACGCCCTCGCCCGGGCCGGGCGCGCGCTCGAACAGGCGGCCACGCTCGATCCGAGCCTGGCGGAGTCCCTGCCCGCGCTCGACGAGGCGCGCATCGCCACGGCCGAGGTCGCACGCGCGCTCGGCGAATACGTCTCACGCCTCGAGGCCGACCCCGCCGCGCTGGAGCAGGTCGAGTCCCGCCGGGAGGCGATCGCCCGGCTCGTGCGCAAGCACCGCCGCGACGTGCCCGGGCTGATCGCCTGGCGCGAGGAGCTCCGCCACGAGCTCGCCACGGGGGAGGACGCCGCGGCCACGCTGACGCAGGCCCGCGACGCGGCGCAGGAGACGCATGCGACCTGCGTCGCCGCGGCGCGCACCCTCTCGCGCAGACGCCAGGCGGCGGCGCAGGAGTGGGGGACAAGGCTCTCGAAGGAGATGAAGCCGCTCGGGATGCAGCACGCGAGCCTCGGCTTCCTGGTCGAGCCGGACGATGGCCCGCAGCCCGCCCTGGGTGCCAGCGGGCTCGACCAGGTCGAGATCAGGTTCAGCGCGAATCCCGGCGAGCCGGCCCGGCCGCTGCAGAAGGTGGTCTCGGGCGGGGAGCTTTCCCGGGTGATGCTGGCTCTGAAGGTAGCGCTGGAAGCCCAAGACCCCGTTGACCTTCTGCTGTTCGATGAGGTGGACTCCGGGATCGGTGGCGCGGTCGCCCAGGCGGTCGGGGAGCGCCTGAAGCTCCTGGCCCGGCACCGCCAGATCGTCTGCGTGACCCACCTGCCGATGATCGCCGCCCTCGCCACGCATCACCTGCGGGTGGACAAGTCCGTGGCGGCGGGCCGGACGGTGGCGCGCATCGTGGCGGTCGAAGGCAGCGAGCGCGTCGAGGAACTGGCCCGGATGCTGGCCGGCGACCGGGTCACCGACACCACGCGACGGCAGGCGCGCGAACTCCTGGGGGCGGGCGCGTGACGAGCGGGCGCGAGCGTCCCGTCACCCCTGGCCGCGACGAGTTCCGCGCGCTCGCGGCCGGCGGCAGACACGTCCCGGTCACCTGCGACCTGCCCGGCGACCACGAGACGCCCGTCTCCGCCTTCCGCAAGCTCGACGACGGTGTCCACGCCTTCCTGCTCGAGAGTCTCGAGGGCGGCGAGAAGTGGGGACGCTACTCCATGGTGGGGAGCAGACCCACGCTGGTCTTCGTGGCCCGCGGGGAGCACTGCGAGATCCTCGAGGACGGTGTCACCCGCCCCTGCGCCGGCCCGCCACGCGATGAACTGCGGGCCCTGCTCGCGGCGCGCCAGGCCATCGCCCTGCCGGGGCTGCCGTGGTTCTGCGGCGGCGCGGTCGGCTACCTCGGCTGCGACGCAGCGCGCTGGTTCGAGGGGCGGCCCGCGCAGGCAGCGGCCGGGGCGGGACCGCCCGACGCCGTGTTCCTCTTCACCGGGGTCGTCACCGTCTTCGACCACGTCGCGCACACCGTCAAGGTCGTGACGCACGCGCGCGGCGGGAGCGATCCCGACGCGTCGTGGGTGGCGGCGGTCGAACGCCTCGATGCGGAGATCGCGCGGCTCGAGGCCCCGCTGGCCTGGCCCGCGCCGAAGTCCGGGGCGCCGCTCGGGCAACCCGCCTCGTCGTTCACGCCCGAGCAGTTCGGAACCGTCGTCGAGCGCGCCCGGGCGCACGTCCGCGCGGGGGAGGTGCTGCAGCTGACGCTCGCGCGGCGCCTGAGCGTGGCGCTCCGGGCCCCCGCCTTCGAGGCCTACCGCGCGCTGCGCCTGACCACCCCATCGCCCTACGGCCACTTCTTCCGGATCGGCGACTTCTGCCTCGCGGGCTCCGCGCCCGGCTCGCTGGTGCGCCGGACGGAGGACGTGATCGAGGCGCACGTCCTCGCGGGGGCGCGGCCGCGCGGCCGCACCGCGGAGGAGGAGCGCAGGCTGGAGGAGGAACTGCGCAGCGGGGAGCGGGAGCGCGCCGCCCACGCCCTGGGCGTGGACCTGGCCCGCAGCGACGTGGGCGGTGTCGCCGAGCCTGGCACGGTCGACGTCAGCGAGTGGATGGAGGTGGAACGCCACTCGCAGGCCATGCACCTTTCGTCCACGGTACGCGGCCGGCCGCGGCCCGACGCCGGGCCACTGGACTTGCTGGGGGCCTGCTTTCCCGCAGCCGGCGACTGCGGCGCGCCCCGGGGCCGGGCCCTGGAGCTCATCGAGGAACTGGAGGCGGCGCCGCGCGGGCTCCACACCGGGGCGGTGGGATACTTCGATCTTCGAGGCGGCCTGGAGCTGTGCAGCTCCGCGCACACGCTGCTCCTCGCCGACGGGCGAGCCGACTGGAGCGCGGCGACCGTGATCACCGCGGACACCGGCCCCGAGGCCGCGTGGCGCGACACCCAGGACCAGGCCCGCGGGCCCGGCCTCGCGCTGCAACGCGCCGCAGGGGTCGGGCGATGATCGGGGTCATCGAGAACCGGGACGCCTTCACCGGCAGCCTGCTGCAGGCCCTCGCCACACTCGGCGCGCGCTTCGAAGTCCACGGCAGCGGCGCCATCACGGCCGAAGCGCTGGCCGCGCGGCCGCTCGAGGGCCTGGTGGTGTCGTCCGGGCCGGGGGCGCCGGCGGCTGCCGGCATCACGCTCGAGGCGATCCGCCGCTGCGCCGGCCGGGTGCCCATCCTGGGCATCGGTCTCGGGCACCAGGCCCTGGCCGAGGTCTACGGAGCCAGGCTGGCGCCGGCCCCGCGCCTGCTGCACGGCACGACCAGCCCGGTCCTGCACCGGGGACGCGGCCTCTTCGCCAGTCTCGAGAACCCCTTCGTCGCGGCGCGCTATCATGCGCGGGTCGTGGAGCGCGAGTCCCTGCCCCGCACCCTCGAGGTCACGGCCTGGACCCCCACGGGGGAGATCATGGGGCTTCGACATCGCGATCACGAGAGCTGGGGTGTACAGTTCCCGCCCCAATCCATCCTGACCTGCCCGGGCCTGAGGCTCGTGGAGAACTTCCTCGCACTGTGCCGCCAACCAAGGGAGGTACCCCAGTGATCCGTACGGCCATCGCACGCGCGGTGCTCCGCGAAGACCTGCCGCGGGAGCTGGCACGCGCCAGCATGGAGCAGATCCTCGACGGCGACGCCACGCCGGCGCAGATCGGCGCCCTCGCCGTGGCGCTGCGCATGAAGGGCGAAGCTCCCGGGGAGATCGCCAGCATGGCCGAGGCGATGCGCGAACGCGTGCCCCCCATCCGCACCAAGCGCGCGCCGCTGCTCGACACCTGCGGCACCGGCGGCGACAACGCCGGCACGTTCAACATCTCGACCACCTCGGCCATCGTGGTGGCGTCGTGCGGCGTGGCCGTGGCCAAGCACGGCAACCGCGCGGTCTCGAGCCGGACCGGGAGCGCCGACGTGCTCGAGGCCCTGGGCGTGCGCCTCGACCTGACGCCCGGGAGCGCCGCGCGCTCGCTCGACCTGCTGGGCATCACCTTCCTGTTCGCGCCCAATTACCACGCGGCGCTGCGCCACGCAGCGGGACCTCGCCGCGAGGTCGGGGTGCGCACGATCCTCGACCTGCTCGGCCCGCTCACCAACCCGGCCGGCGCGCGGCGGCAGCTGATCGGCGTCTTCTCCGACCGTCTGGTGCGCCGCGTCGCCGAAGTCCTGAAGATCCTCGGCAGCGAGCGCGCCTGGGTCGTGCACGGCCTCGACGGGCTGGACGAGCTGACGGTGCGGGGCCGCTCGCACGTCGCCGAGCTGGACCGCGGCGAGATCCGCGAATTCGAGGTGGACCCCGAGCCGCTGGGTCTCGCGCACGCGGACCGCAGCGGTCTCGAGGGCGGGGACGCGGCCGCCAACGCCGTGCGGATCCGCGCCGTGCTCGAGGGGGAGAAGGGGCCGGCGCGCGACATCGTCGTGCTCAACGCCGGCGGCGCGCTGGTCGTGGCCGGAGTGGTGGGGGACCTCGCCGCGGGCGTGGCCCAGGCCCAGGAAGCGATCGACAGCGGGCGCGCCGCGCGCAAGCTGGACGATCTCACGGCGTTCCGGGACTGAGTTCCCTCGGGGAGGGCGAAGCCATGTTCTGCATCCGTTGCGGCACCCACCTGCCCCGGGAGGCGGCGTTCTGTTCATCCTGCGGAGCCCCGGTCACCCTCGGCACCGAGGTGCCCGGAGCAGCCGTCCCGCCGCCCGCCACGGACCCCGGGCCCTGGGCGGCCGTGCCGGCCGAACCGTCCGCGACCCGCGCGGCCCCGGTCTACGGCGGCTTCTGGCGCCGCTTCTGGAGCTACCTGATCGACCGCTTCCTGCTCGGCGTGGTGTTCACGCCCGTGGGCTTCATGGTCTTCGTGCCGCTGCTGGCCAACGACTCGGCGGGCTGGACGGACACCGACCTGCCGGCCGAGGCGATCACCGCGCTCATGGGCGCGGTCCTCACCGTGGCGTTCCTCGAGCTGCTGGGCAGCTGGTTCTACTACGCGCTCATGCAGAGCTCGTCGCGGCAGGCGACGCTCGGGCAGCTGGCACTCGGACTGCGGGTCACGGACGTCGAGGGGCGGCGCATCTCCTTCGCGCGCGCGAGCGGACGCCACTTCGCGAGGGTGCTCACCAGCCTCACCCTCGGCATCGGCTACATCATGGTGCTCTTCACGGCGAGGAAGCAGACCCTGCACGACCTGGTCGCCGGCACCCTCGTCGTGCGCTGAGGAGCGGCGGGGGCAGGCCACCCGGTCCGGACGTACGCGAGGCCCGCCGCCCGAGCCTGTTCCGAGGGTGCCCTATTCCGTCGATAAGTCCCTGAGCGCTCCGGCCGATCCGGTGAAGCGGTCTCCCGAGGGTTGCTCTTGACTCGTGGGCGGTTCG
>JANXPZ010000132.1 GCA_025357055.1 Candidatus Eiseniibacteriota bacterium | reverse complement strand
ACCCTCACCCATATTCGGCGCCCTGCCGCCGATCACCCCTGGAAGCGTCGTGCAACCCCCAACCTCCCGCCCCGAACGGCAGGAGCAGGGGGGACATTTTGACTGACGCGTTAGGGGGACACTTTCACTGACTTGCGACACCGGGTGGCGCTCCGGTTGTGGCGGCAGGGGGGGAGCCGCTAGCATCTGCCCCTCATGCCCGACTTCGAGAAGGCCCCACCCGAGGTCCGCGAGCTCCTCGGCAAGCGCATCAGCCAGCTCGGCCTGCGCCTCGAAGGCTCGCCGGTCGAGCGCTTCGTGCACCAGCTCTACCGCGAGCTCGAGGGCAAGGGTCTCAAGCACTTCCGCCCGGTCTGCTACCTCACCGACGAATGGGGCTGTCCCGACGGACAACCCGTGATCGGCATCCCGTTCTACCTCGCCGACCCCGGGCTCGCGCGCCTCGAGCGCCAGATGAACGACCTCGAGGACGAACGCGAGATCATGATGTACCTGCGTCACGAGGCCGGGCACGCCTTCAACTACGCCTACCGGCTCTTCATCACGCCCGAGTGGCGCCGTCTCTTCGGGCCCTTCAACCGGCGCTATCGCGACGACTACCGGCCCGTCCCGTTCAGCCGCAAATTCGTGCGCCACATCGCGGGCTGGTACGGGCAGAAGCACCCGGACGAGGACTTCGCCGAGACGTTCGCGGTCTGGCTCACGCCCCGCTCGCAGTGGCGGGTCCGCTATAAATCATGGCCCGCGATACGCAAGTTGCGGTATGTTGACCAGGTGGTGCGCCGGGTGCGCGCCCATGAGCCAGTGGTCTCGACCGGGGCCTTCGACGTCCCGGTCGAGGATCTCAAGGTGACGGTCGAGCAATTCTACCGCCGGCTCATGCGCCAGAACGGCGCGGGAGTGAAGGTGGCGCTGGAAGCCGATCTCAGCGACCTGTTCATTCCCGAGGGCCGTCGGCGCAAGGGCGTCCGTCCGGCGTGGGAGCTGGTCGAGGAGCATCGCAAGGTGCTGACCGACAAGATCACGTACTGGACCGGGGTGCGGCGCCCGGTGGTGCGTGCCCTGATCGAGGAGATCGTGCGGGCTGCCCGCGAGTTCCGGCTGTTCGCGGACACCGCCCGCGAAGCGGATTACCTGGTGGAGTTGACGGCATACGGCACCACGCTCGCGATGAACTACCTCACGCGCCGGCGCTTCGAGCAGAAGTAAGCCGGCTCAGGACCCCGGGGAACGGAGTCCGCACGCGAAGGCGGGAGCGCAATGGCCAAGCTGCGAATCGGCGTGCTGTACGACTACTGGTGGGGCGAGGACGAGGAGCGCGCCGAAGGGACCCGACCCAAGCGCAAGGCGCCCGACGAGGACGTGCAGGCCGTCTACGAGGCCCTCAAGGAGGCCGGGCACAGTCCGGTGTTCCTGCGCCTCGACGGCACGCGTGAGAGCCTGGTCGAGCTGGCCCACTCCGAGACCGACCTGATCTTCAACCTGGTCGAGTCCTTCGGCGGCGACGACACGCAGGACAGCGACGTCGCGGGCTTCCTCGAGATGCTCCACCGCCGCTTCACCGGCACCGGCTCGCAGGGGCTCCACCTGGCGCAGGACAAGGGGCTGGCGAAGAAGGTCTTCGCCTTCCACGGCATCCACACGCCCTACTTCGCCACCGTGTTCCGCGGCCGCACCGAGCACGCGCAGGACATCCAGTTCCCGGTCATCGTGAAGCCCGCGTCCGAGGACGGCTCGATCGGCATCCACTTCGGCGCGGTCTGCACGTCGATCAAGGAGCTGATGGAGCGCATCGACTACCTCCACGCCGAGTTCAACTCCCCGGCGCTGATCGAGGAGTACATCGAGGGTCGCGAGCTCTACGTCGGCGTGCTGGGCAACGAGAAGCCCGAGGCGCTGCCGGCGGTGGAGCTGGATCTCTCGAAGCTGCCGCAGGGGATGCCGAGGATCGCCGGCACCGAGGTCAAGTGGGAGGAGGGCACCGAGGCCTACGAGAAGACCAAGGCCTTCCTGCCCGCCGATCTCGAGCCGGAGCTGCAGAAGAAGCTCAGCGAGACCGCGGTACAGGCGTTCCAGGCGCTGAAGCTCAGCGACTACGGGCGCATCGATTTCCGGCTGGCCGCCGACGGCGCGCTGCACGTGCTCGAGGTGAATCCCAATCCCTACCTGCACGCCGAATCCGAGTTCGCCATGGCGGCGAAGAAGTCCGGGCGCTCCTATTGCGAGCTGATCGGCGAGATCGTGGACCTGGCGCTGGCGCGATACCCGAACGCCGGGTCTTAGCCCGGACGATTCATGAATCGCCGCCTGCGGGGGCCCGTTCCGTCCGGCGCACCCGCGGTGCCGATGCCGCCCAGGATGCAGATCAGCACCACGGTCACCGGCTGGGCGAGCGTCAGGTCGATGCCGTAGAACTGGGCGAGCGGGGGGGCGTGGCCTCGGAGAGCCCCTGTCCCGATCGGGATGCTTCCGTCTCGGGGGACGCCTGAAAGATTCCTATTGCCAGGATTTCTCGCGCGCACGCCGCGGTCCCGGCGGGCGCGCTCCAGCAGCCCACCTCGACGCGCCAGGCGCGCGTTGGCGTCGTCCGCTCTTCCACGACGAGACTGAACTCGCGCCACTCCCCGTTGTTCGCGCAGCGGGGCTCTGCGAGCGCCGGAAATGGGCGTGGTATCAATAGGCAGTTCCGCCCCCGTGACCCGCCCCCGCGGAGTCACTCTCGTGAACCGCTACTCGCTGACGCACGTTCCCGATCCGATCCTGCTGCGTGGCCTCCGGTCGCTGCTCGCCAGGGAGCGTGCTACGACAGCCGAACTCCTGGCCCATCTCGCCGAAGTCGACGACCGGCGGCTGTACGCGGCAGCGGGACACCCGTCGATGTTCGCCTGGTGCGTCGCCGAACTGCATCTCTCCGAGGAGGCGGCTTTCAAGCGCATCCGGGCAGCACGGGTGGCCCGGCATTACCCGGCCGTCTTCGCCCTGGTGGCCGACGGGGGGCTGCATCTGAGCGCCGTG
>JANXPZ010000082.1 GCA_025357055.1 Candidatus Eiseniibacteriota bacterium | reverse complement strand
AGCGCCATCTTCTTCGGCAGGCCGCACTGGTGGAGCCTGAGGGTCGGGCCAACTACGATGACACTGCGACCGGAGTAATCAACGCGCTTGCCGAGCAGGTTCTGGCGGAACCGGCCCTGTTTGCCTTTCAGCATGTCGGCGATCGACTTCAGCGGACGCTTGTTCGCGCCGGTGATGACGCGGCCGCGGCGGCCATTGTCGAACAGCGCGTCCACGGCCTCCTGCAGCATGCGCTTCTCGTTGCGCAGGATGACCTCGGGCGCCTTGATGTCCATGAGCTTCTTGAGGCGGTTGTTGCGGTTGATGACGCGCCGGTAGAGGTCGTTCAGGTCGGAGGTGGCGAAGCGCCCGCCCTCCAGCGGCACCAGCGGCCGCAGGTCGGGCGGCAGCACCGGGACGCAGTCGAGGATCATCCACTCGGGGCGGTTGCCGCTGTGACGGAAGGCCTCGACGATGCGCAGGCGCTTGAGCAGGTCCTTCTTGCGCTGCACCGAGGTCTCCATCTTGGCCTGAGCGCGCAGTTCGGTGGAGAGCTCCTCGAGATCCAGTTCGGAGAGCAGGTCGCGGATGGCCTCGGCGCCCATCTTGGACTTGAGGCCCGAGTCGGGCTGCTCGTCCACCACCTCGTTGTACTGGTCCTCGCTGATGATCTCGCGCTTCTTGAAGCCGGTGGATCCCGGCTCGATGACGACGAACGACTCGTAGTAGAGGATGCGCTCGAGGTCACGGATGCTCATGTTGAGCAGGTGACCGATGCGGGAGGGCACGCCCTTGAAGAACCAGATGTGCGACACCGGCACGGCCAGCTCGACGTGCCCCAGCCGTTCGCGCCGCACCTTGGCCTGGGTGACCTCCACCCCGCAGCGGTCGCAGATCACGCCGCGGTAACGGATGCGCTTGTACTTGCCGCAGTTGCACTCCCAGTCCTTCACCGGTCCGAAGATCTTCTCGCAGAAGAGCCCGTCCTTCTCCGGCTTGAAGGAGCGGTAGTTGATGGTCTCGGGCTTGGTCACTTCACCGTGTGACCAGCTCCGGATGACGTCGGGAGACGCGAGGCGGATCCGCATCGAGTTGAACGCCGGGCGACGGCGCTCCACGCGCTCGTCGGTGCGGGTCAACCCCAGATTGCCTCCAGCCAGGTTGAGCGGCGACTGCAGTTCCGTTTCCAGGCTCATTCCACTCTCCTCGAACGGCCCCGGTCGGCGTTGCGGTCACTCCGCGCCGCGGACCGGGACCGGATGCTGTCAGGACCGGCTCAGACTTCCTCGAACTGCATCTCCAGGCAGAGGCTCTGGAGCTCTTTGACGAGCACATTGAACGACTCGGGCACGCCCGGCTCGGGGGGATTCTCGCCCTTGACGATGGCTTCGTAGATCCGCGAGCGGCCGGCCACGTCGTCGCTCTTGACGGTGAGCAGTTCCTGCAGCGTGTAAGCGGCTCCGTACGCCTCGAGCGCCCACACCTCCATCTCGCCGAAGCGCTGGCCGCCGAACTGGGCCTTGCCGCCCAGCGGCTGCTGCGTCACGAGGGAGTATGGGCCCGTGGAGCGGGCGTGGATCTTGTCGTCCACCAGGTGGGACAGCTTGAGCATGTAGATGAATCCCACGGTCACCCGGTTGTCGAAGGGATCGCCCGTGCGACCGTCACGGAGGATGCTCTTGCCGTCCTCCGGCAGACCCGCCTCGCGCAACTCGGCCTTGATCTCGTCCACCGTGGCGCCGGCGAAGACCGGCGTGGCCACCGTGTAGCCGAGCGCGTGCGCGGCCCAGCCCAGGTGCGTCTCCAGCACCTGGCCGATGTTCATTCGCGAAGGCACGCCCAGCGGGTTCAGCACCAGCTCGACCGGCGTGCCGTCCGGCAGGTACGGGATGTCCTCCTCGTCGAGGATCTTGGCCACGACTCCCTTGTTGCCGTGGCGGCCGGCCATCTTGTCGCCCACCGACAGCTTGCGCTTCTTGGCGATGTACACCTTGACCAGCTTCACTACGCCGGGCGGAAGCTCGTCGCCGCGCGTGACCTTCTCGATCTCCTTCTCCAGCTCGCGTTCGCAGCGCGTGAAGGCGTTCTGCGCGCCCTCCATCGCCGCCCAGAAGCGCTCGTTGACGCGCTCGTCCTCGGTCACCGGCGTGCCCCAGGCGAGGTCGTCGTAATCCATCTCCTCGAGGAAATCGGGAGTGTACTTGCGGCCCTTGCGGGCGATGGCCTCGCCCGTGCCGGCGCTGCGCAGCACGTTGACCGTCTGGTCCGACAGGATCTCGGAGACGCTGGCGAGGCGCACGTCGGCGACCCGCTCGCGCTCCTTCTTGGACTCGCGCCGCAGCTTCTCGGTCTTCTTCTTCTCCTGCTGCTTCGTGCTCTCGTCCTTCTCGCGGCGCGAGAACACCTTGATGTCGATGACGATGCCGTCCATCCCCGGCGGGGACTTGAGCGAGGCATCGCGCACGTCGCCGGCCTTGTCGCCGAAGATCGCCTTGAGCAGACGCTCCTCGGGGCTCAGCTCCTGCTCACCCTTGGGCGTGACCTTGCCCACCAGGATGTCGCCCTGCCGCACCCGGGCACCGATCCGGATGATGCCTTCCTCGTCCAGGTTCTTGACCGCCTCCTCGGAGACGTTCGGGATCTCGCGCGTGATCTCCTCGACCCCGCGCTTGGTGTCGCGCACCTGGAGCTCGAACTCTTCGATGTGGATCGAGGTGAAGATGTCTTCCTTGATGAGCTTTTCGCTCACCAGGATGGCGTCCTCGAAGTTGTAGCCGCCCCAGGGCATGAAGGCCACCAGCACGTTGCGGCCCAGCGCCAGCTCGCCCTCGCGGGTGGACGGGCCGTCGGCGATGACCTGGCCCTTCTTCACCTTCTGCCCCTCGACCACGGTGGGCCGCTGGTTCAGGCAGGTGTCCTGGTTCGAGCGGCGGAACTTGATCAGCCGGTAGATGTCCAGGTTGGGCTGTTCGCTGTAGTCCACCGGGACCTCGTCCGGATCGCGCTCGTAGCGGACGGCGATCATCTCGCCCGAGACGAACTCGACCACGCCCGAGCGGCGCGACAGCACCAGCGCACCCGAGTCCTCGGCCACCTTCTCCTCGAGCCCGGTCCCCACCAGCGGGGCCTCCGTGACGAGGAGCGGCACCGCCTGGCGCTGCATGTTGGAGCCCATCAGCGCGCGGTTGGCGTCGTCGTGCTCGAGGAACGGGATGAGCGCGGCCGCCGGTGACACCAGCTGGATCGGCGAGACGTCCATGTAGTCGACGCGCGTGTCGTCGATCGTCGGATACTCGCCGCGCGAGCGCACGGTGAGCGTCTTCTCGGTCAACTGGCCCGTCTTCTTGTCGAAGGGCGTGTTCGCCGGCGCGATGAAGCAGCGGTCCTCGACGTCGGCCGCCAGGAACTCGGGCTTCTTTCGGTCCACCACGCCGTTCTTCACGCGGAAGTAGGGCGTCTCGAGGAAGCCGAACTCGTTCACCTTCGCGTAGGTCGAGAGCGAGGAGATGAGGCCGATGTTCGGGCCTTCCGGGGTCTCGATCGGGCACATGCGCCCGTAGTGCGTGTAGTGGACGTCCCGGACCTCGAAGCCCGCGCGGTCGCGCGTCAGACCGCCGGGACCCAGGGCCGACAGACGGCGCTTGTTCGTGAGCTCGGCCAGCGGGTTGGTCTGGTCCATGAACTGCGACAACTGCGACGAGCCGAAGAAGCTCTGGATCACCGCCGAGATGGTGCGTGAGTTGACGAGATCGGTCGGGGTGATCTGCTCCTGGTCCTGCAGCGACATGCGCTCGCGGATGATGCGCGCCATGCGCGCCAGGCCGATGTTGAACTGGTTGGCGAGCAACTCGCCCACCGAGCGGACGCGGCGGTTGCCGAGATGATCGATGTCGTCGGTGATGGCCGGCTCGGGCCCGCGGTCGGTGACCAGCTCGCCGCCCACGCGCAGCAGCAGCAGGTACTTGACGATGACGATGAAGTCCTCGCGGCAGAGCGTCGAGTGGTTGAGGTCGGGCAGGCCCAGCCCCAGCCGCTTGCGCACGTCGCGGCCCGGCAGCAGGTACTCGTGGGGCAGCTTCTGGTTGAGCTTGTAGCGCCCCACCCGCGCCAGGTCGTAGCGCTTGGGATTGAAGAAGAGCTTGTTGAGGATCTCGCGGGCCGAGTCGGCGCGCGGCGGCTCGCCGGGGCGCAGCAGGTTGTAGATGCGGTTGAGCGCCTCCTCCTGCGAGTGCGTCGGATCCTTGCGCAGCGTGTTGCGGACGACGTCGGCCTCGTCCTGCATCGGGATGATGAACACCTCGAGGGTCTCGAGCCCGGCCTTGCGCAGGACCTCGAGCTTCTCGGGGGTGATCTCGTCGTTGGCCTCGATCAGGATCTCGCCCGTGGACTCGTCCACGATGTCCTGGGCGCAGATGCGGTTGAGGGCGGCGTCACCCTTCTTGCCCTTCACGTCGATCACTTCGCGCTGGTAGAAGAGTTCCAGGATCTCGCGGTCGCCCACGAAACCCAGCGCCCGCAGCAGCACGGTGACCGGCAGCTTCCGCTTGCGGTCGATGTGGACGTGCATGACGTCGTTCACGTCGAGGCTGAACTCCACCCACGAACCGCGATACGGGATGATGCGCGCCGTGAAGAGCAGCTTGCCGTTCGGGTGGGTGAGCTCGTCGAAGAAGACCCCTGGCGAACGGTGGAGCTGCGAGACGATCACGCGCTCGGCGCCGTTGATGATGAAGGTGCCGTTGTCCGTGATGAGCGGCAACTCGCCGAGATAGACCTCCTGCTCGATCACGTCCTTGTCGCGCTTGACCCCGTCCACTTCCTCGCGCGTGAGGAGACGCATCCGCGCCTTCAGCGGCGCCGAGTAGGACAGGTCGCGTTCCACGCACTCGTCCATGGAGTACTTGGGCTCGCCGATGTCGTAGGCCACGAACTCGAGGGAATAGAGTTCGCGCGGGTCGGAGATGGGGAACACGCCCGAGAACACCTCCTGCAGCCCTTCGTTGCGGCGGCGCAGGGGGTCCGAGTCCAGCTGGAGGAAGTCCCGGAAGCTCTTGAGCTGGACCTCGAGCAGATTGGGGATCTGCACGTTCCACTCGCGCTCGATCTTCGAGAAGCTCTTCCGCTCTTTGCGGCGTACGGTCTTCAAGGCCTTCCCGCCTTTCTCAATGGGGAAGCGTGTCGCTAGCGGCGCCGATAGCCCGGAGCCGAGGCCCCCACGGCGCACCCTGGAACGGTGCAGCCGATGCCGGGCCGGTGCCGAGCACGACGCTGGCGATCAACTTCTGGAGAGAGCGGCCCGTGGCTACTTGATCTCGACGGAAGCGCCCTGCTCCTCGAGCTTCGCCTTGACCTCCTGCGCTTCGGCCTTCGCGATCTTCTCCTTCACGGCCTTGGGGGCGCCGTCCACCAGATCCTTCGCCTCCTTCAGGCCCAGACCGGTCAGCTCGCGCACTACCTTGATGACCTGGATCTTCTTCTCGCCCGCGCCCGTGAGGATCACGTCGAACTCCGTCTGCTCCTCGACTGCGGCTGCGGCACCGGCACCGGGCATGGCTGCCATCATCATCGGGGCAGCGGCCGTGACACCGAACTTCTCCTCGTAGGCCTTCTTCAGCTCGGAGAGTTCCATCACGGACATGTTGGCAATCAGGTCAAGCACCTGGTCGATGGTGGTGGACATGGGTTGGATCTCCTTCTGCGGTTGCGTGGGTTTCGTTTTGAAAACCTGGTCGCGGGCCAGGCCCGCGAATCGTTCGTCAGGAAGCCTTGCTCTTCTCGCGTTCGAGCACGTCGGCCATGATCGAGGGCAGACGCAGGGTGGCATCGATCGCGGAGAGGAAGGTCGTCATCGGGGCGATGATCGTGCCCAGCAGCTGGGACAACATCACCTCGTAACTGGGCAGCGTGGCCAGCACGGCGATCTCCTTCGACTCATACAGCCGGCCGTCCACCACTGCCGCCTTGATCCGCGGTTTCTCCTTGTCCTTGGCGAAGTCCGTCAGGATCTTCGCCGGGCTGACCTCGCTGACCTGGCTGAACACCACGCCCGTGGGTCCCTCGAGGTACGGGTCCAGCGCGGTGATCCCGCGCTCGTGGAACGCGCGCTTCAGCAGCGTGTTCTTGACGACCCGGAACTGCACCTTCTGCTCGCGGCACTTCGCGCGCAGCAGCGAGAGCGATTCGACATCCATACCGGTGAAGTCGGCGAGGAACACGCCGCGCACGCCTTCGAGCCGCGCGCTCGTCTCCTGGAGGATCTTGGCTTTCTGGGGAGTCGGCATCGGTCGGTCCTCCTAGTGCCCGAGGTCGGCCGTGACGGTCGCCGGGTCCAGCGTGATGCCGGGTCCCATCGTGGCGCTGATGGTGAGTGTCTTGATGTAGGCCCCCTTCGCGGCGGCGGGACGGGCCCGCATGAGCTCGCGCAGGAAGGTCCGGGCGTTCTCGAGCAACTGGGCCTCACCGAACGACGCCTTGCCCACGGGGGCATGCACGTTGGAGCCCTTATCCACGCGGAACTCGATCTTGCCCGCCTTGAGCTCCTTCACGGCCTTGGCGACGTCGAACGTCACCGTGCCGCTCTTGGGGTTCGGCATCAGCCCGCGCGGCCCGAGCACGCGACCGAGCTTGCCGACCTCGCCCATCATGTCCGGCGTGGCGACGATGGCGTCGATGTCCAGCCAGCCCTGCTGGATCTTCTGGACGTAGTCCTCGGCGCCGACGAAATCCGCACCGGCCTCCTCGGCTTCCTTCGCCTTGTCACCCTTGGCCAGCACGAGCACCCGCAGACTCTTTCCGGTGCCGTGCGGCAGGACCACGGTGCCGCGGACCAGCTGGTCCGAGTGCCGGGGGTCAACGCCCAGGTGGGATGAGACCACGATGGTCTCGTCGAACTTCGCGTGCGCGGTCTGCTTGACGATCCGCACGGCTTCAGCCAGGTCCCGGATCTGACCCGCCTGTCGTGCGATGTCCGCCGCGGCGCGATAACGCTTGCCGTGTCGTTTCATGGATCCTCCCGTGGTGCCGGCGTGGCGGGCTCTCCGCCACTCCCACGCGGTTCTGCTCGACGGTGTCCGTGCTGTCCCGCCCCGGGGACCTGCTGCCGGGCACGGTTTCAAGCCTCCGACCCCTGCGTGCGCCCCGAGACAGGCGGTCGCCCGCAGTCCGAACCACCCCTGACCGCCAGAGTCGCGCCTTGCGGCGCGCCCGGGACCGCAAGCGGGGCCCCGCGGTCTAGCTGGTGAACTCCTCTTCGACCGCGTCCAGCTCGGCCTCGGTGGCGTAGCCTTCCTTCACCACCCAGTCGAGCGTCTCGTTCAGGTCCTTGATGGCATGCTCACCATCCGCCACCCGGACCCGGACGATCTCGTAGATCTCGCGCGGGGACTTGCCCTTGAGGAGCTGCTCGGCCTCTTCCTTGGTCAGTGTCACCATCCGGTCTCATCCCTTCTCAGTCTTCGAGCTCGATACCCATGCTGCGGGCGGTTCCCAACACCATCCGCTCGGCGGCCTCGACGGTCGCAGAATTCAGGTCGGGCGCCTTGAGCTCGGCGATCTCGCGGACCTGAACGCGAGACACCTTGCCGACCTTGTTCCGGTTCGGAATCCCGGAGCCCTTGGCCAGCCCGGCCGCCCGCTTGAGCAGGATGGCCGCCGGAGGCGTCTTCATCTCGAACGTGAAGGAACGGTCCTTGTAGACCGTGATCACGACCGGGATCACGAGTCCCGCCTGGTGCTGCGTCTTGGCGTTGAACTGCTTGCAGAACTCCATGATGTTGATGCCGTGCTGCCCGAGCGCCGGCCCGACCGGCGGCGCAGGCGTGGCGCTGCCGGCATTGCACTGCAGCTTCACCACGGCCTGAATCGGTTTCGCCATTCTGTTCCTCCCGGGCCCGAACGCGGCCCGTCTGCTCCCCCACCGGTCGCGCGACGCTAGACCGGCTGCACCTGCAGGAAGTCGAGCTCGACTGGCGTCTGGCGCCCGAAGATGCTCACCATCACCTTGATCTTGCCGCGCTCGTTGTTGACCTCGTCCACCACGCCGTTGAAGCCACTGAATGGGCCGTCCCCGACGCGCACATGGTCGCCCATGCGGAACTGCACGTTCGGCGCGGGCTTCGATTTGGTCTGCTCCATCTGCCCGAGGACGCGTCGAACCTCGTTCTCCTTGAGGGGGACGGGCGTCTTGTTCGGCCCGATGAAGCCCGTCACCCCGGGAACGTTCTGCACCAGATGGCGCGTCTCGTCGCTGAGGTCCATCTCGATGATCACGTAGGAGGGGAAGGTCTTGCGCTTGGATGTCTTGCGCTTCCCGTCCTTCATCTCGACGTACTCCTCCTTCGCCACCAGGACCTCGCCGAATTGATCGACCAGCGCGGCGGCCTGGATGGCCTTGCGGAGGTTCTCCCTCACCTTGTCCTCGTGGCCCGAATAGGTATGGACCACGAACCACTTCTTGCTCATGTGCCTTCCCGATTCCCGGGAGCCGCCTCCCGTCCGCCTGGATCCGCGGACATGGCGCGCACCGCTCCGGGCCAGCGCCCTAGCGGAACAGCAGCTTCACCCCGAGCTGGAGAACGTAATCCACGATCCCGACGAAGACCGAGATCAGGAGCACCGCGACGATCACGACCGTGGTCGAGGCGCGCAGCTCCTGCCGGGTCGGCCAGCTGACCTTGGTGGACTCCACCTTCACTTCTTTGACGAACTCACGGACCTGCATGGTCCACGCCATCTGTGCGCCCTCTCGAGGAGGTCTCGCTCATGTGCGGCCTGAGCCGCATGTTTCCACACCCGACCCGCTCCCTGCGCGGGCACCCCGGCTGGCAGGCCTGGAGGGATTCGAACCCCCGACACCCGGTTTTGGAGACCGGTGCTCTAGCCAGCTGAGCTACAGGCCTACATCGTATTCAGGCCGACTCGCGGCGGCCCCTATCGCTCCGCACCGCCACACCGTACCGCGCGCTAGCGCGTCTCCTTGTGGGCCGTGTGCTTCCGGCAGGCCGGGCAGTACTTCTTCTGCTCGACCCGGTCCGGATGCAGGCGCTTGTTCTTCTTCGTGATGTAGTTGCGATGCTTGCAATCGTTGCAGGCGAGGATGACCTGGTCTCTCATGATGGGTCCCGTCTCCGCTTCCGGGCGATCGGCCTCTTACTGGATGATCTCGGTAACGACGCCGGCCCCGACGGTGCGGCCGCCCTCGCGGATCGCGAAGCGCAGCTCCTTCTCCATCGCGATCGGCGTGATCAGCTCCACCGTCATCCCGTCCACGTTGTCCCCCGGCATCACCA
>JANXPZ010000007.1 GCA_025357055.1 Candidatus Eiseniibacteriota bacterium | reverse complement strand
TCCCACGCATGGCGCGATGCACTCTGCTCCCAGAGATCGAAGTCCGGCGGCACCTCGAAGTCCGGTTTCTGCTTGTTCTTCGGGTTCACTACTGGCTTGGTGATGCGACTCACGCGGAACTGCCGCATCGCCTGGGCCCCTTCGTCGTGCGCCCACAGGTACCAGTGCCCGCGCAGGAAGACGAGTCCGTATGGCGCCACCGTGCGGCGCGCCCGCGCATCGCGCTCGATGGAGTGGTAGTGGAACTGCAGCGTCTTGCGCCGGCGCACCGCATCATCGAGCAGCTCGAGTACCAGCGGATCCTGCGCGCCGAACGGCAGCAGGATCAGCTCGCGTACACCGCAATCCATGAACGGCACATCAAAGGCGAGCTTGCGCAGGGCGGACGTGGCGTCGGCCGCCAGCACGGGGTGCTTTATGGCCTGCATCCGTTCCGCCGCTCGTGCGATCATCGCCAGCTCATCGGGCTCGAATACCACGTCAGGCGGCAGCGCCGGCTTGCCGCCGCGTGTGGGCGCCGCGTGCGCCGCAGTCGACTTCTTGACGCCAATCCGAGGCAGATAGAAGTCCCGCGATACGAGCTTGTACTGCTTGTCGCCCTTCTCGATCTCTACGGTCTCAATGGGAACGCCGATCTTGCGAAGTTCGTCCTTGTCGCGCTCGAACATCCGCATGCGCGCGTCGCCCCGCTGCTTGGGGTCTTGATACGCCGGCACATCCTTGGCGAGCAGCTCAAACGAGGTCGGATAATGACGTGACAGGAGGGCCGCGAGGAGATCGACCCACCGTTGTGTTTTCGAGGCGGTTGGCATGGAACAGAATGTGGCGCAGGCCACTGACAGTGGCTACTCGGCGGCACTCACTAGGCCCGGCGGAATCAGACCCGCCGGCCCGTGCGCGCGCACCAATTCGGCCAATCCCTCCTGGTCCAGCAGTGCGTCCCGAAGCAACCGGTCGGTGACGGCGTCCAGCAACAGCCGGTGAGCCACGAGCATCTGCTTGACCACGCTGTACTCGATGCGCAGAAACTCGCGCACCAGCCCTTCGACGTGCGCCTCCTCGGACGCGCTGAATGGATCGTCATCGATGCCCGCGACCGCGAGGTTTGAGCCCGCCTGACCGTCCCGTTCCATGGCCGGGGCAAATCCCCAGAACGAGAACGCCATGCCCGCCTGGATGGTCGCCCGCTTCAGGTCTTCCCGCGCGCCGTTCGACACGTGCTCCGCCCCGAACCCAAGCTCTTCCGCGGCGCGCCCCGCCAGCAGAATGCGCACTCGCTGCCGCATGTCCGCGTACGTCACCTGATCGCCACTCTCCATCAGGTACTGCAGCGAATCCACCACCACGCCGCTGTAATGCACCGACGGGATGATCGACGAACATTCAGGGATGTTGCGGCCGTTCGATCCAATGACCGCAACGACAGCGTGTCCCGCCTCATGCATCGCCGTCTGCCGGCGAACCCGCTCCGGCTCGTCGGGCAGCCGGTCCGATTCGGCAAATCCATGCAGCGCCACCTGCACGAGATCCAGGAACTCGAGCGGACGTCCAGCGCGCGCGATCAGCCGCCGAAGCCGCAACAACGCCAGGTCGCGACGGCGATCGTCGGAATATTCGCGTGTGAAGAGCATCCCCACCTTGCCGGGTACCTGGGTCACCGACACCGCACACCGGTCGCGGCCGATGCGGTCGATGATGTCCTCGCCGAGTGCTTCCGTCCTGGGCGACTGCACGCGAAGAAAGCGGTCGAACGTGCCCGGACGCCGAAGGTTCATGGCCAGCGAACGGATGTCCTCCGCTGAGGTCACGAAGATGACGGGATGCGCCGGGTCAAACGCCGCGATCGCAGAGGCAATCGCCGACTGCACCTTGGCCTTTTCGCTGGCGACGTCCCCATCATCGCGATCGCTCTTTCCTTTGGTCCAGCGTCCCGGCTCGAGGTAGGCAATCGCGGGCGCACCAGCCTGCGGGTCTTCGCGCGCCACGAAGTCGGCCACATCATCGAGGGCCACGTTCACGAACTGCATGCCCGCATCGGCCGCGACGCGTCGCAGCATCGCCGTGCATAGCGACTCATCCTCGGTCAGCAGTACAACCGCGCGCCCGGCCAAGTCCCACGGCTCAGCGTCAGCCGTGTCAAGCGCACGGCGCATTTCGGCCGCCCATTCGCGGACGCAGTCGTTGCCCGGAAAGCGTTCCCAAGCAAGCGCGCCGTCCTGCTGGACGGCGCTGGTTTCCTCGAGCAGTGCAGTTGTCCCATCGATCATGTTGCCCTCCGGCCTGATGCGGTGAATCGGTGTTCTCGTCTGTATGCCGAATAGAGCGCAGGGACTCTGACAATCGACTCCACGGTGCCCGCCGAATGTCAGAGCGCCCCTTCATGATTGTCCATGTCAGCACTGCACCCACTTCAGTCCATGACACCGATGCCCACCGACGCTCCGCTCGCGCGACCCTGGTCCAACACCTACTGGCTCCCCGGTGGCCGCGTGTTGTGCGGGGAATATCCGGGCCACATGAAGCCATCGGAGGCGGCCAAGAAGCTGAGGGCGCTCGCCCGGTTCGGCGTGTCTACCTACATCGACCTCACCACCGCTGAGGAGGGGCTGACGCCCTACACGCCCGGCGCCCTCGGCGTCGAAGTGGACCGCAATCCGGGCGATCCATACTCGCTCGAGTATCCCGTGGCAAAGCGCGAGGTGCACCACTTCCCCATCAGGGATCTTGGTGTTCCCGACGAAGCGCTGATGACGCAGATCCTCGACACCATCGATGACGCGCTGGCGTTCGCGCGCACGATCTACATCCACTGCCTGGGCGGCGTGGGACGCACTGGCACGGTAGCGGGATGCTGGCTGCGTCGGCATGGCGCGCAGCCAGACGAGGCGCTAGACATCATCGCAGACCGGTGGAGGGCAATGAGCAAGCGCCGCCGCGCCCCGGTGTCACCGGAGACCAGCCAACAGCGCCGCTATGTGCGCGAGTGGAAGGAACGCCTCACGGCGCGCGCGCGTCTTCCCGTGCTCGCACGCGAGCGCTGCCTCCGCGGCGCGCTGCTCGGCGGCGCGGTGGGCGATGCGCTGGGCGCGCCGGTGGAGTTCATGTCACTCGACGGTATCCGGGAGCAGTTCGGCGAGCAGGGCATCGTCGACTTCGTCCCAGGCATGTGGCCCGCCGGCTCCATCACTGACGACACGCAGATGTCGCTGTTCACCGCCGAGGCCATGATGCGGTTTGAGGCGCGCGGTTACAGCCGCGGGTTCGCTTCACACAGGGACGTGGGCTATTACGCGTACCGACGTTGGCTGCACACGCAGGGAGTGCCCGTCGCACTCGAAGCCGACCAGCGCGGCTGGCTCGTAGAGCGAAAGGAACTTCACCAGCGGCGCGCCCACGGCGTGACCTGCATCGAGGCGTTGACGCTTCGCGAGCGATATCCGGAGTACACCAACGACAGCAAGGGCTGCGGCGGCGTGATGCGTGCCGCACCATGCGGCCTGTACGGGGATGCGACGCCCGAGATGGCATTCGTCTTCGGCGGCGACCTGGCGCGCATCACACACCACCACCCCGAGGGCTACATCGCTGCAGGCGTCTTCGCGGCGCTCATCGCGTCACTGCGCGACCGCATCGACCTTACAAGCGCCGTGCAGCGCGCGCTCGGCCTCGCGCTCGTGCATCGCGCCCAGGCGCCACGTACCGCAGCGCTCTTGGAGCAGGCAATCGCCCTCGTCGATCCCGAGTCGCCACTGACGGCCGAGAAGGTCGAATCACTCGGCCGGGGCTCCGTGGCCGAAGAGGCGCTCGCGATCGCCGTGTATTGTGCGCTCGCGGCGCAAGGCGACTTCGCCACCGGCGTGCGGCTTGCAGTCAATCACTCCGGCGACTCCGACTCCACCGGCGCCATCTGCGGCAACATCCTCGGCGCCGCGCTCGGCGTCAACGCCATTCCCGCCGCGTGGCTCGAGCAACTCGAGGCCCGCGACGTGATCGTGCAGGTGGCTGATGACTTGGCCACTGGCTGGCGCACCGGCGCCGACTGGTCAGAGCGGTATCCGCCGAACTGAGGCGCGACGGGAACGGACGTCTGAGGCTCAAGCGGTCACATCGGCCGCGTCGTCACCCGCCGTGAGCATCCCACCCGCCGCATCATCTTCTGCCGTCGCCATATCAACGAGCTTGGGGTCGAGCCGCTTCTTGGCCCGCACCCCGAGCTCGATGAGCATCTCCGCCTGCCGCACCAGGTTGCCGCGGCCGGTGTGCAACTTGGCCTTGGCTGCCTTGAAGCCGTCGTGCGCCTTGTCGAGCTGATCTTCCACTTTTTCCAGATCGCCAATGAAGCTCTCGAACTTTGCGTACAGCGCTTCGCCACGCTCGGCGATCTCCACCGCGTGCTTTGACTGCCCGTCCTGCTGCCACAGGTAGCTGATCATCCGCAGTACGTAGAGGAGCGTGCTGGGACTGACCAACAGAACGTGCTTATCCCATCCGAAACGGAATAGCTCCGGGTCGGCCGTCAGCGCTTCGAGAAAGGCGCCCTCGACCGGCAGAAACATCACCACATAATCGAGCGCGTTCAGGGTATAGAGTTCCTGATACGCCTTCTCCGAAAGCCCCTTGATGTGGGCGCGCACCGAGTCAACGTGCGCCTTGCGCAGACGGTCGCGCTCCTTGTCGTCCTGCGCCACCACGTAGTCGCTGTATGCGGTGAGGGTCACCTTGGAGTCGATGACGACGTCGTGTGCCTCGGGGAGGTGCAGCACGACGTCCGGAATGACGCGGTTTCCTTCTTCGGCGATGTGCGATCCCTGCCGCACGTAATGCGTGCCCTCAATGAAACCCGCCGCGTCGAGCAGCCGATCAAGAATCATCTCGCCCCAGTCGCCCTGCACCTTGGAGTCGCCCTTGAGCGCCTTGGTGAGGTCGTTGGCCTGATCGCTGAGGATGTCGCTCTTCTCGCCGAGCGCACGCACCATCTCCTTGAGCGCGCCGCGGTCGCTGGAGTCGGCGACGTACACCTCGTCCACGCGCTTGCGGAAGCCGTCGAGGTCGACCTTCAGCGGGGTGAGCAGCTGGGCGAGCGCCGTCTCGTGCAACGCCACGAACTTCGTCCCCTTCTCTTCCAACAGCTCCGCCGCGAGCGCGCGGAACCGCGTGGACATCTCCTCGGTGGCCGACTGCAGAAAGACTTGTTGCTTCTCCGCCTGTTCAATGGCCGCCTTGAATGCGGATTCTTGACCTGACAGCTCCTTCTCTCGCTGCGTCACGACAGCCTGCAGGGCCGTCTGCTTTGCGCCCCACTCAGCAGCGCTCCGCTCCCACTCGGCTATTCGCGCTTGCTTGGCATCACTCTCGGCCTTCAGGCCAGCAATCACGGCCGACTGCGCACTGTCCGCGGCGACCACGGCGGCACGCTGCGAGAACCAGGCGATGAGCGCGCCGAGTGCGGCGGCGACCAATGCAATGATGATGTACGTGGTCATGACCAAGTGATGATTGGTGAGGAACCGTGCGCCATAAGAGTAACCCCAACCGACTGACACTCGCTTGCCGCATTGTCAGTCGGTGCCATGACATTTCCCGCACATCCACCAGGAGCCCCGTTGTCCGTTCGGCGAACGTCCGCCCCACAATCCGCTGACGCCGCCCTCGAACGCCTTGCGTTCGAGGCCCAGTGGCTCATGACCCACCATCCGCCCGTGCTGTTCGACCGCAACAAGCAGGAGGTGTTCGACGTCGCCTGCCCCGTCGGCAGTACGCACGCCGGCGACATCGACTACACGCGCTGGCCTGAGATGGCGCTCCCGGAGCGGGCCACGCCCGCGCTCGCCGCGCACTTGCTCGCGGTGCACGAGGGGGTGTACGACTACGTGCCACACGCACTCAGCCAGCCGTCCACACAGTGGCACGTGAACTTCGCCGACCCTAGCCTCTTCTGCGCCTATGGTTCAGGTCTCTTTGCGCAGGACGAGATGCAGGTGGCCGAGCACCCCGTGCTCGGCGCGCTGCGCGAGGCGCTCAAGGCGCGCGGACTGCCCACGCTGACCGCTGAGGGTGGGCTCGCGACGCCGGTGCTGGTGAAGGGCGCCGAGCGGCGCTGTTGCGTGCGCATTGATCGCAACGCCGCGCAGGGGCGTCCGCGTGGGCTCTACGGCAATGCGTTCTCCGCGGCCGAGCCGGCCGTGGTGCGCCAGGCCACGACGCGCCTCAACCCGCCCGCGCGAAGCAACCTCATTGCCATGGCGGCGCCGTCGCACGGTCGCGGTCGCTACACCGAGTCCGACGTGCGTGAAATCATGGTAATCGCATACAGCGCGTTTTCCGCTGCCGTGCGCGAGTCGGAACAGCACCTCGCCGTGATCCACACCGGCTATTGGGGCTGCGGCGCGTTCGGCGGCAATCGCGTGCTGATGACCATGCTGCAGCTGTTCGCCGCGCAGCTGGCCGGCGTGCAGCTGCTCGTCTTTCACACTGTCAGCGCCGAGGGGCGCGCGCCGGCCGACGAAGCCGTGGCGCGCGTGCGCGGCGAGCTGCCCGCGCTGGGCATCGACGTGCCGGCGCTGGTGAAGTGGATTGCAGGGATGGGGTTTCGGTGGGGAACGAGCGACGGCAACTGATCATCGGTGACGTCAGCGCAGTTGCTGAAACACGCCCAGCCGATCCGTCACCTGCCAGTGGCCGGTGATGCGGTCGCCTGACATGGAATAGATGGTGATGCCCGACGTCTTCACTGGCTTTCCCGTGGCCTTGAATCCCGGAGTGTCGGCAAGGAAGGTTCCCGTCCAGGTCCACGAGACCGCCACTTGGATGCCGTCCTCGAGCATCGCGACTATGGTGAACCGCTGATCGGGAAACGGCGCGCGCGACACGCGAATGCGTTCCTTGAACGCCTCACGAGTCAGCGTCTGCCCATCCCACGGGTCACCCGGATCGTGGTGAATCGTGTACGTGGGCATGAGGAAGCGATCGCACGCCTCCACGTCGCCGTCATTCCAGACAACATGCAGGTAATCAGCCAACATCTCCTTGGCGACACTCATCCTGGGCTCCCGGTGCGCGCGCTGGTTTGCGCGAATGCGGTATGTAGGTGACCTATATTATAGATGTAGATAATAATATCCGGATGTAATATAATGCAAATAACAGCCGGATAAAAATACACGTGCCATCGATTTCGCGCGCGGGATAGCAGGGCTCTCCTCTTCCCGGCCGAACTCGCCCTGGGGGGTGTCGGCAGCCGCATGTGGCTCGAGCCGCACTACCACGACGCTGCACTCCGACCTATGGGCAAGCTGAAGACGATTGTCCCCGAGCGCCCCGATGCGCCCGACATGGTGCTCGACGCGTGCCTCGCCTTTGCGCCTGCGCTCTTTGCGGCCAGGTGCCCATCGCTCGACCGCGTGACGAAGGAACTCGGCGACCTCGATCAGCTCGACTTCAACCTGGGGCAGAAGAGGATCCCCGCGTCGTGGCCGGCGCTACGTGAGCAAGCACGCGCCGAGTTCGCCAAGATTGGCGTGTGGAGCACTGAACTCGAGCTGGTGGGCGGGGCGCGCTGAGCCGCGCGTGTGATGACAGGGAAGTGAAGTCGGTGACGAATATGGACGACTGCGCTTCGTTGATCCGTCGCGACCTGTCGCAATACGATGTACCTGCGGGGAACGAACGGGTGATGGAACGCGAAACACGCGGACTTAGCCTCGGTTGAATGCCAGTCCATTTCAGCCGCGGCTCCATCACCCATGCCCCAGCATCGGTTTACGGCCTATTTTGAGCATGAGGTCCTGCGGAAGCGAGCTTACTTGCGGCGCGAATGGTGCATTCGCGTGATTGAGGCACCAATTCGGGTGGAGCGCCAGGAGAACAATCGTTACCGCTTCTGGGGCTTCGTGCCCGAACTGAACGGCCGTGTGCTTCGCGTCGTGACGCTCGACGACATGCTGACCATCCACAACGCCTTTCCCGATCGCGGGTTCACGCCATGAAAGTCAACTACCATCCCGATACCGACTCCCTCTACATCGATCTCTCCGAGCAGGCGAGCGTCGATAGCCGCGAGGTCTCGGCTGGGGTCGTGCTGGACTATGACGCGGCGGGTGACTTGGTGGGCATCGATATCGACAACGCGAGTCGGAAGGTGCAGATGGAGCGCCTGGTTCTTACCCGCATGACGGCGACGATCGAGCGCATCGCCGGGTAGTCTCGCCGCGCTTGACTACCCGACGTGGGCGCATGATACGTGCGGCGCCGGCAACTCGGTCATTCCTACGGCTCGCCCGCCTCACGCCGCGTCGGCCGCGCCAGCGCCTCGTCGTACCTCGCCCGCCCGCGGCTCTGGTTGTACGAGCGCTGCTTCAGGTACTTCACGTCGGCCACGGTGGCCTGCTCCTCGCTGAGCACGCGTTCAAGTGCACGCAGGTCGTCCATCTCGCGAATCACCGTGCTCGACCCGCACTGCGGTGACTCCGCCAACATTGCGACCGCCGAGTGCAGCGCATTCGCCGCGCCGCCGCTATCGCCGCGTTCCTGACGCTCGGCGGCGTCCTTGCGTGCTTTGGCGGCCTGCGCCAACAGGACTTCGGTTTCGATGGTCGGCTCGACACGCGCCGACTCGCTGAGGTTGGCGGCGATGGGGAACGTCACCGTCTCGTGGTTCACGCCGCCCGCGTTTGTCATCACATCGGATTCGAGACGCACCTGCGCCACGGCGCCGTCGATGGCCTTGGCCGCGCGATTGTTGACCACGAACTCGATGAGCACCCGACGCGGCTCGCGGGCGTAGAGATCGCCAAGCGGCACCGTGATGTGGTCGCCCTGGGCGACGGTGGGCCAGTCGCCCCAGATGTTGATGTTGCGCACCGCGGCGGTGCCAGTGAGCGTGACGGTGAGATTCTGGGCGGAGAGCGACAGCAGGCCCTCGATTTCTTCGAGGAAGACCATCGACGCCTGGTCGACGCGTTCGATGTACCAGGTGTTGCCGTTGCCGGCGTCGGCCATGGCCTTGAGCAGATTCTCGTCGTAATCCTCGCCAAAGCCCACGGTGCTGGTGCTGATTCCCTGCGCGGCGGCTGCGCGGCACATCTCGGCCAGCTGCTTGCGATTGGTGATGCCGGCGTTGGCCTGACCGTCGGTCATCAGGATGATGCGGTTGACGGTGGCGTCGCCGTCGCGCGACTTCGCCGCGAGCGTGCGCCCCATCAGCCATCCACCACTAAGATTGGTATTGCCGCCGCTTTCGATGTGCGCGATGGCCGCCGAGAGCTGCCCGTCGGCGGCAGTGGCGCCTTCGGCGAGGGCCTGCACGTCGTGATCAAAGACCACGAGTGATGCCTTGTGCGCGGGCGCCATCCGCTGCACGAGCTGCATGGCCGCGTGCTTCGCCGCCGCGAGCTTATCGCCGGCCATCGACCCTGACCGGTCGAGCACGAGGGCGATGTTCAGGTTGGGCGCGGACGCCGTGCTGACGGCGTGCCCTTCGATGGTGAGGAGGGCGCGCACGATGGTGTGGCCACGGCGGGGCGCCGGGTTCCAATCGCAGACGAGCTGGTGCTGCATGGATCCTCCGAGTGGGTGCTAATTGAAAGCTCGGAGGGAGGTCTGACAGTCGCGGCGCTGTTGCGGGATCGCGCGGGCGCACCGTTGCTGGCGTCTGTGGGAGGGCGTCGCTACCCGGCCTGTTCCATCTTCTGGCGGAATCGCTGACGAGGTCCAGATGCAACTGACGGAGTCTCCGGAAATCCCGGGGCGATTTGCTACCGTCAAATGAGGTAGCCCGGTGGCTGCCGACGTCTGATCCATCATCGGGGACTACCTCAGCGCGCCAAACTCATCTGGCTAGTCACCAAGTGGCGTGTGCTAATCTAACATATTATTTATCATAATACGCTTTACAATATATCTTTTTACGCTACATTACAGTCCATGCCTGACCAGAATGAACCCCTCTTTCGAGGCCTCGAGGCACTTGGCGAACTCCTGGCCTCAAGAAGCCAGTCGTACAGCTGCGTCGTTGCCGGGGGAGCGTCGCTCGCCGCGCTCGGCGTGCTCGTTCGCGTCACGGGGGACGTCGACGTCATGGCCGTTCGCGATGCGACCGGCGAGATCGTGCTGGCCCCTCCGGCATTACCACTATTCATGGTGACTGCCATTCGCGAGGTGGCCCGCGAGTTCAACCTGCCGGCAGACTGGATGAACACGCAGATGGCGGCGGGCCTCGAGGCGGGCATGCCGCCAGGATTCGCCGAGCGGCTGTCGTGGCGACCGTTCGGCGGACTGCATGTGGGCTTTGTTGCACGCCGCGACCTCATTGCACTCAAGCTGGAGGCGGCGAGCGACGATCCACCGCACGGCCGGACCGCCGTGCATCTGGGCGATCTCATCACGCTCGGCGCGACGCCCCAAGAACTCGACGACGCCGCACAGTGGGTCCTGAAGGTCAACGTCGATCCGCGACGCAACCAAACGATTGCCTGGGTGAAGCACCATGCTGCCGAAAGCGATTCTCGCTAGTACCGACCGACTCGGCGTCGCGGCCGTCCGCTGCGCCTGGTCACAGTGGTCGTCCATTGGCGCGCTGACTGTTGGTGGCCCGCAGATTGACAATGAGATCGTTGATATCGAGTCTCTCATCTTGACGAGTCTCGGTTTGGCGCGGCGTGAGCCGAGGCTTCGCACCTTGGCCACCGATTGGACCGTACGGAACTCAGGGCTTGTGAGTATCGCGCGTCTTCGTGCGCTTTTGCTCGGTCCGTTCGCGAAAACGGAACTTGAGATCGGTGAGCTCGCGCACGTCGTATCGACAACCGGCGGTGATGCCCGGTGGCGAACGCTCGTGAAGGGCAGCGGGGACCGCGTTTCCCGTGTCGCCGAGGCGAAGCCGCGGATGCGCAAGGCCGTGCCGCCGCGCTGGCGCGACGCGCGAACGTTGCTGCTGCAGCTTCGACGCGGATTCGGCGTTGGGGTGAAGCCCGACCTGCTCGCCATCCTGCTCGGTTCGCGCGGTGCCTGGGTTGACGTTTCGACGTTGTCGGAGCTCAGCGCATACTCGGTGGCCGGCGCACGGCGCAGCGCCGACGACATGGCGAACGCCGGCCTGGTTGAGACCTCTAGCGGCCACAGTCGCGCATTTCGCGCCAACGTGTCCGCCTGGACAGCGCTGCTTCCCGCCATCGGAATCCCAATCTGGCGGCGGCGCGCTGAAGGATTTGCGTTCGCACTGCACTGGCAGAACCACGTTCAGGGAAAGGCCGCCTCGCACGACTCCGAACTGTCCGTGGCGCTCAGTTTCAGCGCCCTGATGACCAAATTCTGGCGGCTATGGCTGGAAGCGGGCATCACACAGGAGCCGGTGTCGGATGACCCTAGCAATGCCTGGGCGTCACGAAACGTCGCGATTGAGGCGTTGGTGCGCTGGTTCGAGGATCGTGCGCAGTACGGTGACGAGTATGAGAGGGGGCTTTAGTGGGTGAAAGCCACGCGCGCTTGATTTTCCCACCCATCCCACCCATCCCACCCATCCTCCATCCGCGCGGCGATTTCCTGACTTGACGGGCCGCGCACGGGGTTCGCCCCGCCGGCTCCGCCAACAACCGTCTAAGCCACGTGCCCATCGGCCCGCGACTGAATGTCAGTCGCGGGCCGTAGCTTTTTCTACAACTGACGGACCCGGCCACCTGCGCCTCGGTGGCGGGAGCAGCACCAGCATGCAGAAGACGGCGAGAGCATCGGCTCGTTGACCCGTCTGCCACTCCGTAGTCCTGCCCACATCCGGGCATCACGGTGGCCCAGCCGACCGGCGTTGATAGTTGTTCGTTGACGCCGGACCCATGCGCGAGCGAGGCGTGACCTCTTCGAAAGGACGGACGCAATGACCACTCCCACCAATTCCAACACCCCGCTCGACGACGGCGACGACCTGCTGGCGTTGCCGCCGCACGACACTCCGTGGGTGGCGGCCGACTTCCGCGACGAGAGTGCGCGACTGCTCGTGGACGCCATGTACCGGCGGCGCGACGTCCTGATGCGTGACTCGGCGCTGGTGCCGGTGCAGAGCTACGAGGTGCTGCCCCCCGAAGCCGGCCCGTCCGGCGCGATGACGTGCGGCATGCTGCTGTCGCTGTGGGCCAGGAGCGCGCTGTGCCGAGGCGAGTGCCCCGTGTGCAAAGGACTCGCGCTGGCGATGGCGTTTGGCGGCGGCGAGGAGTGGATTGTGACGGGGGTGTGCCGGCAGTGCGGATACCTGACCCAGCGCACCGGCGTGCGTGAGGAGATATTGGCGGAGCTCGAGTGCGCCCTCGAGGGGACGCGTTACAGGCTACTGTCGGACGACCAATTCATGAGCAGCAACGGCCTGCAGCACCACGCACTGCTCGATGTCCTGCGGGCACTCGGCGAGGTGCTGTTGCCGAGCGCGCATTACGGGCTGGCGGTATCGACGTCGGAGCAAATGCTGGCGTGGGTGAATCCGTTGCGCGCCCGCGCGCGCCACTGGGTGTGGCGCGGGTCGGTGCGCCACGTGCCGACGGGGGCGCTGGTGCAGCCGACGGACGATGTGCGCGCCGCGATGGTGCGCTTTGTGATGGTGCATCTGGAGAGTACGGGGACGTTCCCGGAGCTGGATCATGATGCGGCGGACCAGCTGCGGTATTGCTTTCCGATGATTAGCTAGGGGTGGTGGTCATGCCGATGCGGGCGACGTGACCAGTGGAATGCGATATCCACACGACACGGAGTCTGGGGATGCCTCGGTGCGCGTTTCCGAACAACGCATCCCGATGCAATGATGAAAGGCGGTCCCTTTCGCGCTCAGCCTCAACTAATTCACTCGATCCTGGGGGCCCGATTGTCTGGCTCACTCTGGCGGGAATTGCGGGGGGACCCGCAGGCATAGGTACAGCTCACCTCGTGGACGCGACTGCGGGCGTCCTGCAAGTTGGATACTTGGGCGATGGCGCGCGCAGCCGACTGGCCTTCCATGTGGACCTAGCGCCCCGCGACAAGCCGCTGCTGCCATGCGGGCCCGCCAAGCATCACTCTGACCCCCGACTCACTCACCAAGAGATGCACGCGCAGCGGAGATGCAACCATCCATAAACGCGTCGACCTCAGCCTCCGCTCTCGCCTCGAACAGAACGCCACCACCGTTCCGATTCAACACCTTCATGAAGGCATCGAAGCGGTCATCATTGGAGAGAGTCCAGGACTCACGCCGCATTGCCCGCACGACGGCTCGAGCGACCGCCCGACGCGCCGCGCTACCGGGGCGTTCCACGAACTGCATTCGGACATCGGCGCGTTTAACGATTAGGTCCAAAGCGCCTTCAGGGTCTTCAGGATCGGCGATGGATGCGATGTGCATGTTCCACCACAAGCGGGAGAGCGCGTTGTCGTCACGGATGCCTGTTACGCCAGAGGCGAACATATGCAGCTTGATCGCCGTGATCAGCGCATCTTCCGTCTTTCCAGTAAGCCAGCGTTCCCTGCTGTATTCAAGACACTCCACGTGCGTGAGCCGCGTCCAAATGCGCTCATCAGCAGCGATTGCTGGCGTCATACCCGAGAGCGCAGCGTGAAGACGTTTTGAGTTCGCCACATCGGCTTCCGCTGATCGCTTCGTTCCATCCAAGCCTGCCAACGCGTCGTAGTCCACCTTCACCAGTTTGGATTCGATTGCCCATCCATTTTCGTAAGCGAGACTCGTGAAGTCGCCGCTCGCGTAGCGCTCGATGTTGCCCTCGATGCTGTCGTGCAACGTGAGCAGCACCTGCTCAGAGAGAAAACGAAGTGGCTCGCTCATGCCTCCCCTCCGGCATCAGGCAGCAGGAGCGACAGATGCCTACTCGGGAAATCGAGCAGACGCTGCGCACTCTCAAAGAGTGACTGAGGATCATCAGGATCGATCCCTTTTGAGTCGCACTTGGCCGCGAAAGCCTTGTACCACCTGCGCTCCGTGAAATCGTTGCCATTGCCGCGCAGCATCTCGAGCACCTCCATCACGGCAGGCAGAAAGACGCTGTTCAGTAGCGCAGCGCGTCCGGCCTGCTGTTCACGCAACAGGCTGATCGTGTCAAACGTCTTGGGGTCAGCAAGAATCTGTATGCGGTCTGCATCGGGATTCACACGCATGTTGCCTTCAGAAAGGCTGTCCGACTTCTGAAGCTCGAAGATGCTCTCGAGAGTTGCCAGCTTTGCCTGACCAACGCTGATCACGCGCTCTGGTCCGATGGCAATTACGTCTCTGTGAGTCAGTGACAGCGGTGTCGGGAATTCCGGATGGATCCCATCCGGGGACCATTCGGTCAGAGGCTTTTCAAGCCAGACGAACGACCGAATGGACACTCTGTTGAGAAGCGCGCCGGGCGGAAAATCGGTGCGCCCAGCCGGCCACGCCAGTCGATGGAGGTCCCGGTAGTACGTGTCATCGCAACGTACGAACATGCCGACGGCCGCCTGCCCTGACTCGACAAGTTGCATTATGCACGGCTCGGTGAGCGTCACCGAATGCTGTACGCAAAGGGCCCCCGTGGCAGATAGCTCTTTTGTCTCGATCTCGACGTCGAACTCACCGGACGCGAAGTCATTTGAGTAGGCGCTGAGCACCGGATACGGGAACCTTGAAAGTTCTGATACTCTCATTCTGCCCCCTGCGAAGCAGCTACGTCGGCTGCGAGCACCTCAATAGGTCCGACGTAGGCATCAGCCAACGTAATGTTGACGCTCACACGCACTCCCTTGGTCACATCGAGAACGAGTGCTCCATCCTTCAAGGTACCCTTGTCTGCGCCTGAGATTCTCAGGTCAACGGTGTCGTTGACTCCCGTTGCCTGCAGGGTGAGGACGATGGGGCCGTCGACGTCCGGTGTGAGGTAGAGACGGCGCCCGTAGGGCTCGTTCTCGATGGTGAAGATCGTGTTCCGCACGTCCAGAAGCGGTGCGTACTCACGGACTCCGCGCTGCCCCTGCCCGCCTTTGCCGACGCCCGTTCCCGCACCAGTACCGCCTCCCGGGCCCCCGCCACCGCTGCCCGTCCCACCACTTCCTCCTGTCTCTCCCGAGGAGGTAGCAGGCGTGACTTTCCGTGGCGGCTTGAGTTTTGGAGGGGTGAAGCGGTACGTCTCAGGATCGCGCTCCCCCTGATCGCTTTCCGGAGACTGACCGGACGTCTCCTGGGAGAAGTACTTTCCGAGCTCGTCCAGCACCACTGCGTTCTGGTGTTCAACGCCTGTTGCCTGCCTGATCAGGTCACGCAATTGCGACCCAAGCTTCTTCATTGCGGCTTCGGTTGCGGACCGCTTGGCCGGATCAGCGATTCGCGCGGCGGAGAGCTCATCGTGCGCCGGATTCTCGAGGCGCTTCATGATCTTCACCGCGTCTCCGCCGACCGGCTCCACTAGCGCGACAAAGTCGCGCGAGCCCGGAAAGCGCTTTAGTGGATGCCCAAAGTGTCGGAGGTTGTCGGTAATGTACATACCGTTTCTCACGAAGCCGATTCTCCTGGGCAGGTTCTCGTCAATGAGAACGCGTACCTGGAAGTCCCCCAGCCCCTCAATGCTGATGGAACGATCTTGCGCCAGCGGCGAAGTGAGACAACGAAAGAGCTGTGCGGAGAACTCAAGATCCTGACGCTGTCCCGATGTCTCAGCCGCCTCCAGAATGTCTGTCCTGGTGAGCAGCGACTCAACCGAATTCCGGTTGACCTCGAACCTGCGCGAGTCAACTTCAAAGACCATCTCTTCACGATGGATGGCACAGAAGAAGTTCGTCACGAGGGACGAGGTCATGAGCTCCGCCCAACCTTCGTTCTGCCTGAAGCCCATGCAGAAGATGGACGTGCCGCGGTCGTCGCGGCGGAGCCAATCAGGCACGAGTGACGGATCAGTTACGGCGGTGAATCCCTCCGGATTACCCCAATATCCCGTTCCCCTTCGGGACTTGCCGTTGGCATCCAAATGCGACACCAGCTTGATCTTTCCTTGAGCCGCGTACTCGTCGCTGCCGGAAGCGGCCGCGTAACGTGTGGAGAACATGACCATATAAAGGTCAGACACTGCGAAGGAGGCGTTTTTTCCGATGCCGAAGGAACCGCCTGACGTCTCGCTGTCCTTAGTACTTACCCCCGAGGCCTTCAGTAGCGAGTGGAAGGGTGTGCCGGGTTCGTCAGGCGGCCCCGTCAACCCTCGCGTGTTGTAGTCCGCGATTCTAAGGACCGGAATGGTCGCTGCGCTCGCGACATTTCGTGCGTTCTTGAAGAACTCGATCTCCTTCTCGTGTACCGCTGTCGCCGCACACGCATTGAGCGCCAGCTCTAGCTCATGGTAGGCTGGAATCTGATCCGGCGGGAGGCCAAGTACGTCGAAGGTGAGCTTGACCGGGGTCGACTCCGCGGCGTCACGCGTGTTCTGACCTGCTTCGCGTGCCGCGCTTGCATAGGGTGCGTTTCGGAAAGTCTCAATCCCGGCATCGCCGAGGCCGTCTATTTCGCCGGCCTCGTTGGGCAGGAACGTCAAGGTGGGAAATGTCATCGGTTCTGTTTGCTCAGGTGGCAGCAAGGAGTTGAGCGGTGCGGGGGCGTCCTGACGGAGCGAGATGAGAATTCGGAGCTAGCTGAGCGAGAACTCGGACTCACCGCCGTTGCCGGTCGTACCGAAACGTCCTCTCATCGTGTCGATCTCGCGATTCAGAGCACGGACGATCTTCTTCACATCCTCTTCCGTGAACTCGTAGGCGGATCGGTTGGAAAGGTTGCCGATCAACCGAATGTCGTTGAGAGCCCGATTGACTCGATTGTTAGCAATCTCTACAAACTTAGCGCGCCTGTCTCTCTTCAAGCGTCCTCCTGACAACGTGGGCATCATACCTATGCGACTATCGTAATACATATCGCATATGTGTGCAATATTTAGTGTATATTATCGCTAGACGACACGAAGATACGCGATTGGTGAATCATTCTTCCTGACGGAAGAATTTTCTAAGTTATTCACTTACATCGACTTATCTTCGCATGAAAGAGAAAACACCCACTCAAAGCGTCTGTCTCCAGATCCACTTGGGCATCTGCCTTCCGGTAGAAGATGTTCAGATGAAGCTATGGGAGCGCAATCCACCAACCCGAGATACTGACGAGATGAGATGCCAATTCCGCCGACGCGCCCTGATTTCGTCGACGATTGCCTTGAGAACTCCCGGGCGCTCCGCCTCGCACTCCCAGACCACCATAACGTGCCAACCAAGCTCGGCGAGCGCCAGCTGAACTCGCGCGTCTCGCGCGATGTTGGCCGCGAACTTCGCATACCTGAAACCTACATTGGACTTTGGCGTCGCCGTCAACTGGCACCCGTGGTGTCGATGCCAATAGCAACCGTGTACGAACACCGCCGTCTTTGAGGAGCCGATTGCGAGATCAGCCCTGCCTGGAAGCCGGCGGTCGTGCAGGTGGAAGAGAACTCCGGCGCGGTGAGGATACGATCTGACTCGAAGCTCCGGTGCTGTATTTGAGCCTCGGATTCGGGACATGTTCCGAGAGCGCCGCTTTGGCGTTATTCGGTCCGTCACGCCCTACACTATCCGGCTCGCGACTTCCGCGATTTGCCGGGAGAGCTCCGGAGGCACAGCATTTCCCACCTGGTGGTATTGTGCTGTTCGCGGTCCACAAAAGAGATAGTCATCCGGGAAGGTCTGCAGGCGCGCAGCTTCGCGGACCGTGAGACTTCGACACTGAAGCGGGTCTGGATGGATGTAGTAGTGCCCGTCCTTCGAGATGTGTGACGTGATCGTTGTCGATGGGCGGCCTCCCAGCTGGACTCGAAACCGGTCGTTGAACAGGCCCCCTCTCACTGCTTCGGCAGCATTCGCGTGCAGGGGCAGCAAAGACGGAGGGAGGTCGCTAAGGACGGGCGACTTCCCGCGCGCGCGCGCATAGCACGCCGCGAAGAAGTAGCGCTCCAGATCCGCGGCGATGTGGGCTCGGGTCGAATGGTTCACGAATCCAGCGAGAGCATCACAACCAGCACGGAGTGACCTCACGTACTCTGCTCCGCGGCCCGCCTTCGGCGGCCGCACTCTATCGCTGGCCTCGAGAATCGCCTCGCGGACATCTGTATCCAAGTCGCTCATCCAAGGCTTTCGAGCGACGGATCGAACGATCTCACACCATGTGCCGTCCTCGTCTGGATGATCCGTAAGACCGCTACGAACTGGCGGCAGATCCTTGATGGCGCTCCACGCGGTGCGAACTCCTCTGCGCGACAGCGTGCCGGGATCTCGCGATCCCGAGCCGTTCAGCACACCAAGCAGGATCACCCGATGGCGCGCTTGCGGAATGCCATACTCCTCCGACCTGACGATGACGTCCGCGGCGGTCGGCCCGAGAAGTTCAGACGCTGCGTTAGAAACAGAAAAGACGTCGTATAGTGGACCAGTGCGCGGCGCTCGCCGGTTCTCGCGCCGCAGTGCGTCGGCCGGATCCCTCAGATCACCCATAATGCGCTCAAAAAGCCGTCGGCTGTCCAAGGTCGCCGACAACAAGCCCTTTACATTCTCCATTATGAAGAACGCAGGTCGATGATCGGCCAGAATCTGCAGATACTCGACGTAGAGCGTTTGCCGGTGGTCCTCTTCCGGAACGTAGCCTCGGACTCCCCGGTTCCTAGAGCGGCCGACCAGCGAGTAGGCTTGGCAGGGCGGGCCCCCGATCAGCCCCCACGCGCCACTATGACCACGGAGTGCTCGGCGAACCATTGCACGCGTTTCTGCGTCGGATGTGGCGCCCAGCTCGTGCTGAACGCACTCGGTGCTTGCGCTCTGATACTGCTCGGGATAGCGAGCGAAGAGTTCCTGCCGAGTGACTGTGCCACGCAGGTGATCCCAGTAGTCCTGCGGCGGATTGCCACGGAACTGTCGGTAGAAGCCTCGAAGGCGAAGCGTCTCGTGCGCACTCGCATCCCTTTCGATGGACAGCGCGACGCGGAACGGATGCCGACCGTTGACAACGAGACTCGAGAAGCCCTCAGCCAAGCCGCCCGGGCCCGCGAAGATGTCTACAATGAGTGTGGCATTCATGTGCGATGCGAGTTGTGCGAGCCAAGGCATCGCTGATGCGGCCCTGCTAAGCGCTCGGGCGGGTCAGCTCCAGATGACTCGAATCTATATGCTGAGCAGCGCAAAACCAGGTGACCGGCCGGATCGCATCCACCTTGAACTCCCGGCTGTGCCTTCGTCGTGCTCGCATGACACCTCCAAGACCGAATGCACACTAGGATGGTGTCCACTGAACCCAGCACAACTCAAAGTGTCCTTCGTCAACCGCTCGTGGGAATCGATGCACAGTACAGTTATGATGCGCCTACCCAACAAAGGGCGTTGCTGCGGCGCTTCAAATGGATGCGGCCGCGGGCGGCGCGCCAAGGCGCAATGTCCGCCGATGCGCGCCGCTAGGGGCCGCATCACTAACGCGCCGTCGACACCAACGATTGTTAGAACGATTACGCTTCGAAGTAGTCGTTGTCGATGCGCCGCAGTTCGTAGCTAACCTTCGTACTCACCGCCAATCCATACTTCAGCATTAGGCGCGTCAACTCCGCACCGTCAATTAGAACCACACGCGCCCCGATGGACTGAACATAGGTCCGCGCTTCCGTTGAGAAGTTCGACGTGGTGATGAGCACTCCCTTTGTAGCTCTGAAGCCGGCGAGACTCCCGACAAACGCCTGTACGACTGGCCGTCCGACGGTTCCTTCCCACCGCTTGGCCTGCAGATAGACCACATCCAGTCCGAGAGGATCCTCGTTGATAATGCCGTCCACGCCCCCATCCCCTGATTTGCCGATGGCCTTGCCAGCCATCTCCTGCGAGCCACCGTATCCCATCTTCAGTAGCAGATCGATGACCAAACGTTCGAAGAAGGCAGGAGGTGCCATCATGATGCGTTCGAGCAGCTCGTCTGCCACCTCCTCCTGAAGTGAGTTGAAGATCCGCTCTAGCGACTCCTCTGGAGTCTCTTCGGATTCTGAGATTGCAGCACTCGTACCGGCGGCCTGCTCGGTCTCGGGAGGGCGATAGGTATGGAAAGACACGAACTCTGGAAATCGCTTCAGATAGGCAACGTTCAGCTTGTCTGGCGGCGCGGCGAGCACCGTGGTTCCGCGCTCCGTGATCCGTACTAGCCCCTCGCCTGGGGTCTCGACAAGCACCGCTTTCTTCAGGTAGGTGCGGGCCCAGCCGATGCGGTTCCGGAACTTGAACTGACCACCGCTAGGCAACAGCTCGCTACGTTCCTCGTCCGTCAACGCCAAGTCGTCGGCAAGTTGAAGGTAAAGGGACTGCATCGAGTGAACGTTGCCGTCGGATACGCGCTTCAGGAACGGCAAGAACCACGTTTGAAAACTCGGGACTGCCACTGGTCTCTCCAGGTGAGTGATTCGCGTCGTGCAATGCGTTCTAGAATTCGAGATGCAAGTGAAGATCGAACCGCTCCGATACGAGCCGATGGGCCAGTTCTATGTCAGTTGGATCCCAAGCGGCGGCTTCTGGCTTCGCGGGCTTAAAGTGCGAGTGAATCGTGCCCGCCGCGCCTTGCAGCAACGGGCGATACTGCTTGCATCGTGTACGCTCCTCTGTCGGATCGTGCGACACGTGCTCCCAGAAACAGTCAAAGCCCCTGTCTTTCAGATACCGAAGAGCGGTACTAACTACGAAATCGGTGTCGAGCTTCTTACGCGCCTTCTCGCTAGTGAGGCAACTCCGCTGCGCCTCCAGAATACCGCGCTTTAGGGTACTCGGATCACCGACACTACGGCCGCGATAACCAGCCCGGCCGACATATACCGTAAGTTCTCTATCACCGTCGCAGATGAACCATCGATAGACACCAGCTGCGGGCTGCTCGGGATCGTTCGGGTTCTTGAAGACGATGCTGGCCATATGTTGTAGTAGCGTTCTAGCGTCTGGGGTTATGCTGCGGCGCGCCTAATAGACGCGGTCGCGGGCGCGGACACTAGTCAGGATTGTGCGCCCAAGTCGGCCGCCCGCGACCGCTCCCTTGATGCGCCGACAGCACAAACGCGGGCTAGGTAGCGACCGGCGGTATGGTAGGAAGCATCCCTGAGTATCCGTGGTCCAAGAGCCGCCTCACGGCAACGCGTCGCTCATCGTCGCTGAACAGCGCCGTCCATAGTGGTTCTAGGATTACGGCAGAAGTGGCTCCGCAATTTTGAACAGGGGGGATAACTGGACAGGCGGGCTGACCGGGCGATCTTTCGCCCATCGCCTCAGGAGCCCTGTCCATGTCCCGTCGTCCCCGTCGGAATCATTCTCCCGCCTTCAAAGCCAAAGTCGCCTTGGCGGCCGTGAAGGGCGAAGCCACGCTCGCCGAGTTGGCGCAGCGCTTTGATGTCCACCCGCACCAGATCGGCCAGTGGCGCGAGCAGTTGCTGCGCGGCGCGGCCGATGTCTTTGCCGACGGCCGCCCCGCCGAACCCCCGGTGGACGTGAAGACGCTGCACGCGAAGATCGGCGAGCTGACGCTCGAGAACGATTTTTTAGATCGCGCGCTCACCAAGGCCGGGTGGCTGAGCGCCAAGCGATGATCGACCGGACCCACGCGCTGCCGATCACGCGGCAGGCGGCCGCCCTGGGCTTGAGCCGCGGCAGCGTGTACTACGTGCCCCGGCCCGTATCCGAGGCGGACCTCGCGCTGATGCGACGGCTCGATGCGCTGCATCTGGATTTCCCCTTCGCTGGGGCCCGGATGCTGCGCCGCCTGCTGCGCCGAGAAGGCGTGGAGATCGGGCGCCGCCACGTGACGACGCTCATGCGCCGGATGGGTATCAGCGCCATCGCGCCGCAGCCGGGCACCAGCAAACGGCATCGGGCGCATCCGGTGTTTCCGTACCTGCTGCGGGGCCGGACCGTCACGCAGCCCAACCAGGTGTGGGCGATGGACATTACGTACATCCCCATGGCCCGCGGCTTCCTCTTCCTGGCCGCTGTCATGGACTGGGCGAGTCGTCGCGTGCTGAGCTGGCGCACGTCGGTGACGCTCGACGCGGACTTCTGCGTCGAGGCCGTGGAGGAAGCGCTGGCGCGCCACGGCCGGCCGGAAATCTTCAACACGGATCAGGGCAGTCAATTCACGAGCAGCGCGTTCACGGGGCTGCTGCAGGACCGCGACATCGCGATCAGCATGGACGGGAAGGGCTGCTGGCGCGACAACATCTTCGTCGAACGCCTGTGGCGCACCATCAAATACGAGGAGGTCTACCTGCACGCATATGCCTCCGTCTCCGAGGCGCGGGCCGGCATCGGCCGCTACCTCACCCAGTACAACACGGCCCGGCCGCACTCGAGCCTTGCCGATCGCACCCCCGATGAAGCCTATTTCACGCCACTGCTACTTCCGGCAGCGGCATAACCCGCTCGCCCATCCAGTTATCCCACGGCCTCAGGCAGTACAGAAAAGCGGGACCACTTCTGTTATACTGTGGTCATGATGAAGAACATCACGCTCGCGCTTGACGAGGCGACCATCGACGCCGGGCGGGTGTACGCCGCTCGCCACCAGACCACGCTGAATGGCCTGGTTCGCGACCTGCTTGCTCGCGTGGTCATGACCGACCGACAAGCGATTGCCGCCGAGATGTTCCGGCTGATGGATGGGTACCCCGGGCACTCCGGCGGTTCGCGGTGGACACGCGACGACCTCCATGTCCGGTAAGACCTTTCTCGATACCAACATCCTGGTCTACGCCGTCGATGAGGACGACGCGGCGCGCCGCAGCACGTGCCGGGCAGTCATCGCGGCCCTCGCCGCCGACGGATCAGGGGTAATCTCCACCCAGGTCATGCAGGAGTTCTACGTGGCCGCCACGCGAAAGCTCGGCATGCCACCACTGGCCGCCAAGACCGTGCTCAAGACCTTTGCGGTCTTCGAAGTCGTGCAGGTTTCGCCCAGCACAATCGAGGCCGCCATCGACTGCTCGGTGCTCAACACGCTGTCATTCCGGGATGCACTGATCGTCGCCTCCGCTGCGTCCGCGGGATGTACGCGCCTCTTCACCGAGGACTTGAACGCTGGTCAGGCGGTGCTTGGCGTGGCAATCGAGAATCCGCTGGCATAGGCGCGACGCGCGATAACTTCTGCGCATCTCCAACAGCTCCGGGCTCTTGTCCCGCAGGGAGTGCACCATGGTCTTGCGCTGAGGGATGTCTTTCATGACATTATGTGTACTGTGACATGGGATGTCGAGTTCACGGATGAGTTTTCTGTCTGGTGGTCTGGCTTGGCTTGCGCTGCGCAGGATGCGTTGGGCGCGAAAGTGTACCTGCTGGAGTGGCGCGGCCCGGCCCTGGGATTCCCCCCCACTCCTCGAAGGTGGTGACGTCACGCCATGCGCACATGCGAGAGCTGCGGATACAGCACCGAGGCAGGCCGTACCGCATCATGTACGCATTTGACCCGCGCCGCACGGCGATCCTGCTGCTGGGTGGCGACAAGTGCGCGAGGAGGGCTTGATCTGATGGCGCGAAAGTTCCGGGATCTAATCGACGCGATGCCGGCCGAGCGTCGCGAGCGTATCAAGGCTGAGGCGCATCGTCTCGACGCCGCGATGCGCCTGCGCGAGTTGCGCAATGCGCGCGACCGCTCGCAGGCGGACCTCGCCGAGGCCCTGGACACCGACCAGGGCAACGTGTCGCGGCTCGAGCAACAGGCCGACATGTACGTCTCCACGCTTCGTCGCTACCTCGAGGCGCTGGGCGGTACGCTGGAGATCGTGGCGCATTTCCCCGACCGCGATGTGCGCATCGCCCAGTTTGGGGAGCTGCGGCGGTTGCGCTCGCCGCGTCGTAGTGCCCCCTGACCTCAAGGGAACGGCCCCGAAATAAATAGGGTTACCCCCAGCGAACCCAAAGGCGCTTACGGTTCGCTGTGTCGAACCTTGGAAAAAGCGCGGTCCAGGACATTCAGGGCCGCATCGCGCGCCCCGGTCGCGCGCGATAAGTTCTGCGCATCCCCAACCGCGCAATACTCCCATGCCCCACCTCATCGACCCCCGCACCATCGCCTTCCAGCTCTACGACGTCCTCAACGTCGAGGCGCTCTGCACCCGACCGCGCTTTGCCGACTACTCGCGCGAGGCCTTCGACGCAGTGCTGGAATCTGCCCGCGGCATCGCCACCGAATACTACGAGCCGCACCGCTCGCTCAACGACACCGAAGAGCCACGCGTCGTCGACGGCAAGGTGGTGCTCAACGCGGGCGTAGGCCCAGCCTACAAGGCCACCGCCGACGCGGGCCTGCTCTGCGCCACGCAGGACGCGGAGCTGGGCGGCCTGCAACTGCCGCACGTCATCTCGGCCGCTGCCTACTGCATGCTCGACGCGGCCAATGTCGCCACCGCCAGCTACCCGCTGCTCACCGTCGGCGCGGCCAATCTCATTGCGGAGTTCGGCACCGCCGAGCAGAAGGCCGCGTGGCTGCCGCGCATGTTCGATGGGACGTTCGGCGGCACCATGGCGCTCACCGAACCGGACGCCGGCTCATCCCTTGCCGACATCCGCTGCACCGCCATCCGCCATCCGTCATCCGACGTCTATCACCTGACCGGCACCAAGATCTGGATCAGCGCCGCCGAGCACGAGATCTGCGACAACATTGTCAACCTGGTGCTCGCCCGCATCGACGGCGCGCCCGCCGGCACGCGGGGCATCTCGCTGTTCATCGTCCCCAAGTTCCTGCTCAACGACGACGGCTCGGTGGGCGCGCGCAACGG
>JANXPZ010000217.1 GCA_025357055.1 Candidatus Eiseniibacteriota bacterium | reverse complement strand
CCCCTTCAGGGCCTGCGAGACGCGCATCAGGAGAACGGAGTCGTGATACGAGTCCTTGCGGACCAGCACGAAGGCGGCCACGTCTCTCCCGCTACTTCCTGGCCGCGGGGGGCACCCGCGTGGAACGTGGGTCCGGGTCGGCGGTCTTCACCGGCTGCGCCTTCCCCTCCGCCGCGCGCTTGAGCGTCAGGAAGACACGCTCCGGATCCAGCGGCAGCTCGAAGAACTCCACGCCGGTGGCGTTCGCGACCGCGTTGCCCACCGCGCCCGGCACCGAGATCATCGAGTGCTCGGCCACGCCCCGCGCGCCGTAGGGCCCCTGCGGGTGCGGCGTCTCGACGAAGAACTGCTGCATCTCGGCCGGGATGTCCTTCGCGGTCGGGATCTTGTAGTCCGTGAACGAATTGTTGAGCAGCCGGCCGTTCTGGAACACGAACTTCTCCATCACCGCCGAGCCCAGTCCCTGCACCACCCCGCCGATCACCTGCATGCGGCACTGCTGCGCGTTCAGCACCTTGCCCGCGTCGAAGGCCGAGACCAGCTTGAGCACCTGGATGTGACCGGTGTCGGTGTCCACCTCGAGCTCGACGGCGTGCGCGCCGTAGGTCCAGTTGAGCGCCGGCAGCCCCTGGCCCGTCTGCGGGTCGAGGTTCGTCAGGCCGGTGGCGATGTAGCGGCCCTTGCCGATCACCGGTCCGCCGATGCTGCTGCCGTCCGGGTAGGTGTAGCCCAGCACGAGCTGGCTGTAGTCCAGCGTGCGGGCAGGCTTGCCCTTCACCCAGACCTTGCCATTGCCGCACTCGATCTGCTCGGGCGGGGCGTGCAGCGCCTGCCCGGCGACGCTGCGGATCTGGTCGAGGCACTCCTTCGCCGCCTGGATGACGGCGTTGCCGCCCATCACCGAGAAGCGGCTCGCCACCGTCTGCCAGTCGTAGGGCGTGTAGTCGGTGTCGCTGTCCCACGGCACGCGCACCATCTCGAGCGGGAGCCGCAGCTCGTCCGCCGCGATCTGCGCGAGCGCGGTGTAGGTCCCCTGGCCGTAGTCCACGCCGCTCACCAGCACGTTGGCCGAGCCGTCGCCGTTGAACAGGATGGTGACAGCGCACGAGGTGTAGGTCGGCATGGCGGGCGCCTTGTGCAGCATCGCCACGCCCTTCGCCCGCACCTTGCCCGAGCCCGGCGCGACCGGCGTGGCGGCGCGCGCCTTCGCGTCCCAGCCGATCGCCTCGCTAACGAGTCGCAGGCACTCCTCGGGCCGGCCGTGACCGGCCGTGAATGGCTCGCCGGTGATGGTGGTCTCGCCCACGCGCAGCAGGTTCTTCCTGCGGAACTCGACCGGATCCAGGCCCAGCGCGCGCGCCACCATGTCCATGTTGCGCTCGATGCCCCAGAGCACCTCGAGGTGGCCGAAGCCGCGGTAGGCGGTGCCGTGGATCTTGTTGGTGTAGACCACCAGCGAATCGAGCTTGCAGTTCGGCACGACGTAGGGCCCGGCGCCGGAGTAGGCCGCGGCGCGTCCGACGTTGACGCCGTAGTCGGCGAAGGCGCCGGCGTCCCACAGGTAGGTGAGGTCGAGCGCGGTGATGCGGCCGTCCTTCGTCACCCCGGTCTTGATGGTGCTCTGCAGCCCCTGGCGCGAAGGCAGGGTGTTGAACTCCTCCTCGCGCGTGGCGCTGATCTTCACGGGACGCCCGCCCGCCGCCTTCGACAGGCAGTAGACCAGCGGCTCGAGGTGGATGCCGGCCTTGCCGCCGAAACCGCCGCCGACGTAGGGCACCCGCACGCGCACCTTGCCCGGCGCCATGCCAAAGGTGCGGCAGAACAGCGTGCGCACGGTGAACGGCGACTGGGCCGAGGTGATGATCTCGACCTCGCCGTCGGCGCGCGCGGTGGCGATGGCCACGTGCGTCTCCATCGGCACGTGCTGGACCGGCGGGTTCTGGAAGTGGAACTCGAAGACGTGGTCCGCCTGGGCCATGCCCTGCTCGACGTCACCCTTGCGGATCTTCTGGTGGTGGGCGGTGTTGCGGCCCGGCTGCGGGAAGAACACGCCCTTCATCCACGAGTAGTCCGCCAGGCCCGGGTGCACCTGCGGCGCGCCCTCCTTCAGCGCGGCGTGCACGTCGAGCACCGGCTCCAGCACCTCGTACTCGACCTCGATGGCCAGCGTGGCGAGCTTGGCCTGGATCCAGGTCTCGGCCGCCACCGCCGCGACGGCCTCGCCCTGGTGGTGAACCACGCCGCGGGCGAGGATGTCCTTGTCCTCCATGTAGAGCCCGAGCTTGTACGGCAGGTCGGCGCCGGTGAGCACGGCCTTCACCCCCGGCATCGCCTTCGCCTTCGACACGTCGATGCGCTTGATGCGGGCCGAGGGATGCGGCGAGGTCAGGATGCGGCCGTGCAGCATCCCGTCGAGCACCATGTCGTGCACGAACGTCGCCGAGCCCGTCACCTTCGCCGCCGCGTCCACGCGGTTGGCCTCGCCGCCCACGTAGGGCGCCGTGGGCGCGGGCTTGGCCCGGTAGCCGCCCTTCGCCACGGCCTCGACTGCGTCGATGATGGGCTGATAGCCCGTGCAGCGGCAGTAGTTCCCCGAGAGCGCCTCGACGATCTCGTCACGCGCCGGCTTCGGGTTGCGCTGCAACAGCGCGCGGGCGGAGGCGAGCATGCCCGGGGTGCAGAAACCGCACTGGATGGCGCCGTGGTCCACGAACGCCTGCTGCAGGTCGGAGAGCGTGCCGGGCTCGCCGTTCTCGGCGGCGGAGGTCTCGATCACCGCGCCGTCGGCCTCGACCGCGAACACCAGGCAGGAGTTCACCGGCTTGCCGTCGAGGATCACCGTGCACAGCCCGCACTCGCCGATGTAGCAGCCCGACTTCACTTCGTGCCGGTGCAGGTCCTCGGCCAGCAGCTGGTGCAGCGTCCGGTTCGCGGGGACCTCGAGGGTGGAGGTCTCGCCGTTCACCGTCAGCGTGATGGGATGCAGACTCATGACGTCCTCCCCGCGCCGAGCAGCCGCGCGGCAAGCCTGCGGCACAGCAGGCTGGTCATCTCGCGCCGGTACTCGGCCGAGGCCCGCACGTCGTCGATCGGCAGGATGTGCTCCTGCGCCAGCGCGGCAAGGCGCTCACCGGCGTGCTTCGGGTCCGACTTCGGTCCCACGCCCGCGAGTGCCGGCACCAGCGCCGGCCGCACCGCGCACGAGCCGATCGCCACGCGCAGCGTGCCCGCCGCCGGGTCCCAGGCGGCGGCCGAGTTCACGATCGCGAGGTCGTGACCGTACGAGCGCTTGATCTTGTCGAACGCGCTGCTCAGCCCCGCGGCCGGCTTCGGCACGATCACCGCCGTCACCAGCTCGCCGGGAGCGAGCGCGGTCTGCTTCACGCCCAGGAAGAAGTCCGCAAGCGGCGCCTCACGCGTCCCCTGCGGGCCCGTGACGCGCAACCGCCCGTTCAGCACCAGCAGCGGCGGGGCCGTGTCCATGCAGGGCGAGGCGTTCGAGAGGTTCCCCGCGACCGTCGCCCGCCAGCGGATCTGCAGCGAGCCGATCGCCTCCGCCCCCTCCGCGAGCGCCGGGAAGACCTCGCGGATGCGCGCGTCATCGGCGACGTCCTGCACCCGCACGCAGGCGCCGATCTCGAGGTCGCCCGCGGGTGTCCAGCGGACGGCCCCCAGCTCGGGGATGCGCTTGATGTCCACCAGCACGGTGGGTTGCGGACCGCCGCGCAGCGCGATCATCAGGTCGGTCCCGCCGGCCAGGATCCTCGCGCCTCCGCCGGCCCCGGCCAACAGCGCGGTGGCCTCGGCCAGCGTGCCAGGTCTTTCGTAGCGGAAGCCACTCATCGTCTCTTCTCCCCTGCGATCCGACGCCCGGAACGCCGGTGCTCCCGCGGTCGCGAGCGCGCCGCGGGGCACCGGGAACGTCCGGACTAGACGGCTGTGAAGACCAGCCCGGTGATGTCCTTGCCGTTGATCTCGCGCACCTTGCCGATGTGGGTCCGCACCCGCGCGCCGGTCTTCGGCTCGGCGATCTCCAGCCGGCCGGTCGCCCGCACCCCCATGTCCAGCTCGACGATGCCGAGCGTGACGTAGAGCTGGGCGTAGTCCAGCGGCAGCGCGTAGACCCGCGTCCAGGTCAGCAACCTGCCCTCACCCCCGACCGGGACCGGCTCGAACTTCGTACCGTGGCACGAGGGACAGTAGAAGTGCGTCGGATACGAGAGCTTGCCGCACTTCGTGCACTTGGCGACTTCGACGTTCATGGCCATGTCACACCCCCCGCTTGAGCACGGTGGCGACGACGTTGTTGCCGAAACCGCCGAAGTTCACGGCGAAACCGTGCTTCGGCTGCTTCGGCACCTGGTAGTCGCCCGCCTCGCCGCGCAGCTGCAGCACCAGCTCCACGATCTGCGACACGCCGGTGTTGCCCACGGGATGCCCGCGGGACTTGAGCCCTCCCGACGGGTTGATGGGCAGCTTCCCGCCGATCTGCGTCTCGCCCCGCTCGAGCGCCTTGTGGCCCTCGCCCTTCTTGAAGAACCCGCACTCCTCGCTCTCGACGATCTCGAGGATGGTGAAGGCGTCGTGCAGTTCGGCCACGTCGATGTCCTTCGGCGTCAGCTTCGCCATGGCGAACGCCCGTTCCGCCGCCATCCGCACCGCGGTCAGCTCGGTCGGGTCGGGCCGGTCCTGCACCGCCTGCGAGTCGGTCGCCTGGCCCATGCCGGCGATCAGCACCGGCGTCTTCTTGAACTCCTTCACCATCTCGGCCGGCGCCAGCAGCACCGCCGAGGAGCCGTCGCTGACCGGGCAGCAGTCGAAGAAACGCAGCGGCTCGGCGATCCACGGATTGTTGTTGAGCGCGTCCGGCCCGGTCAGGATGCCCTCCATCGTGATCGGGATGCGCAGGTGCGCCTTCTTGTTCTTCGCGCCGTTGAGGTGGTTCTTGATCGCCACCATCGCCAGGTGCCGGGCCTCGACCCCGTAGCGTTCCATGTACAGGCGCGTAAACATGCCCGCCAGCGAGGGCAGCGTCACGCCGTAGGGATACTCGGCGTAGCGATGCGAGAGGTAGGAGACGAACTCGGTCGCCTCGAAGTTGTTGACCTCCTGCATGCGCTCGCCGCCGCACACCAGCACCAGGTCGCAGTATCCGGAGGCCACGGAGTGCACGCCGTGCTTGATGGCCGAGGCCCCCGAGGCCGGACCGTTCTCGATGGTCTCGGAGACCGTGTGCGGGTACAGGTTCATCCGGTCCACGAGCCCGCTGGACAGGCCGGCCATGCGGTTGTTGCGCGACGCGCCCATGTTGGCGACGTAGACCGCGTCGATCTTCCGCTCGCCGATGCCGGCGTCCACGATGGCGTCGTTCGACGCCTCGCACATCATCTTGAGCAGGCTCCACTGCGCCCGACCGAACTGCGTCGAGCCCACGCCGACGATGGCCACGTCCCTCATACGCGGGCCTCCAGCGTGTGCTCGATCTGCGTCAGCATGACGCGCAGGTCCGGCTCGCGCAGCGGGTAGGACTTCGCCAGCAGCTCGTCGGAGACCGGGCGCGTGCCCGTGACCAGCCGCGACTTGGCCTTGAAATAGGTGTCGCGGGTCAGCACCCAGGCGGGCGCGCCGCCCAGCTCGTGCTGCACCTCGAACTTCTTCTCGAGCGGATACTCGATCATCCAGCGCCGGTGGCCGATCGGGCTCTCGGCCACGATCCAGACCTCGTCCTGGCCCAGGTACTCGATGTGGTGCTCCATCTTCGAGGCGAACAGGTGCGAGCCCACGCGCAGGCCGCGCTTGAGGGTCAGCGTGTGGAACGAAACGCCGTGCTTCTCGTCGAAGAGGCGGCCGTTCACGATGCCGGCCAGCACGCCGTCGATCACGCCGACCAGGCAGTACTCGTCGCGCACACGGTGCGTCTTCCAGCCGAGCAGCTCGGCGAACAGGCGGGCCGAGACGATGTCGTAGAAGTCGCGGGTCACCCAGGAGAGCGGCTGGATGACCTTGAGCATCAGGTCCACTTCCTCCACCAGGGCCTGGCGCACCACCATGGTCTCGCCGCTCGCCAGCAGGACGGATTTCGGGGGATAGGGGGCCATGGGCAGCGCCGGTGGGCGCAGCATGGCCTCGAGTTCGTCGATCATGCGCTCCTCCTCGGAGGTGAGGTACTCGTCGGCATCCCAGTCGTAGACAGGGGGGCTCATCGAAGGCTCCAGTCTGAAACGGATCGCCCGCCCAGAAGGGACCGGGAGGGCGGAACAGAACCGGATAACATTTCCACGCCGCGGCCGCAACGACAAGGGGACTTTCGGACCCCCCGGTGGGACCCCGCGGACGGGCGAAACCACGGGATGAGTGTACGCGAAGCCGCGGAAACGGCTGTGAGGGGCCTGTGAAGAAGCGCGCGGCCACAGGATCGGCGGGCGGCTCCGACCGGTTGTAGAAGGAGTCCCCCGGCGGCCGGGGCCCCGGGATCAGCGCAGGAAGAGCACCACCACCCCCGCCACCGCCACCAGCGCCCCGGCCAGGGTGCGCAGGGTCAGGCGCTCCCCGTGGAAGCGGGACGAGAGCAGCAGGGTGAGCACCGGGTAGATGGCGGTGATGGAGGCGGCCACGCCGGCCTCGATGTACTTGAGCGCGGTCAGCGACAGGGTCACGCCCATGAACGGCCCGAAGAAGGCGCCGCCCACCATGAAGGCCGAGCCCCGGCGGTCGCGCAGGGCGCCGAGCGTGCGGCGCACGTCGCGCTGCGCCGCCGCCAACAGCCAGATGCCGGCGGCGGCCGCCACGATGCGGATCACGGTCGCCGAGAGCGGATCGAGACCCGTGCGCAGGGCCGCCTTCGAAAGGACGTAGCCGCCCGCCTGCCCCAGCGCAGCCAGCACGCCCGCCACCACGCCGACGAAGATCGAGCCCTCGACGTGCTCCTGCGCCGGGTGCTCGCGTTCCCAGATCACCCAGCCGATGCCGCCCAGCGTGAGCGCCATGCCGAGCAGCACGAGCGGCCCCGGCCGCTCGCCCAGCAGCGGCCAGGCGAGGAACACGGTGAAGACGGGCGCCGTCGAGGTCACGAGCGCGGCGCGGCCCGGGCCGAGGATGACCAGCGAGCGGAAATAGTAGGTGTCGCCGAAGACGAAGCCCACGAGCCCGCTCAATGCGAGCAGCACGACCTGCCACGAGGTCGCCCACACCGGCCAGGGGGAGCCGCGCAGGACGAGCAGCGCCGTGCAGAGCAGCACGGCAGCCACGCTGATGCGCAACCGGTTGAGCACCACCGAGCCCATGCGCTGGCCGGCGGCGGCGAAGAAGTTGGAGCCGGCCGCCCAGCACACGGCCGTGCCGAGCGCGGCGAACTCGCCGGCGAATCTCACGGGCTGCTCCGGGGCGTGGGACGGGCGCGGCGACGGGCGCCCCGCGTGATGGGTCTCGGACTCAAGCGCGCGACAGGCCCGCGGACGCGGACTTTGCCCCGGGAATCTGGTTCCTCTCCACCACCCGGGAGCCCTGGTGGTGGAGTTCGCTCTGCGTGACCGTCACGCGATGAAGCCTGGACTCGGGGAGCGTGCGCATCATGGACCTCCGCCTCCGTTGGGGAGGGCGAAGGTACGCGAGAGCGGGTCGTGGGTGCCAGCCGGCCGCCCCGGTGACCCGGGGCCGGACCTCCTCACCGCTTGCGCGCGACGATCTCCAACACGGTCGGCGTGAGCATGAACGCGCCGGGCGTGCGCTCGACGTCATCGAACGCCTGCTGCATGGCGCGGGCGCGGGCGGCGTCCACCCGGCCGAGGTCCACCAGGCGCTGCAGTCCGGTGGCGACGAACGCCTTCGGCCACTGCCACACGAAGTCGCCGGGCCGCGCGACCTCGCTGATCGCGCGCGTCACCTGCACCTCGAATCCGAGCGACTCGAGCCAGCGCGGCAGGTCGAGCGCGATGTCCGGCTCTCCGCCGTTCGCGCGCCACGAAGCCATCACTTCGGCCACGAACTCCTCGAACGCCGCGCTGCGCGGCGACAGCCGCCACGCGCGGTAGTCGACGTATTCGTGGCACGCCATGGTCCCGCCCGCGCGCAGCGTGGCCGCAACGTTCCCGAGCAGCGCCTGCGGCCGGGTCACGAACGCGTACACCCAGCGCGACCAGGCCCCATCCGCGCGCACCTCGGGCAGCGGATCCACGTCGAGATCGAGTTCGTGCGCCTCGATCTGCGCCAGGCCACGCGCGCGCGCGAGGCTCTCGAGTGCGTCGAGGAACCGGCGCGAGCGGTCGATCGCCACCACCCGGCCCGACGGTCCGACGATCCCGGCAAGGTCGAGCGCCGCGTAGCCCGGGCCGCAGCCCACGTCCAGCAGCGTCTGGCCGACGGAGAAGCCTGCGCGCCGCCAGGTGTGGCTGGCGCGCGGGCGCCAGACGTCGTGCTGCAGTCCCAGGCGCTCCAACTCGGCATCGTGCGTGCCGAGGACGTATTCCTTCTCGGTGGCCATGCGCCCTCCCGGTGTGAACGACTTTCGTGGGGTCAGGCCGCGAACCTAGCATGGGGCCGGGTCGGCGAGCGGCGGTTTGCGGAACTGGAATCCGGGCCGGAGCGACCCCGACGGAACGAACCAGGGCCCGGAGGCTCTGGTTCGTCGCTGACCACCAGCATCGCCCGTGCGCAGGTCGGAGGCGATGCTCACCGCAGAGCCGCCGGACGCGGAGGCGGCGGGATTCGATGGATCAGGCCCGCTCCTCCCACACCTGCGCGATCTTGACGATCACCTCGACCGCCTTCGCCATGTCCTGGACCGAGATCCACTCCAGGCGCGAGTGGAAGTTGTGCTCGCCGGCGAAGATGTTCGGTGTCGGCAGGCCCATGAACGAGAGCCGCGAGCCATCGGTGCCGCCGCGGATGGCCGCTTCGTGCAGTTGCAGGCCCGAGCGGCGCACCGCCTCGCGCGCGTTCTCGACCACCTGTGGATAATTGTCGAGCACTTCCTTCATGTTGCGGTAGGACTCATCGACCTTGCAGGTGACAGAGGCGCCCGGCCACGCCGCGACGGTCTCCTTCGCGATCTTCTCGAGGAAGTCCTCCTTCGTCTTCAGCTCCGCGGTGGCGAAATCGCGGATCAGGAACTTGACCGAGGTCTTCTCGACCGCGGCGTCCACCACGTACGGGTGGACGAAGCCCTCGCGCTTGTCGGTGGTCTCGGGCGAGAGCCGCTCCCTGGGCAGCCGCGAGACGAAGTCCGCGGCGATCCGGATCGAGTTGATCATCTTGCCCTTGGCGAAGCCGGGGTGCGTGTTGAAGCCTTCGAACGTGACGGTCATCGAGTCGGCCGAGAAGGTCTCCATCTCGACCTCGCCCAATTCCTCGCCGTCCACGGTGTAGGCGCAGAAGGCCCCGAACTTCTTCACGTCGAAGTACTTCGTCCCACCACCCACCTCTTCGTCCGGCGTGAAGCCGACGCGGATCGCGCCGTGCGCGATCTCCGGGTGCTGCATCAGGTACTCGGCCGCCGCCACGACCTCCGCCACGCCCGCCTTGTTGTCCGCTCCCAGGAGCGTCTTGCCCGAAGCCGTGATGATGTCGTTGCCCTTCTGCCGCAGGAGCATCGGGTTGTCCCTGAGCCGCAGCACCGCCGTCGGGTCGTCGGGCAGCACGATGTCCTCGCCCTGCCAGTCGCGGTGGATGACCGGCTTCACGTTCGCGCCGTCCGCCTCCGGCGAGGTGTCCACGTGCGCGATGAAGCCGACCACCGGGACGTTCGCCTTCTTCGTCGTGGCCGGCACCGTTGCGAAGACGTAGCCGTGCTCGTCGCGTACGGCGTCCTTGAGCCCGATCGCCTGCAGCTCCTCGACCAGCCGGTCCAGCAGCACGATCTGCTTCGCCGTGCTCGGGTAGGTCGTGGAGTTCTCGTCGGACTGGGTGTCATACGTGACGTAGCGCAGGAAGCGCTCGAGTTCGGTGGTCTTCAGCGACGGGTTCGGGGACATGGCAGGCTCCGAGGTTGGGCGGATCGTTCCGAGGGACGAAGCTGAGGCTAGTCGAGCCCCGCCGGGAGAGGCAAACACGGGCGCGGGCGCCGCGGCCACGCGCGGGCCGGGATCGGCGCGCGCTCTCATTCCCTCCGTGCCGGCCGCAACCGCTCGAGGAACGATGCGTCCACCCAGTAGATGTCCGGGTTCCCGTTCTGCGCCCGGCCGTTGGCCTCCCGCAGCCCGCGCAGGGTCAGGGGCGCCTGCGATGGCGGGGTCACCTCCCGCGACTTCGCCGAACCGAAGAAGAGATATAGGCCGTCCGGCGAGAGATAGGCGGACCCCGCGTTGCCGCTGACGGGGCTCACTTCCTTCCCCAGGCAGACGCCCTCGCTCCAGCGGTCGTCGGCGTCGCGGAAGAAGACGAAGTACTGGGGCTTTCCCGGTTCGGCGCCATCGGTCCTCCCCTCCACGCAGGCGATCAGGTAGCTCTCGTCGGGTGCGATGAAGGCGTTGTACGGGACTCCCTTGCCGTTCACGGCCGCTGGGAGCGTGTCGGGTGGCTGGTACCTGCCGTCCACGACCCGTGAGCGCACGATCTTCGTCTGGCTGCTCCGCGGTGCCCCGCACGTGTAGTAGAGCGTGCCGTCGCGCGTGAGCGAGGGGAAGAACTCGGCGCCGGCCGTGTTGACGGGCGCGCCCAGATCGTACGGCTCGCCCCAGGCGCCGTCGTCCCCGCGGTCGGCGGCGAAGATGTTCTGGTTGGCCCAGCCGGGCCTTGGCTCCTCGCCCACCGTGGGCCGCGTGGTCAGGAAGAGCATCCGCTTCCCGTCCGCCGACAGGCACGGCTCGAAGTGGAAGTAACGCAGGTCGGCAGCGAACGGGGCAACCGCGGGCTCGGTCCAGCGGCCGTTCTCGAGGCGCGTGACCATGATGGTGTTGACCCGCCCGACCATGACGCCGAAGTAGATCTCCCGACCGTCCGGCGAGATCGCCACGTCCCGCTCGCTCATCCCGGTGCAGACCAGGTTGGGCGCGAACAGCTCCGGCGTTCCGCCCGGGGGCTTCTGCCCGAGATATGGACCGCTCCAGGCGGCGAAGCTCGCCCCCCCGCGCGCCACCGCGCTCACGTCCTCTTCCGCCTTCGAGAAGTGCATCTGCACGATCACCCATCTGCCCTGGCGCTTCTCGAGCACGCCCGTCCAGCGCACGTCGTCCCAGTTCGCCGGCCGGCCGTCCCAGGTGTTGTGGTCGGTCAGCAGGCACGAGTACCAGGCGACGTCACCGGACTTCGAGAGGTGGATCCGCAGATCGGTGAACCTCGAGCTCACGGCCTTGAACCTGGGATCCATGAAGAAGGACTCGGTGGTCTCCCTGAATTCCCGGAAGCCCTCCGACGCGCTCGTGTCCGGATTGAAGAAGAAGAGGTTCGAGTCCTGGGCGAAGCAGTTGTAGGACGCCACCGTGTCCTTGGTCATCGCCCACTCGATCGACGTACGAATGACCTTGTCGATCCTCGCCTTCTCGAAGTCGTCCCGCCCCGCGCCGCGGGCGACCGGGACGCAGATCAGGAGCACCAGACAGGCCAACAGGGTTCCACGGCTTCTCGCGTTCACGATCCCCTCCCAGGGCACTTCACTCGCGCGCCCCGGCCGGTCCGCGACCGGGCGCGTGCGCGGCCCGATGGCGACCCTACCGCCCCCGCGCCGGCCCGGCGGGCGCCGTCGAACCTGCGCGGAGAAACGCGCCCCGGGCGCGAGCGTTCGGGCGGTCCGGCGCGGAGGAGCCCGGCGTGGGGGTGACACCGAGCAAGCGGGCCCCGGGAATGGGGGACGCGAGCGCATGGTGCCTCCGCTCACCCTCCCCACTCCCGGGGCCCGCGCCCACGAGCGCGGATCGCGGCCCGGCGGGGCTACCGGCCCAGCAGCCCCAGGATGCCGGTGGTCATCCACGGCATGTAGGTGATCAGCAGCACGCCGATGCCGAGGATGAGCAGGAAGGGCAGGACGTGCCGGTAGAGCTCGGGCAGCGGCTTGTTGAAGCGCGACGACGACAGGAAGAGGTTCAGCCCCACCGGCGGGAACAGGAACCCCAACTCGAGGTTCGCCAGGAACACCACGCCAAGGTGGATGGGGTTGATGCCGAACGCGGCCCCGATGGGCGCCACCAGCGGCGCCAGGATGATGATCGCCGAGTAGATCTCGAGCACGCTGCCCAGCACCAGCAGGACGACGTTGAGCACCAGCAGGAAGACGACCGGCGAGTGGATGTGCGTCCGCACCGCGGCCAGGAGCGCCATCGGGATCTGCGCGTCCACCAGCCAGCTCGTGAGCCCCATCGCGCTCGCCAGCAGGATCAGCACCGAGCCGCACAGCACGCCGGCCTTGAGCAGCACGCCGGGCAGCTCGCGCACCGGGTGGATGTCGCGCATCACGAAGCACTCGATCACGATGGCATAGGCGAAGGCCACTGCCGCGGCCTCGACCATGGTGGCCATCCCGGTGGTGAACAGCACCACCACCAGCACCGGCACGGACAGTTCCCACTTGGCCGCCCAGCCGGAGAACAGCGCCTCCTTGAACGAGAACGCCTGCCGCGGGGCCTGGACCTTGCCGCCGACGCGGATGCCGTAGAGCGCCACGAGCAGCACCAGCAGGGTGCCGGGCAGCAGGCCGGCGAGGTAGAGCGAGTCAGCGGGCACGCTGGCCACGACCGCGTAGAGGATGACCGGCAGGCTGGGCGGGTAGAGCAGTCCGAGGCTGCCCGAGGCGGTCACCAGACCGAGCGAGAACCCCTCCGGGTACTTCTCCTCTCGCAGGATGGGATAGAGCAGCCCGCCCAGCGCCATGATGGTGATGCCCGAGCCGCCGGTGAAGGTGGTGAACAGCGCGCACACCGCGGCTACCAGCACCGCCACGCCGCCGGGCATCCAGCCGAAGAGCGCACGGAAGAAGCGCACCAGGCGCAGCGAGGCGTGCGACTCGGCCAGCACGTAACCGCAGGCGGTCAGCAGCGGGATGGCCGGCAGCGTCGGCGAGAGCATGAGCCGGTAGACCTCCGCCGTCACCGACGCGACCGGCACGGAGTCCTTGAAGAACAGCAGCAGCGCGATGCCGCCCATGGCGACGAAGACCGGCGCGCCGACCAGCGCGGCCAGCACGATCACCGCCAGGACCGGCACCCAGAGCGCGTGCCCGACCGCGGGGACGGCTCCGAGCCCGAAGGCGAACGCCATGGCGCCGAACGCCAGCGCCCTGCCCCTCCAGCCGTCCGCCGCGCCCCACGCCAGGCGGATCGCGATCAGCGCCAGCGCCACCGGCATGACGCACTCGCTGATCCAGACCGGCAGCCCGATCGCCAGCACCTCGCCCTGCGCGCGGTCGGCGAGCACCACCCCCCAGGCCGAGTAGGCCAGAACGCTGCAGACGGCGGCCGCGACCGCGGAGGAGAACAGGCGCGCGACGTCCCGCGCCTTCGCGTGTCCGAACACCTCGGCGGTCGAGAGCGTCAGGTGCCGCCGCTCGCGCGTCGCCAGCAGGCCGCCGAGGAAGGCGAGCCAGAGCGTCAACTGCGCGCGGTAGGTGGCCGAGCCGGGGACCGCGAAGCCGCCGAACGGGCGGCCCACGGCGTCGATCAGCGGCAGCGCCATCGAGACCAGGAAGGCGAGGACCAGCACCCCGCCTTCGAGGTTCCTCAGGGCCGCCAGGACGCCACCCGGCCGCGGCTGCGGTGCGTCAGGCATCGTGGATCAGCGCGTGCCTGCGCCGCTCTTCTGGCGGTACGCGTCGCGCTCGCGGCGCGCCAGCTCGAGGATGTCGGGCGGCACGCGGATGCCCTTCATCCCGTTGGCGAACTCCTCCGCCACCAGGCGGAACTGGGTGGCATTCGCCCCGCTCACGGCGTTCACCTTGAGCCCGCGCTTCATCATCTCGGCCACGGCGGTGGTGTCCTGGCGTGGCACTTCGACCTCGAGCTTGTGCTCGAGCCGGCGGCACGACTCCAGGATGCGCGCGCGGTCGGGCTCGGCGATCTTCGCCCACGCCTGCTTGGTCATGACGAGCCCGCCCACCAGCGGCGCCAGCCCCATGCCCACCAGGTTGGGCGTCATCCGGTACCACTGCAGCGTGAGCCCGAGCAGCGGCGTGGTCGGATAGGAGTCGATCATGCCGGTCTGCAGCGCGGTCATGATGTCGGTGGCCGCGAGCGGCACGGGCTGGAAGTGGAGCTCCCGCCAGAGCGCCACCATCTGGTCGTCCCCCGCCCAGACGAACATCTTGGTCTTGCGCAGCCCCTCCGCCGACTCGACCGGCTGCTTGGTGAAGAAGTAGACCCAGCCGCCGTGCCCCCAGGCGAGCAGGATGAAGCCCTTGGCCTCGAGCCGCTGCTTGAGCACCGGGGTGAGCTTGTCGAGCGTGGCGTAGAGCTCGGGGTAGGAGGTGAAGAACATCGGGATGTTGAAGACGTTGAAGGCCGGGTCGATGTTGGCGAGCCCCGCGGTGGTGACGGCCGCCGCCTGCAGCTGCCCGATGCGCATCTTGCGCACCAGGTCCGGCTCGTCGCCCGCCACGCCGCCCGGGTAGACGCGCAGCACGACCCGTCCCTGCGTGCCGGCGGTCCACTGGGCGCCCATGTCGCGCATGGACTTGTCCCAGACCGAGCCTTCGGGCACGAGGGTGGCGAGCTTGATGATCTGCGGCTGTGCCGCCGCGGGCGCCGGCGCGAGCATGGTGGCGGCCAGCGCGAGCGCCGCGGCACAGAGCACCGCCGGGACGGCGGAACGGACGGAGCAGCTCATCCGGGAAACAGGTCCCATCACTTCTCCTGGGTCTGCGTGGTGTCGGGGGGAGCAGTCTCGTCGACGAAGAACTCGTCCTCGTGCTCGAGCAGCGAGCGGGCCTTGCGCTGCAGGACGATCGTGACCAGGCGTTGCGCCGGGTCGCGGTCCGGGTCGAACTCGAGCGCACGGTTCAGCAGGGTCTCGAACTCCCCGCGGTCCTGCTTGAGCACCGAGACGGTCGTGGCGAGCGTCACGTAGGGCGAGGCCTTGGTGTCCTTCGACAGCTCCACCGCCCGCGCGAAGTGCCGGCGCGCGCGCGCCTCGGAGCCGCCCATCGCCTCGGGCAGCGCGTCCAGCAGGATGAGCGCCTCGTGGATCGCCCCGCCCTCGTACCCTTCGTCGAGCGCGAGTCCGCGCTCCATGAGCGCGCGGATCGCCGGCAGGTCGGCCAGCAGCTCCGGCCGGTCCTTGCCGAGCGAGATGGCCGAGCCCCACGAGGCCGCCGTCCAGTAGAGCATCGGCAGGTCGCGCTTCTGGATGCGCGCCGCGGCCTTCACGGGATCGAGCTGGAGCTCCGTGGAGATGCCCCGGCAGCGCTTCTCGAGCCCACGCAGCCCATAGCCGTGCGCGCGCAGGTAGAGCTTGAGCGCGCGCTCGTGCAGGCCCGTGGCCCGGGCGTAGTCGCTGTTCACCAGCAGGTCGCCCTCGGCCTGCACGAACGCGTAGGAATACTGCGTGAAGCCCTTGCAGAGGGTGAGCAGGAGTCCCTCGTGGTCGGGCACCACCGCGAGCAGAGATTCCATGGTCTTGAGGCCGAACGGCAGCGCGTCCCGCACCAGCTCGGGGTCCTCGTCGGTGCCGTAGACGTCCACGCCGCCGGTGAGGGAGTTGGCGACGCTCCGGACCGCCCAGCGCTTGACCGAGCACGAGGAGAGCGTCAAGGGCAGCAGGAGGAGCAGGGCGAGCGCGAGGACCTGGCGCGGTGCACGGGGGGACATGCCCGCACGCTAGCGCGGGGCCGGAGACGGGGTCAAGCGCGGGGGGACCGCGGCGGGCGATGTCCGCGCCACGCACCCGTTCCCGACGTCCGGCCCGGGCGACCCGTCAGCCGGGCAGCGTCCCCGTCGCCAGGCGCGCGAGCCAGAGCAAGGCGAACGCGGCGAGGTTCGCGGCGAGCGCGTGTGGGATCCAGCGGTCGGGGCGGGAGCGCAGGCGGCCCGCGAGCCACGCCGCCCACACCGCCCAGGCGGCCACGGCCTGCAGCGCCAGCGCCACCGCCCACGGGTGCAGCGCCAGCGATCCCCGCCACGCGCCGTGGGCGAGCAGCGTCAGCGCACGCGTGACGCCACAGGTCGGACACGCGAGCCCGGCCGCGCGCCGCAGCGCGCACAGCGGCTCGCCGGTCGCGGTGTGCGGCGCGGCAAGGGCCGCCCAGGCGAGGGCCAATGCCGCGCCCGCCCCGAGCCAGGCCAGCCACGCGCCGCGCCGGCTCCCCGCCGGCGCGAACGCGTGGCCGGGCGCGAGACTCACGCCGGCGCTCCCGGCACCGGTGGCGCGGGCGGCGCCGGCGTCACCGGCGGCGTGGGAGCCTGCGCCGGCGGTCCGGAGGCGAAGATCTGGAACTCCGGGCCGAACTGCCCGAGGAACTCCGGACCGAGCGCGCGGTAGGCCACGTGGAGCGGCAGCAGCACGACCTGGCCGACGTACGGCACGACCAGCAGCAGGAAGCCGACGCAGCAGGTCGAGAAGCCCACGAACATGATCGCGAGGAGAACCGGCACGGCAAGCACCAGCAGGAACAGTGCGTAGAGCACGAACTGGCCCAGGTGCTCACGCAGGAGCGGCAGGAAGCGCCGCCAGGCCTGGTTCGCCCGCAACCCGTGCCGGTACATGAGCGGCACCACGAAGTCGTCGAGCATCACGCCCACGAACGCGATCAGCAACCCGATGAAGCCCGCCAGCACGATCCCGCCGATGATCGGCGGCGCCATCGCCACGCGCTCGTGGAAGCCGAGCCAGCCCAGCAGCGCAGTGCCAAAGGTCGCGAACACGATCCCGAGCATCGCCAGACCCGACACGATCACGAAACCGAGCTTCCACAGGAAGAGCGAGTTCCCCAGCGGCGCGGTGCGGTTCCAGGGCTGGACGATCGCGGCGCGCCCGAGGGCCACGCCCTCGAGGAAGACGAACTTGCCGCGCGACCCGAGCCACAGGAAGACGATGCCTGCGAGGACGGCCAGCAGCACCAGGCCGGCCACCAGCGGTCCCCAGACCAGCCCGGGCAGGAGATCGTGCAGGTGAGGACACGAGAACTGGCCGCGGACGAAGGGCCCGCCGACGAAAGGCCCGCCCCGGGACTTCTGCCCCCAGCCCGACTGCCCCCAACCGCCGGAGAACCAGTCCGCGAGGAAGGCGGCAAAGCCCAGCACGAGCCAGGTATCGAGCCGGAACGGCGTGAACAGGATGCTCCGGGCGCGCGCGATGGCGCGTTGCAGCGGACCGAGGTACGAGACGTTCATCCGACGGCCTCCCGCGCCGCGCGGGCGCGCTGGGGATTCTGGTATGCCGCGGGCGCTCCGGCGGGGTGCGTCACGGGGGTGCGGAGGCCGGCGGCGTGGCTCACGGACCGCAGGTCGAGCCGGTCCTCAGGAGCACTCTATCAAAGGACGGCGACCGGACCCACAACTCTCCGGACGCGGGAGCCCACAGCCGCTGCCGTCGCGTCAGTGCAGCCGCTTCCTCCGGTTGCGCACGAAGTCGCGGAACACGTAGGCGCCCAGGTTCTGCGGGTCGGCCTCGTAGATGCGGCCGTGGTTCAGCTCCGTCAGCCGGCGCACGAAGTCGAGCAGCGGCGGGTCGGCGGCGAGCATGAAGGTCGTGATGGTGATGCGCTTGCGGCGGCAGTGCGCCGCCTCATCGAGCGTGCGGTTCACGATCTTCGGATCGAGTCCGTAGGGGTTCTTGTAGAGCCGGCCCTGTTCGCGGATGGCCGAGGGCTTGCCGTCGGTGACCATGAAGATCTGCTTGTTCACGCCCCGGCGTCCCTCGAGGATGCGCCGAGCGAGCGCCAGCCCGGCCTGGGTATTGGTGTGGAACGGCCCCGCCTGGATCCTCAGCAGGTCGCGGATCGGCACCTGCGCCGCGTCGTCGCCGAACAGCACCACGTCGAGCGTGTCCTTCGGATAGCGCGTCTCGATCAGGTGGGCCAGCGCCAGCGCGATCTTCCTGGCCGGCGTGATGCGATCCTCGCCGTAGAGCACCATGCTGTGGCTGACGTCCACCATCAGCACGGTGGCGGCCGACGAGAGGTGCTCCTGCTCGTAGACCTCGAGGTCCTCCTCCTCGAGACTCAGATCCTCGATGCCGCGGTTGCGGACGGCGTTGCTCAGCGTGGCGAGCGGGTCGAGGTTGCCGAGGTCGTCACCGAACTGGTAGGGCCGCGTCTCCGAGAGGCGCTCGCCGCCGTGACCGGCCACCGGCGTGCGGTGGTCGCCCGCCCCGCCGACCTGCAATGCGGTGAAGATCTCGTTGAGCGAGTCCTGGCGGATGCGCTTCTCGCCCTGCGGCGTGACCTCGAAGCCGCCGGGCGTGCGCCGGGCCTCGCCCGACTCCTCGAGCAGTCGCTGGAAGTCCTCGAGGCCGAACGTCTCGTTGAAGAAGCCGTACTGCTCGCCGAAGTGCGCCATCCAGCGCAGGGCCTCGTCCACGTCGCCGCCGGTCTGGAGCAGCAGGTTCCGGTAGATCTCCATCATCTGCCGGATGAAGTCGAGGTCCTCGGGGCGCGGGCCCTGCCACTGCGTGTAGTCGAACCGCATCGCCGCCCTAGCCTGGAGGATTCATGACCCGCGTCGCGCGATGAGCACCGCGTAGCCGGGATTGCCGTCGCGGGGCTCAGAGCCCTCGGCCTCGATCGTGAGTCCCGCCAGCGCGAACCAGCCGCGGTAGGTCCCCACGTCGGCCTGGCTGTAGTACATGCGCACGCCCGGCACGCCGCGCCAGTCCTTCTCGACCCCGGTCCACGGCTGCTTGCCGACCATGGCGAGAAAGCGGCCACCGGGCGCCAGCCAGCCCGCCACGCGCGCGATCAGCGCGGGCTGATCGGCCAGCGGCAGGTTGAAGATGGAATAGAACGCGACCACCGCGTCGAACGAGCCCGCCGGGAAATCGACGGCGGTCATGTCGGCGCAGAGGAAGCGCGCCTCGGGCACCAACTGGCACGCACGCGCGATCTGCACGCCCGAGAGGTCCACCCCGGTCACGGCGAAACGCTTCACCAGTTCGCGCGCCACCGGCACGCCGTTGCCGCAGCCGAGGTCGAGCACGCGCGCGCCGTCGGCCAGCAGGGGCGTGAAGCGGCCGAGCCAGTAGCCGTAGCCCGAACCCTCGAGGTCGAAGGTGTCACCACGGTAGGCGTGCGACGCCAGGTCGTAGCCCACGCGCACCAGCTCGCGCGGATCGCGGATGTGGTCCATCGGGCGCTCCGGGGTACCCACGCGAGGCGTGGGTCCACCCGCGCGAAAGGTGGGTCCAGGCCGCTCCGCCACGTTCCTCCCCACGGGCTCAGTCCTCGCCGATGCCGCTGAGCATGGACTTGAGCATGTCCTTGTAGGACGTGCGCGCGTCGTCGCTGCGCTCGCGCGAGAGCATCGAATTCTGGTGCAGGCCTTCGAGCACGAACTCCATGGCGACCGCGGCCTCCGCGGCGTCCTTCGGCTCGAGATACTGGTCCGCCAGCGCCGCCAGCCCGCGCACCGCGGCCAGTTGCTGCGCGTATTCGGCCTGCGGCAGGTCGTCGGCGATGGCGACGTGGTGTCCGGCCGCGAACCACTCGAGCACCGTGCGGTACTCGGACGGCGCCGGCTCGGCCGCCGGTGTGGCGGGCGCGCGGCGGGCGCGCTTCGGCTTGAAGGCGTCGGGGAAACGCTGGGCGAAGAGCGACTTGATGCCGCGTCCCAGCAGGGCGCGGGCCACGTTCAGGGCGCCCTCCTGCTCGCCCTCGAGCACCAGCTCGACCTTGCCGCTCACCGCGGAGACCGCCTGCTGCAGGTCGCACACGCGGGCGACCACGTGCGGCTCGCCCGTGACCAGGCCGCGGCGCTCGGCGTTCGAGATGAGGTTCTCCATGAGCGCGATCGGGAGCCGCGCGGACACGCCCGAGTTCTGGTCGACGTATTCGCTGCGGCGCGCCTGGATGGCGACCTCCTCCACCAACTCGCGCAGGAAGCCGGGCACCGCGACCGCGACCTCGCCGCCGCGCTCGATCCAGGACTCCTGTGCGGTGATGGCCATGCCGTCCTCGCGGGCGAGCGGGTAGTGGGTGATGATCTGCGAGCTGATGCGGTCCCGCAACGGCGTGATGATGTTGCCGCGGTTCGTGTAGTCCTCGGGGTTGGCCGAGAATACCACCAGCAGATCGAGCGGCACGCGCACCGGGAAACCGCGGATCTGGAAGTCCTTCTCCTCGAGGATGTTCAGCAGCCCCACCTGGATCCGCGGCTGCAGGTCGGGCAGCTCGTTGATGGCGAAGATGCCGCGGTTGGTGCGCGGGATGATGCCGTAGTGGATGACGCGCTCGTCCGCGTAGTCGAGCTTGAGCGTGGCCGCCTTGATCGGGTCGATGTCGCCGATCAGGTCCGCGATGGTGACGTCGGGCGTGGCGAGCTTCTCCTGGTAGCGCTGATCGCGATGGAGCCAGACGAGCGGCGTCTCGTCCCCCAGTGTCTCGAGTTGCTGGCGCGCATGGCGCGTGACCGGGTTGCAGGGATCGCTGTTGAGCGGGCAGCCCTCGACCGCCGGGCTCCACTCGTCCAGGAAGCGCGTGAGCGAGCGCAGCAGCCGCGTCTTGGCCTGGCCGCGCAGGCCGAGCAGGATGAAGTCGTGGCGCGAGAGCAGGGCGTTCACGATCTGCGGCTCGACCGTGCGCTCGTAGCCCACGATCCCGGGGAACAACCGTTCGCCCGCGCGGATCGCGGCGATCAGGTTCGCGCGCAACTCCTCGCGGACCGGGCGCGGCCGGTGTCCGGAGGCCTTGAGCGCTCCGAAAGTGCGGGGATGGGACATGGACCTGGGGATCTCCTGCGATTCGGGTCGGGGCCGGCGGAGCACCCGGCCCCGCGGAGAGCGGGGCCGCGTCCCGGCCGGGCGCGAGTTGCCATGGCGTCTCGCCTCGGGTCCCTGGATCGGACCGCGACGGTATCACGTCATGGGGATTGGATGCCCCGCCCGGGCCCGCGGTTCTCGCGGCCCGCCGGCACGAGGACGCCGGAGGGCGCCAGGCGACCGCGCTGACGGCTGCGCCAGCCCCCGGCCGGGTCCGTCGGGCACCCTCCCTCCTCGAACGCGGGCTGCGCGCTTGCGGTCGGCGACTACGCCCGGTTCGCGCGCCTGCACCTGCCTGCGATGCGGGGCCGTCCCGAGTTGCTCTCGGCGGCGAGCTTCCGTCAGCTCCACGCGGCGAACGGCGCGGCCGCGACGGCGCGCTTCTGCGCTATGCTGCCGGCCATGCGCGATCCCGCCCTGCTCGAGGAATGCCGCGCGCTGCGGAGCGACGTCGAGGGCTTTCCGACCATCGAGGCGTTGCGCGCCGCGCCCGGGTGGCCGGCGCTCGACGTGCGTCTTCGGCGCCTGCTCGGCACGCCGCGCCTCCTCCCGGCGCCTTCCCCGCCGCCGCCGTCGTCCGATCCTGCGCGCGTGCGGGCGGTGCACTGGAATCTCGAGCACGGCAACGAGTACGCGCAGATCGAGCGAGCGCTGCTCACCCACCCCGGGCTGCGCGATGCCGACCTGGTGCTGCTCAACGAGGTGGACCTCGGCATGGCCCGCTCCGGCAATCGCGACGTCGCCGCCGACCTGGCGAAGGCCCTCGGGCTGCATGGCGTCTTCGGCGCGCTGTTCCTCGAGCTGACCCCCGGGCGTGACGACGATCTGCGCTTCGCGGCGCGCCGCGAGAACCAGGAGAGCCTCTTCGGTGTCACCATCCTCTCGCGCTGGCCGATCACCGGCGCGAGGGTCGTGGACCTGCCGAGCCCCGGGCACATCCAGTTCGACGTCGAGCGCATGATCGGGCGCCACATCGCGCTCGCGGCCGGGATCGAGCGTCCCGGCGCGCCGTTCGTGGCGGTCTCCACCCATCTGGAGGTCCACCGCACGCGCGCGCACCGTGCCACGCAGGTGCGCGTGCTGGCGGACGCGCTGCGCGACGAGCCCCGCCCCGTGATCCTCGCGGGCGACTTCAACTCGCACACCTTCGACCGCGGGCTGTGGCACGCGCCGCTGGCGGGCGCGCTGGCGCTGCTGCTGACCCCGGGCGGCGCGCTGCGGCGCCGGCTGCTCCATCCCGACGAGGGCCCGGCGCGCGAGCCGCTCTTCGACGAGTTGCGCGGCGCGGGCTTCGAGTGGGCGCCGTTCACGGACCACGAGCCCACGCTCCGGCTGCGCTTCGACCGGCTCGAGGAGTTGCACGCGCTGTTCGGCCCGGCGCACGGACTGGCGCGCCGGCTGTTCGCCCGGGCCGAACGGCGCTCGCGGCTGAGGCTGGACTGGTTCGCAGGCCGCGGCTGGCGGGGCGGGCGCGGATCCACGGTGGCGGACCTCGACGGCCCCGGGCGGGCGAGCGACCACGCGCCGCTCGTGGCGGAGTTCCCGCCCGCCTTGCTGCATCCGGCGGCGCCCGGCTAGAGTCCCCGGTCCGAACCCCACCTTCCGGTCCACTCCCACACGCGGAGTCCGCATGCCGTTTCCCGCCCCCGAGACGCTGGCCATCATCGGCGCCGGTCCGGTCGGCCTCGAGGCCGCCCTCGCCGGGCTCGATCATGACTTCGACGTGCAGGTGCTCGAGCAGGGCGAAGTGGGCTCGCACCCGCTCGCCTGGGGCCATGTGCGGATGTTCACGCCCTGGCGCATGAACCTGGGGAGGCACTCGCGCGCGCATCTCGAGGCCGCGGGCTGGGCCGTGCCCGATCCCGAGACCTGTCCGACCGGAGCGGAACTGGCCGAGCGCTACCTGCAGCCGCTCGCGCAGCTGCCCGAACTGGCCGGGCGCATCCACGCGTTCACGCAGGTCGTGCAGGCGGGCCGGCTCGGTCTCCTGCGGGGCGAGGGCTCGGATGCGGGCACGCGCCGTGCGCGGCCCTTCCGGCTGCTGGTGCGCGACCAGGGCGGGCGGGAGAGCTTCCATCACGCGTTCTCGCTGGTGGACGCCTCGGGCGTCTACGCCCATCCCGACTGGGCCGGCACCGGCGGCATCCCGGCGCGCAGCGAGCTGTATCTGCGGCCGCAACTGGCCTATCACGTCGAGGACGTGCTGGGCCTGGACCGCGAGAAGTACGCGGGGCGGCGCACCGTCGTGATCGGCGATGGGACGTTCGCGGCGACGACGGTCGTGGCCCTGGCGCGCCTCGCCGAGGAGGCGCCGGGCACGACGGTGGCGTGGGTCACGCGTGCGATCGCGGCGGAGATCTTCCCGGCGGCGGAGCACGATCCACTGTCCGGGCGGCGGGAACTGCGGATGCGGGCGCGGGCGCTCGCCACCGGCGCGCACCCGGCGGTGGCGCACGTCGGCGGCGCCGAGGTCGATGAGTTCGAGTTCAATTCGACCACGCACCGCTACCGCGTGATCCTCGCCACCGGCGAGGAGACGCGCACCGAGGAGGCGGACCGCGTCATCGTCAACGCGGGCTTCGGGCCCGACGAGGGGCTCTGCCGCGAGTTGGACGACGACGAGCCGCAGTTCTTCGCGCTCGGCCACGGGCCGCACGGGCACGAGCCGGACTTCCTGCTCGAGACCGGCTACCGGCAGGTCGAGGACGCGGTGACGCGGCTCGCCGACGGGATGCGCGCGAGCGCTTCGTAGCCCCCCGCGGTCCGGGCGTGCCGGGCCCCCGCGACCTTCCCCTGCTTGCCGCGACCGCGCCACGCGGTGCTACCCTGCTGCGCATGGACTGGACTCCGGACATCCTCGCCGAACTGCGCGCCCTGCTGGGTGACGACGGCGTGCTCGACAGCGGGGCGGCCCGCTTCGCCTACGAGGCGGACGCGCTGACACTCGAGCGCGGCCTGCCCGACGTGGTGGTGCTGCCGCGTTCGACCGACGAGGTCGCGGCACTGGTGCGCTGGGCGCACGCGAGCGGCGTGCCGGTGACGCCCCGCGGCGCGGGCACCGGGCTCGCCGGCGGCGCCACGCCGCACCGCGGCGGCATGCTGCTCGTGACGAGCCGCATGGACCAGGTGCTCGCGCTCGATCCGGAACGGATGTTCGCCTGGGTCCAGCCGGGGCTGGTGAACGCGCGGCTCTCCGAGCTTGCGGCACCGCACGGACTGCACTTCGCGCCCGACCCGTCCTCGCAGCCGGTCAGCACGATCGGTGGGAACGTCGCCGCCAACGCCGGCGGCCCGCACTGCCTCAAGCACGGCGTCACGGCGAACCACGTGCTCGGCCTGGTCGTCGTGCTGCACGACGGCAGCGTCGTCACGCTGGGCGGCGAGGCGCCGGATGCGCCCGACGCGGAACTCGCCTCCGTGCTGGCCGGCAGCGAGGGCACGCTCGGCATCCTCTGCGAGATCTGCGTGCGGCTGGTGCCACGGCCCGAGGCCGTTCACACCATGAGCGTCGACTTCGCCAGGATCGAGGACGCCTGCCGCGCGGTCTCCGCGGTGATCGCCGCAGGCATCGTGCCCGCCGCGATGGAGCTGATGGACCGCCGGACCATGGAGCTGGTCGAGGCCTGGCTGCACCTGGGACTGCCGCTGGACGCGGCCGCGGCGCTCATCGTCGAGGTGGACGGGCCGGCCGTGAGCCTGCCGGCGCAGGTCGAGCGCATCACCGCCATCACCCGGGAGCACGGTGCGCGCTCGGTGCGCGTGGCGAGCGACGCGGCGGAGCGCGCGGCGCTGTGGCGCGGGCGCAAGTCGTCGTTCGGGGCCTACGGGCGCACCGGGCTCGCGTTCACCCAGATGGACGGCACGGTGCCGCGCTCCCGCCTGGCCGAGGTCGTCTCCGCCGTGTACGCGCTGGCGGAGGCGCGCGGCCTTGCCGCCGGCACGCTGATGCACGCGGGCGACGGCAACCTGCACCCGCACATCCTCTTCGACCCCGACGACGAGGAGCAGCACCGGGCGGCGCTCGAGGTCTCCCAGGAGATCCTGCGCGTCTGCATCCGGCTGGGCGGCACCATCTCGGGCGAGCACGGCATCGGCCTGGAGAAGATCCCGATGATGGGCGAGATCTACGCGCCCGCCGACCTCGAGACGATGAGCCGGCTGCGCCGCGCCTTCGACCCCGGCGGCCTGCTGAACCCGGGCAAGATCCTGCCGGGCGGCCCGCCACCGACGCACGCCCGGGCAGCAGCGCAGCCCGGGAACACCGACGCCAGGAACGACCCGGAGGGACCGTGGAAATGAGACCGCCGCAGACCGCAGAGCGAGCGACCGGGCTCGACTCCGCATCCGTTCCCCGCGCCGCGTGGCCGATCGCGATCACGCTCAGCATCGCGCTCGGGGTCGTCTTCCGGCTGACCACCTGGCACAGCCTGGGCGTGACCCTGCTGCCGGGCTACGTCTGGGGCCCGGCGACCGGCGTGGCGATCCTGCTCTACCTGTGGCTCGCCCGCGGCCGCCTTCGGGCAGTCGGAGCGTGCGAGGGCGAGACCGCTTCGCCCGAGCCCGCGCAGGTCGCGTGGGCCGTGCTGGTGATCGCCTCCTTCGTCACGAACGCGCTCACGTTCGCACCGGAGCGCCACGACCAGCTGGCGCTGCTCAGCGCCATCCACCTGCCCGCGCTCACCTGGCTCGTCATGGGCGTGGTCGTGCTGGGCCGCGTGGGGGACCCGCTCGAGCGCTTCGCCGCGGTGGTCAAGTCCATCGAGGTGCTGGTGACGGGCGCGATCTACGCCGGCGTGGTGGCCATCTTCTCCGGCGTCACGATCGGCCTGCTCACGGCGCTGCAGGTGAAGATCCCCCCCCCGGTCATCCAGGGGGCCTTCTCATTCCTCCTCGGACTCGTCCCCGTGCTGGCGGTGGCGAGCGTCTACGACCCCAGGCTGCGACCCTCGGCCCAGCGCTCCGGCGCGGGCGTGACGCGGATCTTCTTCATCGCGGCGCGACTCTTCCTGCCGCTCACGCTCCTCGTGCTGCTGCTCGTGGCCGTCGTGATCCCGGCGCGATTCGGGGCGCTCGCGGAGAACCGCGGGACGCTCCTGATCTTCAACGCGATGCTGTTCGCCGTGATGCTCCTGCTCGTGGGAGCCACGCCGCTGCGCGCCGACGACCTCGCACCGCGCCACGGAGCCTGGCTGCGGCGCGGCATCGCGGCCGTCGCGCTGCTCGCCGCCGTGATCAGCACCTACGCCCTCGTCGCCATCCTCTCGCGGACGACCCAGGACGGGCTCACCGCCAACCGCCTCACCGTGATCGGCTGGAACGTGATGAATCTCGTCGCGCTGCTCCTGCTCCTGCTGCGCCAACTGCGCGCCGGCCGTGAGGGCTGGGTGCGCGCGCTGCACACGGCGTTCGGCGAGGGACTCGCGCTCTACGCGCTGTGGACCGCGTTCGTGCTGGTCGCCCTTCCGCACCTCGCTCGCATCGCGCGCTGGCCCGTGTCCTCGGGCCGCGGGATCGTGGACTGACGACCCCATGAGCCCGGAACCCGCCCCGCCCGAGCCCGCCCGCTACGCCATCGCGGGCGTCGAGCCATCGTCCGTGCGGCGACCGGCCACGCGCGAGGAGGTGGCCGGGATCCTGCGCGACGCCGCGCGCGACGGGCTCACCGTCGTGCCCTGGGGCGGCGGCGTGTCGCTCGCGCGCGGGCGCGCGCCGCGGCGCTACGGCCTGGCGCTGGACCTCACCGCGCTCGACCGCGTGGTGGAATACAGCCCCGAGGACATGACCGTCACCGCCGAGTGCGGCGTCACGCTCGGGGCGCTGCGCGAGGCCCTCGCCGCGCACGGGCAGGAGACGGCGCTCGAGGGCGCGCGGGCGGAACGCGCGACGCTCGGCGGCCTGCTGGCCGCGAACGCCTCCGGCCCGCGCCGGCTGCGCTTCGGCGCACCGCGCGACCGCATCCTCGGCGCCCACTTCGCCCTGGCGGACGGCACGCTCGCCCGCAGCGGCGGCCGCGTGGTGAAGAACGTCGCGGGCTACGCCATCCACCGGCTGCTGTGCGGCTCGCGCGGCGGGCTCGGCGTGCTGCTCGAAGTCAGCCTCAAGCTCGCGCCGGCCCCGGCGCGGCGCGTGGCACTGCTGTTCGGCACGGGGGCCCGCGCGCTGGGCGACGCGACACGCTGGGCGGCTTTGCCGCGGCTCGAGCCGGCGCTGCTCACCATCGTCGGCCAGGGGCTCGCCGGGACGCTGCCGGTCGCCTCGCCCACCGACCCCTTCACCGTGATCGTGGGCCTCGAGGACGACGAGCCGCGCGTGGATCAACAGATCTCGGCCCTCGAGCGCCTCCTGGGCGAGCCCGACGCACGGCTCGAGGACGACTCGGCGACCGCGTTGTGGCAGGCGCTCGCCGACCTCGAGGACCGCGACGGGGCGCGGCTCACGTTCACCAGTCCGGCCAACACGCCCGCGGCGCTCGCGCCCCTGATCGAGCGCCCCGGGGTCTCCGCCGGCGCGCTGTTCCACGCCGCGGCGGGCCGCCTGCACATCTTCCCCGGCGCCACCGCCGCGCGGGACCTGATCGAGCCGCTCGCGACCGGGGGCTTCAGGCTGATCGAGGCCGTCGCGGGTGACGGCGACCCGGCCGGCGTCGCCTCGCTCGGACCGCTCATCGCCCCGCAGGCGGCGGTGCTCGATCTGCGCGCGCGCATCCGTGCGGCGCTCGACCCCGCGGGCGTGATGGCATACGGACCGCGCTGGCAACGAGACGATCTCCCGGAAGGAGCACCACGCGCATGCCGCACCTGACGCTGGAATACTCCGACAACCTGCCCGCACCGGTGGACTTCGGCCCGCTCTTCGCCCGCCTGCACGAGGCCCTGGTGGAGATCGGTTCGTTCCGGCTCGTCGACCTCAAGAGCCGCGCGGTCCCGCACGCGTGCTTCCGCGTCGGAGCCGGCTCGCCGGAGAGCGTCTTCGTCCACCTGACCGTCGCCATCTTCGCCGGTCGCGCGCCCGCGCAGCAGCAGGAGATCGGCGAGCGCCTGCTGGCCATCCTCAAGGCGGCGTTCGAGGGGGCCTGGGCCGGGCGGCCGTGCGACTTCACGGTCGAACTCCGGGAGATGCGGCGCGAGGGCTACTTCAAGACCACGAACCGCGCTACTTCTGGAACAGGTACGACACCTTGAAGAACACCGTGTGCCCCGTGGCGCGGTGGCGGCCGGCGATCCGGTCGGCGTCGCCGTTGTATCCGAGGTAGATCACCGAGCCGGGGTGAAGGACGTAGCCCAGCAGGGCATCGGCGTCGAGGTGCCTGGCCTCGGTGTCGTACTGTGGATAGACGCGCATGTAGAGGCGGCGCGTGAACTGCCAGGTGGTCTTCGCGCCCAGCACCCACACGTCGTAGAGCACGCCGCGGCCGTGGTCGCGGGAGAAGCGGTTGCGATTCGCGGAGAACCCTGCCGTGAGCCGCGGCGAGGGCCGCATCGTGGCCTCGATCTCGTACTCCTCGGACCAGCCGCGGAACGACTCGGCATCGCTCTCGCCGTAGAAGAGGCCGTCCCCCACGGTCACCCCCAGCTCGAGATCGAGCGCACGCCAGGTCGTGTTCTCCATCCACAACGATCCGACGGTCTTCCGGTAGTCACGCGACTGCCAGCGCTCCATGATGCGTTCGACCGCGCTGTACACGTAGGTCTGCTTCTGGAACTTCCAGTCGATCATCGGGCTCACCCACCACTCCTGGAGGCGGCCGGTCCGGTCGTGCATGACGTAGCCGTCGAGGAAGGGCTGGATCGAGCGCACGACAGCGTTCTGCGGACGCACGATGAAGCTGGAGTTCACGCGGGTCCGGCGCAGGTCCACCCGGTTCAGGAAGCCGGTCTCGGCGCGGAAGTCGGGCCCCAGGTACTGGTGGAACAGCTGCAGCTCGCGGACCCCGTCGCTGTAGTCGAGCTCGCCGCCATAGGCGACGTCCCGGCTCGTGCTGCGCCGCCGGTCCCAGCCGAGGCCGGCGCGGGCGCTGTCGGCCAGGTCCGGGAACGAGACGGTGTCGGCCTGCGACTGGCTGTGCGCCAACTGCCCGTGGAAGAACCAGCGGCGCGACAACCGCACGTCCGCGTCCACGGCGAACACGGCGTTCGAGCCGCCGTCGGCCTCGGAAGCGCCCTCCCCCCCGAGCGGCACGGTGAAACCCGCGCCGCGGTCGCTCTGGTGTAATGCCACCAGCGCGCCCACGTTCGAGTTCTCACTGATCTCCCAGGAGGCGCGCCCGACCTGGAACCAGCCCTTCGTGGAGACGCCCTCCGACGGCCCGCCGCCCACCCCCTCGAGCGAGCCGCCGCCGTCGTCACGCACCACGTGGCCGCCGAGGCGCACGTGCCCGAGCCGGCCGGTGAGCTTGGCGCCGTAGGCCGGGTCGGTGATGCGGCGCGTGTAGACCAGGTCGAACGCGGTGTTGAAGATGTCCGCGCCCTCGAGGAAGAAGGGGCGCTTCTCCTCGAACTGGAGCGGATAGCGCCGGTTCACGTCGATCTGCAGGGCGTCCGCCTCGATCTGGCTGAAGTCCGGGTTCAGCGTCGCGTTCAGCGTCAGCGTCGAGGACAGCGGCGCGCGCGCGTCGAGCCCGACGCTGGTGAGGCGCTTGCGCTGCCAGTCCGTGGCCACCCCCTCGCCGCCGGCCCCGCGCTGCGCGGACCAGGTCGAGGCCGTGAAGGGCTGCAGGTCGAACAGGCCGCTGCCGCGGAGACCTTCGAGCCCGGTGAGGTCCGCGGCCTGCAGCAGGACGTCGCCGCCCTCGGCCTTCCGGTAGAGCGGCCACGAGCAGGCCTCGTCGTTCTTCTGGATCTGGCGGCGGATCCACAGCCCCCACACCCCGGGACCCTGCTCCGGGAAGCGCAGGGTGCTCAACGGGATCGCCAGTTCCGCGGTCCAGCCCGCGCTGTCGCGCGTGACCTCGGCGTCCCAGACGCCGTCCCACTGCGTGTCCAGCTCCCCGCCGATGAAGATGCCGTCGTACTGCACGCCGTACGGGTTCACGCCGAAGGTGAAGCCGCGGCGCCGGTCGCGGTAGGTGTCGAGCGCGACGCCGATCTGGTCCAGCTCGAGGATCTGGTCGCGCGGCGCCAGGCTCGCGCGGATCGCTCCGGGCCCGCGATTCCAGCAACGGCAGCCGAAGTAGATGTGCGTGTCGTCGAACAGCACGCGCACCTCCGTGGATTCCGACGGCGCCTCGCCTTCGCGATCCTCGATGAGCCGGAAGCCCGTGATGGGAGCGGCGCGCGCCCAGTCGGCCTCGTCGAGCACGCCATCCACGCGGATCGCCCCGGTCGCGCGCACCGCGGCCACCCGCGGCCGCTCGAGCGCCTGCGCCGGGGTGGCGCACGCGGCGGCAAGGCCGAGGGCAAGGAGGATTCGGGGGACGCGGCGCATGGCGCGCGTAGTCTCCACGAGGACCGCACGATGTGCAAGGCGCATCGGGCGGTCCTCACCGATCCCGCTGCGGAGCCCTCTCCGCCGCGCGGTTCGCCCGCGGTGCGTGGGGAACGGACGGTCCCGGAAAATGAAGTGACCGCCCCCCGCGCGGCTGGTAGCCTCCCCGGCGGATAACCTTCTCAAGGAGGTCGCCGTGCCCTGGACCCTGCTGTTGCCGGTCATGCTGCTCGCCGTGTCCCCCGCCTCGCCGGGCGCGCCGGCGCGCGCCACGCCGCTCGCGCACACGTTCTCCATCGTCGCCCGCGATTCCGTCACGGGCGATCTGGGTGTCGCCGTGCAGTCGCACTACTTCTCCGTCGGCCCGATCGTGCCCTGGGCCGAAGCCGGCGTCGGGGCGGTCGCCACGCAGTCGCTCGTGCTGGTGGACTACGGCCCGAACGGCCTCGACCTGATGCGCTCCGGGATGACGGCGCGACAGGCGCTCGACTCGCTCCTGCGGGCGGACGCGCACAACGAGGGCAGGCAGGTGGCGATGGTGGACGCGAGGGGCGGTGTGGCCGCGTACACCGGCCGGGCCTGCATCCCCGACGCCGGGCACCAGCGCGGCGCCCAGTACTCGGTGCAGGCGAACCTCATGGCGAACGACCGCATCTGGTCCGCCATGGCGAAAGCGTACGAGGGCACGGCGGGGGATCTGGCCGAGCGGCTGCTCGCCGCGCTCGACGCCGCGCAGCAGGCGGGCGGCGACATCCGCGGACGGCAGTCGGCGGCGATCGTGGTGGTGAAGGCGCGATCGAGCGGAAAGCCGTGGGCCGACCGGCTCTTCGACCTGAGGGTCGAGGACAGCCCCGAGCCGCTCCAGGAGCTGCGGCGGCTGGTGCGGCTGCGGCGCGCCTACAACCTCGAGGACGCGGGCGACAACGCCATCGCCGAGAAGCGGCCCGAGGAGGCGTTGCGCCACTACGAGGCGGCGATGAGACTCGCGCCCGACGTGGTGGAGCTCCAGTTCTGGGCCGCGGTCTCGATGTACACGAACGGCCGCCAGCAGGAGGCGCTGCCGCTCTTCCGGAAGGTCTTCGCGCAGGAGGCGCGCTGGGTGCCGCTGGTGGAGCGCCTGCCGAAGGCGGACCTGTTCCCCGCCGACCCGAAGCAGATCGCCGAGGTCCAGGCGCAGGCGACGAAGGGAGCGAAGTGGTGAGGCAGGCGGAGGCGGTGTGAGAGGGACCACCCGCCCGCCCCGGGCACGCCGCGTCGCGGCCCCCGACCGGTCGAAGTGGCTGCCCGGGCCCCGCGCGTGAGCAACGTCTTCGATCACGGACCGTCGCGCTTCGCCGAGCGCCGCCCCGGCGGTAGACTCGGCGGCATGTCCTCTCCCCCGACGAGGGTGCGCTTCTCGCAGGCGTGGCGCGACGCCCGCGACCTGCTGCGCCAGCACCGCAGCCGGCTGCTCGTCGGCTTCGCGCTGATGCTGGTGAACCGCGCGGCGGGCTTCGTGCTGCCCGCCGCACCCAAGTTCGTGATCGACGACGCCATCGGCAGGCACCGCCCCGAGCTGCTGCCCTTGATCGCGCTGGCGCTCGGCGTCGCGACCGTGATCCAGGCCGGGAGCTCCTTCGTCCTCTCGCAGCTCCTCGGCGTCGCCGCGCAACGCGCCATCACCGACATGCGCAAGCGGGTGATGGCCCACGTCACGCGCCTGCCGGTCCGCTACTTCGACTCCACCCAGACGGGCGTGCTGATCTCGCGCGTGATGACCGACGCCGAGGGCGTGCGGAACCTGGTCGGCACCGGGCTCGTGCAACTCGCCAGCAGCGTGGTCACGGCGGTCGTGGCGCTGATCTGGCTCTTCGCCATCTCGTGGCAGCTCACGCTGCTGAACCTCGTCTTCCTCGCGATCTTCGGCGCCGGCATGACCATCGCCTTCGGCACCCTGCGTCCGCTCTTCCGCGAGCGCGGGAAGATCAACGCCGAGGTCACCGGGCGCCTGGGCGAGACCCTGGGCGGCGTGCGCGTGGTCAAGGCCTACACCGCCGAGCGCCGCGAACAGCTCGTCTTCGCGCGCGGCGCGCACCGGCTTCTGCGCAACATCGCGCGCACCATGACCGGCGTCTCGGCGATCGGGGCGGTCGCGGGCGTGATCGCCGGCGGCATCGGCATCCTCATGATCCTGGTCGGCGGGCCCGCCATCCTGGACGGCCGCATGACGCTCGGCACCTTCGGCACGTACGTGGCGCTGACCGGCATGCTGGCCGCGCCGCTCATCCAGCTCGCCTCGATCGGCACGCAGATGAGCGAGGCCTTCGCCGGGCTCGACCGCATCCGCGAGGTCCTGGGCACGCCCACCGAGCGCGACGGGCAGGGCTCCGGGGCACTGGACGTCCTGCATGGCGACCTCGCGTTCGAGCACGTTTCGTTCGGATACACCGCGGGCGAGCCGGTGCTGAAGGACGTGAGCTTCACCGCGACCGCGGGGACCACCACCGCGCTGGTGGGCTCGAGCGGCTCGGGCAAGAGCACGCTCATCAGCCTGGTCATGGCCTTCAATCAGCCGCAGTCGGGCCGCATCCTCGTGGACGGGCGCGACCTCGCGAGCCTGCGCCTGGAGGACTACCGCGCGCGGCTGGGCATCGTGCTCCAGGAGAACTTCCTGTTCGACGGCACCATCGCGGAGAACCTCGCCTTCTCGCGGCCCAACGCCACCGCCCGGGAGATCCGCGCGGTGGCGCACATCGCCCATTGCGACGAGTTCGCGGACCGCTTCCCCCAGGGCTTCGACACCGTGGTCGGCGAGCGCGGCATCCGGCTCTCGGGCGGGCAGCGCCAGCGCATCGCCATCGCGCGCGCCATCCTCGCCGACCCGCGCATCCTGATCCTCGACGAGGCCACCTCGAGTCTCGACTCCGATAGCGAGCAGATGATCCAGGACGGCCTGCGGCGCCTGCGGCACGGGCGAACGACGTTCGTCATCGCGCACCGGCTCTCCACCATCCGCAGCGCCGACCAGATCCTGGTGCTCGAGGGCGGCGAGATCGTCGAGCGCGGCACGCACGACGAACTGTTCGCGAAGGGCGGCCGTTACCGGCAACTCCACGACAAGCAGTACCAGATCGAATTCGACCGCTTCATCAACCCGGGCGAGGACTTCACTCCCGAACCACCGGGGCGCGAGCCCGCGGTGACCGGGACGCCCACGCCGGAGGCCCTGTGAGCCGTGTCAGAACCCACGCACTCGCCCTCATCACCCTGGGCTGCCTGGCGGCGGCCTGCGCTCCGCCCGCGGGCCGCGACGATGCGCACGTCGCCGTCGTTTCGGCCAGCCGCAGGACCTTCCACGTGCCCGCGCCGGACGGCATGGTCTCGGACCTCGGCCGCGATCCGGACGCCGACGTGGCCTTCCGCATCGCCGTGCCCTCGGACCTCGAGATGCTCGCGCATTTCTCGCCCGAGGACACGTCCCGGCGCGCCCTGCACGCCTCGTTCGAGATGGCGCGCAGCCTGCCGGCGGAGGACGCGAGCTCGCTGGCCCTGTTCGCGGAGATGCGCAAGTTCATGCCGCTCCGCTACGAACGGGCCCGGGCGGCCGCCCGGCCCGAGATTCGGGCGCTGGCCCTGAGCCTGCGCGAGGGCGTGAGCGATCCCGCCGGGGCGGACGTCACGGTCCTGCCGCGCGAACAGGTGCCCATCACCGTCACGCGGGACGACGCGCAGGCCATCATCGGCTTCGCGCTGATCGGCATGCCCGAATCGGCAGACGGACTCACCGGGCCGCGCGCGGCGCTCGTCGGCACGGCCGTGTTGCTGATGAAGAACCGGGTCACCTACCTCTACTACGTCGGCCGTCTGCCGGCGCAGGGCGCCCCCCTGACGGAGATCCGTCCCGCCCTCGAGAGCTGGACGGAGAAGGTGCTCGCCGCAAACCGGTAGGCGGACGGGACGGAGGGCCGCGGGTCCCTGCAGCCGCAGCCCCCGCCCTTCGTCAGGGACCTGCAATCAACGTGCGCCGCGACCGGATCCGGCGCATCTGCTCCTGTGTGGCCGAGCCAAGCGTGCGGCGCCGCCCTGCGACCCGCGCCGTCTCAGGCCCGAAGGAGACCCGCGCCCATGAGACCCGCCCGCCTCGCCATCTTCGCCATCCCCGCCCTCGTCGCACTCATCCTGGCCCTGCCGGACGCATCACGCGCCCGGGCGGGGGACCGCAAGGAGGCCCCTGTGCCCACGTCCACCACGTCAGCCCTGCCCACCACCGGCCAGGTCGCGCCGGATTTCACGCTCCCTTCGACCACGGGCAGGGACGTCACGCTCTCGCAACTCCGCGGCAAGACCGTCGTGCTGTACTTCTACCCGAAGGACGAGACGCCGGGCTGCACGAAGGAGGCCTGCGACTTCCGTGATCGCTCGGCCGACCTCCAGAAGGCGGGCGTCGTCGTGCTCGGCGTGTCGAACGACGGCCTGGGGTCGCACCAGCACTTCCGGGAGAAGGAGAGGCTCCCCTTCCCGTTGCTGGCGGACGTGGACGCGAAGGTGTCGAAGCTCTACAGCGTCTACGGCAGGCAGAGCGTCTACGGCATCCCGTACACGGGCATCCAGCGCACGACCTTCGTGATCGGCCGGGACGGGCGCATCGCGCGCGTCTGGCCGAAGGTGAACGTGAACGGCCACGTCGAGGAGGTGCTGAGGTTCGTCAACGCCGGCGAGCCCTCGCACGACGACCCGGCCGGGAAGGCGGGGAGCCTCGGCGTGCCTTCGCACGAGGATCCCGCGAAGGTGGTGAAGAGCGATGCCGAGTGGCGCAGGATCCTTTCGCCCGAACAGTACCGCGTGCTGCGGGGCGCCGACACGGAGCTCGCCTGCTCCGG
>JANXPZ010000187.1 GCA_025357055.1 Candidatus Eiseniibacteriota bacterium | reverse complement strand
GATGGGACCCTGGTGGGCCGCGGCCAGGGCCAGGGCCTCCTGCCCGTTCGTGGCCTCGAGCACCTGGTAGCCCTTCGCCCGCAGCCGGCTCGAGGCGACGAGGCGGACCATCTCCTCGTCCTCCACGAGCAGGATGGTCTCCTGGCCACCGCGCGGTCCGGCGGCACGCGAACCGGGCTCCCCGCCCGGGTCCCCCTCCCGGGGCAGATGGACGAAGAAGGTCGTGCCGCGGCCGGGCTCGCTCTCCAGCGTGATATGGCCACCGCTCTGCTCGACGATCCCGTACGAGGTCGCGAGGCCGAGCCCGGTGCCGAGCCCGGGGGGCTTGGTGGTGAAGAACGGCTCGAAGATGTGCGGGAGCACCTCGGGGGCGATCCCGTGCCCGGTGTCGCTCACCGCGATCGTCACGTACTCCCCCGGCACGACACCGGGGTGCGTCAAGGCGTAGGCCCCATCGAACGAGGTGTTCGCGGTGCGGATGGTGAGGGTGCCACCGTGGGGCATCGCGTCGCGGGCGTTGATCGCCAGGTTGAGGATCACCTGGGTGAGCTGCGTCGGGTCGGCCTTCACGCTCGCGCCGGGCGCATCGGGAAGGGTGAGCAGCTCGATGTCCTCGCTGATCAGGTGGCGCAGCATGCGGGTGCCGTCCAGGACGACGTGGTTGAGATCCAGCACGACGGGCAGGAGGACCTGCTTGCGGCTGAAGGCGAGCAGCTGCCGGGTCAGCATCGCCGCGCGCTCGGCGGCCTTGCGGATCTCCTCGGCGTTGGGTTGGACGGGATGCCCCGGCTCCAATCCGTCGAGCAGCAACTCGACCGAACCGAGGATGACCGTGAGCAGGTTGTTGAAGTCGTGGGCCACGCCGCCCGCCAGGCGGCCGACGGCTTCCATCTTCTGGGCCTGCGCGAGCTGCTCTTCCAGCCGCTTGCGCGTCGTGATGTCGGTGGCCACGCCCAGGATCTGGTTCGCCACCCCATCCGGACCCACGATCGGCCGCTTGATGGTGTGCAGGTAACGCTGCCGGCCGGTGGCGTCGGTGATGACCTCCTCGGGGATGACCTTCTCACGCTGGGTGTCCATCACCTCGAGGTCGTCGCGGCGGAAGTGCTCGACCTGTTCGGGGCTGGCGTTGAAGTCGGCGTCGGTCCTCCCGACCAGGTCCTCCACGGTGGTGCCGTAGTTGTCCGCCACGGCCTGGTTCACGAGCGTGAAGCGGCCCGCGCGGTCCTTGGCGAAGATGAAGGAGGGGTTCAGGTCGATGACCTGGCGCAGGAAGGCGCGCTGCGCGGCGAGGTCGTCCCCGCCGCGGGATCCGTCACCAGCGCGATCGGTCATCGCGTCTCCTCGCCCGCCTGGACACTTCATGAACCGCGTTGCGGGATGGCGAAGCGGCGCGCGGTCTGCCGCGGTCCGATCGCGTTCGCAGCAGCGGGTCATGAGTCGTCCAGGCTGTTGGGGCGATGCGCGCGTCAGGCCACGCCCACCCGAAGCAGGGATGCGACCCTGCGCCGACAGCCTACGCGCCTGCGGCGGACCCCGCAACGGGCGCGACGCCCCCGGGTCACACGGTCCCGGGGGCTCCCCTCAGGTACTGCACCGGCCACGGCCCCTCGACGCCCAGGACCTGCGCGGCGTGCAGCGGCCAGTAGGGATCGCGCAGCATCACGCGGCCGAGCAGCACGACATCCGCCTGCCCCGCGCGCAGGATGGCGTCGGCCTGCGCGGGCTCCGTGATGAGTCCCACCGCGCCGGTGCGCACCCCCGCCTCGCGCCGGATCCGCCCGGCGAACGGCACCTGGAACCCGGGGGCCGCAGGGACCCGCTGGTGCGCCACGACCCCGCCGCTCGAGGAGTCCACCAGGTCCACGCCCTCGTCCCGCAGCAGGCCCGCGAGCCGCACCGCCTCCTCGACGTCCCAACCCCCCGCGGCCCAGTCGGTCACCGAGAGACGCACCCACAGCGGCAGCTCCGCGGGCCACGCGGCGCGCACCGCGCGCGTGACCTCCAGCGCCAGGCGCGTGCGGTTCTCGAATGCGCCCCCGTGACCGTCGGTGCGCCGGTTCACGAGCGGCGAGAGGAACTGGTGGATGAGGTAGCCGTGAGCGGCGTGGAGCTCGAGCAGCCGGAAGCCCGCGCGGTGCGCCCGCCGCGCCGCCGCGGCGAAGACCCCGGGCAGCGCCTCGAGCTCCGCGTGCGTCAGGGCGCGGGGTGCATGGTACGCGGGGCCGAACGGCTCCGTCCCGGGCCCGAGCGGGATCCAGCCACCGCGGTCGAGCGGCACGGCGGCGCCGCCCTCCCAGGGCTGCGCCGTGCAGGCCTTGCGTCCCGCATGTCCGATCTGGATGCCCGGCACCGCGCCCTGCGCCGCGATCAGGGCGGTGAGGCGCGCGAGCGGGGCGATCTGCCCGTCCTGCCACAGGCCCAGCTCCCCGGGGCAGATGCGCCCCTGCGGAGAAACGGCCGTCACCTCGACCACCACCGCGCCCAGACCACCCGCAGCGCGACTGGCGTAGTGGACGAAGTGCCAGTCGTTCGCCATGCCGTCCTCGGCGGAGTACTGCGCCATGGGCGCGAGCACGATGCGATTGCGCAGCGTCACGGAACGCAGCGTGAGGGGCTCGAAGAGCGTGGCGGACGCGGCGAGCGGCGGGAGGGCGTTCATGTCGGACCTTTCGTGCGGGACGCCGGGCTGGCGTCCCGGAGGAGGACGGTGACCGCGGGAGCGTGTGTCAGGCCCGGAGCCAGTCGGCCTGCCAGTCCTTGATCTGCTGCTTGATCGAGGCGCTCGACCGGAGTTCACCCGCCAGCACCCGTCGCGCCAGATCGGCGAGCTCGCCATCGCCCGCGAAGCGCAGGGCCACGAGCTGCTGCGGCTCGAACTCGCCGAAGCGGGCCGCCAGGTCGGCTGGCAGCAGGCGCTCCATGCGCAGGCGCATCTCGAGGCGGATGACGCGGTCCTGCACGGTGATCGCGAACTGGCGCGCGTAGAAGAAGAGGAGGAGGAGCGCCAGCGCGACGCACAGTCCCGCCAGGCGCAGCTCGGTGAAGCCCAGGAGCATCGCGCGCATCCGGAGGACGAGGTTCGCCAGCAGCAGCAGCGTCAGCACCAGGTGGTAGAGGGGCACGAAACGGACGTGGTTCGCGAGATTCTGCGGTCGGACGGGCATGGCGGATTCCTCTCCGGGGACGAGACCAGCCCGGATGAGAACCCGCCGCTCCCGCGCGAGTCAAGGCCACGCTCGCGTTTGCCAGGGGACCGGGCCGGGCGCACATTCCCCGCGACCCTCACGGACTGACCCCGGCTGTTCATGAAGCGCCAGCCGGGAGTGCGAGAGGGGGCGCGACGCAGCAGCCGTGCTCCAGGTCGTACTGCAAGGCTGCGCTTCATGAATCGCCAGTGCCAGGGAGGAATGACCGATGACCGCTCGATCGCGACTGGTCCTGCTCGCGTGCATCACGCCCACCCTGGTACTGGCCACCGCCGGGCCGTTGCAGGCGGCCGGGAGCGCCAGCCCGGAGGATTCCCTGCTGCGCGCGCTGGTGGCGCCGGTGGCGTCGCCCCTCACCCCGACGCTGTGCGTGATCCCCGAGGACCAGGACCCCGCGGCCGTGCGGCGGTTGCTCGATGCGCAGGTGAGCGCCTGGAACCACGGCGACCTCGAAGGCTTCATGAAGGCCTACTGGAGGTCGGACTCGCTCACCTTCTACTCGGGGGGGAACGTCTCCCACGGCTGGCAGACGACCCTCGACCGCTACCGGAAGCGCTACCAGTCCGAAGGTCGCGAGATGGGCACGCTGGTCTTCGACCTGCACGATGTGACGCTGCCGGCGCGGGGCCAGGCGCTGGTGCGCGGCGGCTGGAGCCTCAAGCTGAAGGACGGCGAGCCGCGCGGGCTCTTCACGCTCTGGCTGCGCTGGTTCCCCGACGCGGGCTGGCGCGTGGTCCACGACCACACCAGCGCGGCGCCGTAGGAGCGCGGACGCGGCGGCCTGCCGGCATGGACGCGGAGCCGGAGGCGCCCCCCCGACCCGGGGTCAGCGCACGAGCAGCGTCTGCGGCTTCCCGCTCGCGGTGAAGCGCACGCGCAGCCGGCGTCCCGTGCGCAGGGCCTCGACCCGGCGGCCATCGAGCGAGGCGCGCCGCGCCGCGGTGACCAGCTCCACCTCGCCTGCGGCGCCGGGCGCGCCGGTCACGACCAGGCGCTTCCCGCCGCCTCGGGCCTGCACGTCGAGCACCTCGGCCGTCGAGTAGCGCAGGACGTCCCCGCCCGGCAGCGGCAGGTTCAACGGCAGCACGTAGCCGCGGCGATTCCCCAGCACCATGCGGCCACGCGACGGGAAGACGCTCACCCGCTTCTCGCCCGGGAGCACCATGCGGATGCGACCGGAGTGCGGCTCGTCGTGGAAGTTGGCGACGAAGAGGAAGCCGTAGCTCCCGTTCTCGCGCAGGCAGACCTGCAGGTCGGGATCGGTCTCGATCGAGGGGCGGACCCCGAGCCGGGCCGCGAGATCGCGCACCAGGGCGACCTGGTAGTCGAACATGTGGTTCAGGCCGAAGCCGAGCAGGAGCACCTGCCCGCCTCCCGGGCGGAGATCCAGCCCGCAGGGCTTCCCATCCAGGGTCTCGGCGATGACCTCCGCCCCCGGCGCCTCGAACCAGGTGAGCTCGCCCTGGGCGAGCGCCTCGCGCCCGTCCACGCGGTAGCGGACGTTCCCGGCGAGCGTGCCGCCCACCTTCGCGCCGAGGAAATCCGCCAGGAGGGTGCAGGCTTCGCGGCCCGCGCCCCGCAGGGGAAGCTCGGGGTTCAGCAGCAACCTGCCGCCGGCGCGCACGTAGTCGACCAGCTTCTGCTGGGTCGCGGCATCCATGGAGTCGAGCGTGAACACCACCAGCGCGGGCAGGCGCTTCAACTCTTCGAGCGTCGCCCGCTCGAGGTCGAGGAACGACGTGTTCAGGTGCGCGAGCTGCAGCAGCCGGGCCAGACCGTCGTAGAACAACTGCTGCTTCTTCCACTCCCAGGTCTCGATGGCGGGGCCGGTGAGGTACTCGGTCGACCAGTACGGGGCGTAGAAGCCCAGCGTCACGTCCGCGCGCTTGCGCGTGGCGGCGAGCAGCGGCCCGAAGGCGCGCACCTGGCGGCCGAAGTCGCGCAGGGCCGCGTAGTGCGGGCGCCGGCGGCCAGCGGGCGCGACCGCGGCCTGCCACTCGTGGTAGGCGCCGAAGGCGCCCATGCCCTCCTCGTTGCGCCCGCCCGAGAACATGTAGGCGTTCAGCGCGTCCAGCCCGTGGGCGGTCGAGGTCTTGAGGTTGAGCTCCACGTCCTGCGCGTAGAGGCGCGGGCGGTCGCGCATGATGCCGCTCTGCAACTCGGCGCACATCGCCGGCACGTCCGCGCCGCCGATCATGCGCAGCACCTCGGTGGTGATGGCGATGTCGTGGAAGTTCTCGTGATCGAGGCGGCGCATCTGGTAGGCGCCCCCGAACATCACGCCCGGCACGCGCGCGGGGAAGTCGCGGAACATCATCGAGGTCATGGGGGCGAACACGCCGCGGCCGCGCACGTCGAAGTCGTAGAACTGGGGGATGTTCGCCATCACCGGCAGGGTGAGCCCGTGCGCCGCGTAGCGCGCGTGGAGCGTCCCGAAGTAGTCGGCGTAGTAGCTCTGATAGAACGCCATCCAGTCCCGCAGCAGCCGCGGGTCCTGCCGGTCATCGCCCGAGGCGGGCTGGACGATCTCCTCGAAGGCGCCCCAGGCGCTGCCGTGCGCGGCATTGAGCCGCGCGAGATCGTCCCCGTGGCGCTCGCGCAGGAACTCGCGATACATGCGCTCGGTCCCGCTGCCGTAGTCGGCCGCCTTCTGCAGCCAGTGCACCATGCCGATCTCGTTGTCGAGCTGGACCAGGATGGTGGGCCCGCGGGGATGCGCGCTGCGGGCCACCACCGGCAGCACCGCGTCATACCAGCGGCCGACGTACTCCTGGAAGACCGGGGCGTGATAGGCGAGCAGAGTGTTGTGGGGCAGGTTCGTGATCTCGCGTCCGCGCACGAAGACCTCGGGGTGCTCGCGGATGAGCCAGGAGGGCACGCCCTCGTTGACCAGCTCGGCGTTCGAGACCGGCCCCACGCGCGCGATGAAGCGCAGCCCGTGCCCGGCGACCAGGTCGAGATAGCGGGCAAGATCGCGCTGCGGATGGGTCCGGCCCGTGAAATCGAAGCGCCCCTCCGTCGCCTCGTGCCAGATCCACGGGATGTAGGAGCTCACCGTGTTCAGTCCCGCGCTGCGCGCGGCACGCAGGTGAACGGGCCACTCCTGCGGCCGGAGCCGGAAGTAGTGGATCTCGCCCGAGTAGATGAAGAACGGCTTTCCATCCAGCAGGAACTGGCCCCGAGCGCAGCTGATCACGTCTGAGGACTCCCTCTGCAGCCGGTCCCGGGGCGGCGCCACGGTGGCCCCGCAGGCCGAACGGCCCACCCCACGAACCCCCCTCCGCCAGGAGCAGATTCGGATCCAGTGGCCCGGCAGACTACATCGCCCTGACCTGCATCCCAAGCTCCCGGAGCCGATTCTGCCCATTATCCTCTGGCGCCCATGAGGTTATGGGATCGGCACAGGGCGACGGCACGGCCGCTTCGCTGGCTTCCCCGGCCACGGACCTGCGCGCCCGGATGGGAGCGCCGCCCGTTCGGGGCGCCACCCGTTCCTGACGAGAAGCGATTGTCGTTGACACGCGCATGACCGTTGTGTAAACGTTTACATGCAGACAGGACAGCTGCTCAGCCCGATGGAAGACCGGGTGTGCCGTCGCGGGACCAGCGCCTCGATTCAGGCGCCGCAGAAGCGCTGGTTCCGTGAGATCGCGTGCGAATGCACGGGGGCCTCTTCCCTACGGACAGCCAGCGTGTCATGCTTCTGCGAGTCAACAGGCCGTTGTCGATCATCGGATCCGCACACCCCGTACCCGCACCCGTTGTAAGGAGGATCCACACCCATGAAGCGGAACAGCTACTCCAGTCTGGCGTTCGCGGCAGTCGTGGCACTGGGCCTGGTCGCGAGCACCCTCGCGATCGCAGCGGACGGCATCAATTGCGCGCTGCCCGTCAACACCCCCGCCGCCAACAGCGCGGTCATCATGCCTCGCGTATGGAACGATTGCCCCGCCTCCACCCTCACCACCGTCAACAACTACCCGGCCCTGGTCTCGATCAACGACACGGACGTGGAATGCGTGGGCTGGACCAATCTGCACACCTGGGCCCTCTCGGAGGACGGCGTCACCCCGGCCGTGTTCGAGAACTGCAGCCACTACAAGTTCTCGTGCGTCTTCAACGGCAACCTCTCCGGCGCCGGCGTCGGCGAGGGCGGGCTCCGGCTCTCCCCCTGGTGGTCGCTGCAGGCTGACGGCAGGTTCATGGTGCGCATCGGCGGCAACGGCGAGATCGCCTGCTTCGGCGGACGGCTGCCGTTCTACAGCTTCACCTCGGGCTGGGGCGTGACCTACACCCCCGGCACGGACATCTGGATGGAGATCGTCTACACGCCGAACCTCCTGACCCTGGAAGCCCCGGCCACGATCAGCTACCGGATCTACTATCAGGGCGTTGGCTACTACAGCCCCGTCCTTCCCTTCGACCAGGGCAACCCGGCCGAGGGCCATGGCGAGTACGGTGCCCTGTATCCGGCGCAGGCCGGCGGGTTCCTCCAGGAGCCGAACGGCAGTGGCGGCGCCCTGTTCAACTTCACGGGGGAGTGGAAGAACATCAACTTCGAAGGACCGTCGGCCACGCCGGCGACCCGTTCGACCTGGGGCCAGCTGAAGAGCATGTACCGGTAGTCACCGGCAGAGCCTCCCTCGGAAGTCTTCCGTGGACCCGAAGCCCGCGTGCGCAAGCACGCGGGCTTCGGTATCTTCCAGGCCGCATCGAAGTCGCCCCAGGCAGCCCCACGGCCTTCCCCGCAGACCATCGGAGCGGACCCGGATGACGAAGCGGTTCCAGACGAAGTACGGGCACTTCAGCGCCGACGGACGCGAGTACGTGATCACGCGCCCCGACACGCCGCGGCCCTGGGTGAACGTCATCTGCCCGGGCGATTACGGCACGATCGTGTCGCAGGCCGGCTCGGGCTATTCGTGGATGACACACGCCACGTTCAACCGCCTCACGCGCTGGGAGCAGGACCTGGTCCGCGACGAGTGGGGCAAGTGGATCTACTGCCGGGACCGGGGCTCGGGCCGCCACTGGTCGCTCGGCTGGCAGCCGGTGAAGGCGAAGGTCTCCCGTTACGAGTGCCGCCACGGCATCGGCTACACCACCATCATCGCGGTCCACGACGGCATCGAGAGCGAGACCACGATCTTCGTGCCGCCGGGCGAATCGCTCGAGATCTGGCGCGTGAGGCTCACGAACCGCTCCCGTCGCGCGCGGCAGCTCGACCTCTTCACCTACCTCGAGTGGAACCTGGGCCCCGCGCCCGACACCCACCGCGAGTTCCACAAGCTCTTCATCGAACTGGGCTACGCCGCGGCCGCCCACGCGCTCGTGGCCACCAAGCGCCTGAACACCATCGCCGAGCACGGCCGCGGCCAGCCCTGGAACACGGAGTGGCCGCACGTGGCCTTCCACGCCTCGAGCGTGAAGCCGATCGCGCACGAGAGCGACAAGGAGCGGTTCGTCGGCCAGTACGGCTCGCTCGCTCGCCCTGCGGCCCTCGGGCGGCCGCGTCTCTCGAACACCACCGGCACGGGACAGGACGCGATCGGCTCGCTGCAGGTCACGGTGAAGATCGAGCCGGGCGGGACGAAGGAAGTCGTCTTCACTCTCGGCCTGGCCGATGACCGCGCGGCGGCCCTGCGCCTGGCGCGCAAGTATCTCCAACCGCGCGCGGTCGAGGCCGCCTGGAAACGCATGGAGCGGCACTGGGCGACACTGCTCGCCCCGCTCGAGGTGAAGACGCCGGATCCGGCCTTCGACCTGCTCACCAACGTCTGGCTCAAGTACCAGACCATGTCCAGCCGCCTCTGGGGCCGGAGCGGCTATTTCCAGCCGGGCGGCGCGTACGGGTTCCGCGACCAGCTGCAGGACAGCCTCGTCTTCCTGCCGCTCGACCCGCAGCGGACCAGGCAGCAGATCCTCCTGAGTGCCGGGCACCAGTTCCAGGACGGCACGACCTGGCACTGGTGGCACCCGCTCACCGAGGAGGGCGCGAAGAAGAAGTACAACGACGACCTGCTGTGGCTCCCGTTCGTGGTCCTCCATTACCTGCGCGAGACCGCGGACTACGCCCTGCTCGACGAGCGCGTCCCCTACCTCGCCCCGAACGGCAGGCCGTCGCGCGAGCGGGGCACGCTCTACGAACACTGCCGGCGCGCCATCGACACGTTCTGGACGCGCCTCTCCCCGCGCGGCGTGCCGCTCATGGGCGCCGGCGACTGGAACGACGGGCTCTCCGCCATCGGCCTGAAGCTCAAGTCCGAGAGCGTCTGGCTCGCGCACTTCCTGGTCGGGATCCTCGAGGACTGGGCGGAACTCGAGGAGCAGCGGCCCCGGCCCGACGCGAAGACCATCACGAAGTACCGGCGCGAGGCGGCGAAGATGCGTGCCGCGGTCAACCGGCACTTCTGGGACGGCGACTGGTACGTGCGGGCGACCAAGGACAGCGGCGAGGTCATCGGCTCGAAGAAGTGCCGCGACGGCAGGATCTTCCTGAACGCGCAGACCTGGGCCATCCTGAGCGATGTCGTTCCGCCGCGGCGCTTGCCGCGGATGCTGAAGGCCATGGAGCGCCACCTCTACCGCGACTACGGGCCGCTCCTGCTGGCGCCCGCCTATCGCGAGCCCGACGCGGAGATCGGCTACCTCACGCGCTACGCGTCCGGCTCGCGGGAGAACGGCGGGCTCTACACCCACGCCGGGATGTGGGCCCTCCAGGCCGAGTGCCTGCTCGGCCGCGGCGAGGCGGCCTGGAAGCTCTACCGCTCCTTCTGCCCGGTCCTGCGCGGGATGAAGCCCGACTTCTACAAGGTCGAGCCCTATGTCACGCCCGGCAACGTGGACGGTCCCGATTCGCCCAACTATGGACGCGGCGGCTGGACCTGGTACACCGGCTCCTCCGCCTGGATGTTCCGCGTCAGCACCGAATGGCTGCTGGGTGTGCGTCCGACCTACGAGGGCCTGCTCGTGCGCCCCTGCCTGCCACCGCACTGGAAGGGCTTCACCATGAAGCGCACGTTCCGCGGTTGCGTGTACCGCATCACGGTCCGCACCGGCGCGGCGGAGCGGGAGATGCGCGTCGACGGAAAGACGCAGCGCTCGGACCTCGTCCCCGCGTTCCGGGACGGCAGGGAGCACACGGTCGAGGTGCGGCTGGCGCGAGGGACCGGCCCCCGCACCGCCGGGCGCTGATCCCGTCCGGTTCGCCGCTTCGGCCTCAGTCCGCCGGGGCGGCGAGCAGCTCCGCGACCCGGCCATATTCACCGGGGCGCACCAGCACGCGCACCGACCCGCCGCCGCACGAGGCGTGCGCCAGCAGCGGGATCACCGGAGTCAGGTCGTAGAGCCCGAGCGTGCCCTGCAGCGCCGTGCAGGTGCCGGCCAGCACCCTGCCCTCCACTCCCGCCGTCGCGAGCCGCCGCCGCAGGCCCTCGGCCTCGACCGGGGTCTCCGCGACCGCGGCCACCGCCCAGCCCTCGACGAACGCGACCCCGGGGTGCTCCCCGCACGCCGAGCGGCCCTCGCGCTCGAGCGCGCACTCGCCGCAGAGCGGCCTCGCACAGACCACGCAGCGCGCGAGCGCCGGCTCGCCGGGGTGGGACGCGCAGGCGGGCGCAGCTTCGAAGGCCGCGCCACAGGCCGGGCAGAAGGCCTCGTCGCCGGCCAGCAGCCCCCCGCAGTCCCCGCAGTTCCCCCCGCCCGCGGGCGCGCCCAGGGCCCGCGCCAGCTCAGTGTGGGCACGGAACTGGTGGATGGTATCCAGGATCACCGCCACCAGCACCGCAAGCGCGACTGCCGAGAGACTGGGGGCCCCCAACCTGCGGGTGGCCAACCCGAACAGCACGACGGCGACGGGAGCGCCAACCGCGAACCAGAAGGTCGCCGCGAGCGCCCTGCGTTCAAAGCGACGTTCGTCGAAGCTTGCCTCCGGGTCGCCGTCACCGGTCGCCGGGAGCGCGCGAACCAGCCGGTCCGGGTCGAGCGCCCAGGCCGTGAACAGCCACGTGGCCAGGACGGACAGGACGACGAAGGAGATGGCCCCGGCCGGTCGGGCGAGGTCCAACGCCGACGTCCAGCCCGGAGCTGCCTGCCCCGGGGGCAGGTAGCTCGCCAGGACCACCGGCACCGTCAGGATCGACATCGCGAGCGAGAGCCCCGCGATGCCAGCGACGTTCGCGCGCAGCCACCACGGCTCCAGGGCCCCCGGACCCTTCACCGGGCGCGACTCCGTGGCCGTCCAGCGTGACGAAAGCCACAGGACGGCCAGCAGCATGAACACCGCCAGCAGCAACGCGAGCGCAGGGGCGTTCTGCCGCAGTCCGCCCCCGCCTCCGAGCCAGTCCGCGGCGAGTCCGTCCGACTGGCTCCGGGCCAACTGCGCCGCCAGCAGCACGCAGAGCCCGTTGCCCACGCCGTGGCGCGAGATGAGCCGCGCCAGGGCCACCGTCAGCATCGCCCCGGCGGCGATGGTCAGCGCGGCGGTCGCGAGGAACGCGGGCCCCGGCGACGGGACGATGGGCTGGCCGCCGGCAGGACCCAGATTCTGCAGGAAGACCGCCCAGGCGAACCCCTGGACCAGCGCGATGGGCAGTGCGATCCACATCGCGTGCGCCTCGAATGGATAGCCTGTGGCCTCCCCCGGCGCGTCGCGGCGCCGCGCCAGGAAGACCAGCACCGCCAGGATCGAAGCGGAGACGTAGGGGCCGACCCCAAGCGTGCCAATGGAAGCGCGCCCGGCGAGCCCGTCGAAGACTTGCGCGCCCGGCGTGACCGCGACGAGCCCGAGGAGCACCCCCGCATTCACGCCCGGGACCGGGATCCAACGCAGGGCCTCGGCAGCCACGACGAGCCCCAGCGTGACGGCGATGCGGCGGCGCAGTTCACGGGTCATCGGCGGCCTCCTCTTCGTCCTGCGACTGCGGCTGCGCTCAGGGCCTGAGCACCACCGTGGCCGGCAGGTCACGCAGCACCACCTCGCCCGCGGGACCGACCGCGACGGGCGAGCCGTTCACCCGGGCACTTCCGAAGCTCCCCGGGGGGCGCAGCACGATACCACCGGGGGGCACGCGCAGGCCCGCCTCGATGCGTGCCTCGATCCCCCGGCCGCGCCCGCGCAGGGTGTAGCTCAGCGGCCCGAAGGAGGTCGAGAGCCCCCGCAACGCCAGGCCGGGCGATTCCGTGACCCAGGCGAGCGGCACGCCCGCCGCGATCACCAGCGTGCTGTCCGACTCGTCCTCGTAGGCGAACAGATCCAGCACCGAGCGCACGAAGTCCGAGCCCACCCAGGTGTGAGGCAGGTCGCCGATGAAGTGCGGGGTCTGTTCGTCGTGCCAGGCCACCTCGGCCCACTGCTGCCAGCCGGGCGGGCGGCGGTAGCGCAGGAAGAAGGTGAGCAGGCTGTCGGCCCGCTCGCGCCAGCCCAGCCGCGCGAAGGCGCCGATGGTGCGCATCTCGTAGGGCGTGAAGGCCTCCCAGGACTTCACGCCGTCGCGACGCTCGCGGAAGAACTCCCAGTAGCGCTCGAACGTGCGCTCGAGCGCCGCGCGCGGCAGGACGTCCGCCGCCTGCACGGGGTCCAGCGCGATGGTGGTGGAGGTGGCGTCGAAGTCGCCGAGGTCGGCACAGCCGGGGAGGTAGTCGATGCGGTGCCTCCGCATCGTGGCCCCGACCGAAGCCACCAGCTCCCTCTGGAACTCGTCCCGCACGGCGGCGAGGCGCAGCGCGTCGGCCTCGCGCCCGAGCACCCCGGCCAGGAATGCGGCGTCCTTGAAGCCGCGCAGGGCGAAGAGGTCGTCCCAGTAGGAGTGCATGGGCTTCGCCGAGTAGCCCTCGTGGCTGATCGAAGGCGGCAACAGCCCGAAGAACTCCTCCTTCCCCGGCGCGCGCCACTCGGAAGTGCGCCGCAGCTGCCGCAGCGAGTCCAGGTACGCCGCGGCCGCCGCCACCGCGGGCCACTGCCGCTCGATCAGCGCGCGGTCTCCGGTGTGGCGGAAGTACTCGGCCACCAGGTAGATGAACTCGCCGCCCGAATCGTGCTCGGGCACCGGGTCCGAGCCGCGCGTGTCCACGCAGCAGGGCACCTTGCCATCGGCATACTGATAGGGCTCGAACCACTCGATGAACTCCTTCACCGGCTCCGGCTGGCCGAGACGCAGCAGGGCCGCGGAGGTCAGCGCGCCATCGCGGATCCACGAACGCGAGTAGGAGCGCGAGCCCGGCTGGATGCCGGCGCTGTCGCGGTTCACGAGGATCCAGCCGAGCTGGGCCTCGAGTGCCCGGGCGATGTCGGCCGCGGCCCCGGGGAGCCGCAGGCTCATGCGGTCCGCGCGCGTGCGCCAGGCCTCGCGGCAGGCAGCGAGCCGGGCCTCGACCTCGGCGCGCCAGGCGCCGTCGGTGCGCTCGGGCGGGGCCGCGGGCCGGTCGTGCAGCGGGATGACGAGGTCCACCTCGTCCTCGGCCCCGGCCGCCAGCTCCAGCCGCCAGGCGAGCGCGCCCGAGGCCCGCTCGAGCAGGTCGGTGGCATGCGTGCGCGGTGGCAGGCGGTCCTCGCGCAGGTAGTCGGCGACGACATCGCCCTCGGCGGAACCGATCGCGCCGAAGCCGTCGGGCGCGGTGAGGCAGACCACGCCACGGTCCCCGTTCACGCGGATCACCTGGCCGTCGGCGAAGATCGAGCGCAACGGCGCGACCCCGCCTGGGAGCCCCAGGAACTGCGCCGGCGGATTCACCTGGAAGGGCCGCAGCGCCAGGTACAACGTGGCGCTCACGGGCCCCGTGCCCAGGTTCCGCACCCGGTATCGCGCGACCAGCGACGAGGCGCCCGCTCCGCCGTCGGCGAACGCGGTGACGGTCAATTCCAGGTCGTCGCGCTGCCAGCGCACCGAGGGGATGGGCAGCGAGCCCTCCTCGAGCGCGGCCTCCGGCTTCACGTCGGCCCAGCCGACCAGCTTCCCCCGGCTGAAGAGGAACGGCTCGATCGAGTACGCGCCCTGTCCGGTCTCCAGCATCCCGTCCTGGCCGAGGAGTCCCTCCCGCCGGTCACCGTCCGCCCCCACCACGGTCCAGAAGGACTGCTCGCCCGTGATCGCACGGGGATAGGTGCCGCGCGGAGCGTCGGCCGCGACGGCGCGGAAGAAGGCTGCGGGCGTGGCCGCCCACTCGAGCGGCATCACCCGCACCTCGCTCACGGCCATCGCGCCCTCCCCGAGCGCGCGCAGACGGAGGTAGCGAGCCTCGGTCTCGGGCAGGTCGAGGTGATCGCGCCCGCGCCGCACGGCCCCCACGGTCCGCAGCACGCGCCAGGCCGCACGGTCGTCGGAGACCTCGGCGAGGTAGCCCGACGCGCGCCACTCCTTCGCGCGGTCCACGACCAGCCCGCCGAACTCCCGCAATCCGCCCAGGTCCAACTCGAGCCACGGAGCGCCGTCCGCCACCGCGCTGATCCACGCGGTCCGCGCCGCGCCGTCCACGGCGCCTTGCGCCGCGCAGCCGGGGCGGACGGACGAGGCCGTGGCCACCACGGGCGGCGGCGTGGCGCTCGAGGGCGGCAGCGGCGTCATCACGAGGTCGTCGAGCCACACGGTGCCGCTGCCCCCGCTGCCCGCGGTGATGGCGAATTCGATGGCGGCTGCGCGGCGCAACTCGCCGCCTCCGGCCGGCCCCCAGGCGAAGGAGATCTGGCGCCGGCGGATCGTGACCGTCTCCCAGTCCCGCGGGAAGCGGAAGTCACGCTGGTTGTGCCACCAGACGTTCGCCCCGGTCGAGTCGATGAGCTTGAACTCGAGGTTCTCGGGCGGGCAGTCGCCGCGCACGCGGAACGTGAAACGGTAGTTCTCCGGCAGGACGAGGTCGAGTCTGCGGTGGAGCACGGCGTAGCCGCCGCCCTTGACGAAGCGGAAGTCCACCCGCAGCGAGCGGCCGCCCCCGGGAGCGGCGGAGTCCGCGCGGGCCGTTTCGCCGGAGAGCTTCAGCTCGACGCCGTCGGAAGGCTGCGCCGTCCACGCGGCGTCGTCGTCGAAGCCATCCACGAGCTCGGCGGAGGGCGCCGTGGCGCCCGGCGGCACCGCCGTGACCACCGTGGCCGCCGCGGCCGGGGCGGAGACCGGCGCTGGCGGGGCGGGTGCGGACCGCGCGGGCGCGACGCACGCGACCGTCAGCACGGCGAGCAGCGCCACCCGCAGCCGGCCCCTCATCCCTTCACGCTCCCCATCATCACGCCGCGGATGTAGGCGCGCTGGAGCACGATGAAGAGCACCACGACCGGCAGCACCGTGAGCACCGAGCCCGCCATCATCAGGCCGGTGTCCTGCACGTGTTCCCCCGAGAGGCTCGCGAGCGCCACCGGCAGCGTGTACTTCGCGTCGTCGCTCAGCACGATCAGGGGCCACATGAAGTCGTTCCACGCGGAGAGGAAGGTGAAGACCGCGAGCGTCACCAGGATGGGCTGGATGACGGGGATCACGATGTTCCAGAAGATCCGGTACTCGTCCGCGCCGTCCACGCGCGCCGCGTCCAGCAGGTCATCGGGGATGCTCATCGCGTACTGGCGGATCATGAAGATGCCGAAGATGCCCGCCATGAACGGGACGACCACGCCGGCCATGGTGTTCACCAGGCCCATCGACTTCAGCAGCAGGAAGAGCGGCAGCATGCCCACCTGCCCCGGGATGACGAGGGCGGCGAGCAGGACGTGGAAGACGCGCTCGCGCCCCACGAAGCGCAGCTTGGCGAAGGCGTAGCCCGCCATCGAGTTGATGACGAGCGAGATGAGCGTCGCCGAGACCGCGACCACGGTGCTGTTCAGCAGGTAGCGCGCCAGGTTCAGGCGCGTGAACAGGTCCACGTAGTTCTGCAGCGTCGGGATCCGGGGCAGGAGCCGGGGCGGGAAGCTGTTCGACTCGCCGGGCGACATGAACGAGGCCGAGACCATCCACAGCAGGGGCGTGAGGGTGACGAGCGCCCCGAGCACGAGCGCGGCGTGCAGGACGAGCGTGGAGAGCAGGGCCCTGCGCCTCATCGGCGCTCCCCCTGCAGCCGCATCTGGATCAGCGTGCCCAGCAACATGATCACGAACAGCACGAAGGCGAGCGAAGCCGCCATTCCCATGCGCCACCAGCGGAAGCCCTCCTCGTACATCAGGAGCACTACGGTGGTGGTGGCCTTGAGCGGGCCGCCCTGGGTCATGACGTAGGGCTCGGCGAAGAGCTGGAAGTTCCCGAGCATGGTCATGACGCCCACGAACAGGAAGGTCGGCGCCAGGCTCGGCAGCGTGACGTGGCGGAACCGGGCCCAGCCGCCTGCGCCGTCGAGGTGCGCCGCCTCGTAGAGGTCCTCGGGGATGCTCTGCAGACCCGCGATGAAGATGAGCATATTGTAGCCGAAGTTCTTCCACACCGCCATCAGGATGATGGCGAACATCGCCCAGTGCGGGTCCCCGAGCCAGTCCACCGGGTGGATCCCGACCGCGCCCAGCGCCCAGTTCAGCAGACCGTACTGCGGGTGGTAGAGGTAGCGCCAGACGATCGCCACGGCCACCAGCGTGGTCACCACCGGCATGAAGAAGATCGAACGGAAGAGCCCCGGATAGCGCACGCGCTTCGCGCTGACCAGCAGCGCCGCCACGAGCGAGGTGAGCACGGAGAGCGGCCCGCCGACGATCACGAAGAGGAATGTGTTGCCGAGCGCCTGCCAGAAGAGCGGATTCGAGAGCACCTGGCGGTAGTTCTCCAGGCCCATGAAGCGCGCGGTGTCCGGCCGGCCGATGGCGTAGATGTCGAAATCGGTGAAGGAGAGGAACAGGCCGGCCAGCACCGGCACGAAGAAGAAGAGCCCGATGAGCGCCAGGGCCGGGGCGACGAACGCCCAGCCGGCGCGGTTCTGGCGGGACTCGACCACGCCCCTCATCGCGCGCCTGCGGCGCGCCGGCGCGCGCGCTCCACCAGCCAGCGGCGCTTCTCGAGGATGCGGTCCACGTCACGGTCGAGCGCGGCGAGCGCGGAGTCGGCCGGCGCGTGGCCGAGCACCATGGCCTCGACCTTGTCCTGCAGCCGCAGCGAGATCTGTTCCCACTCCGGGATCCTGGGCGTGGACACCACGCGCTCGAGCTGCCGGCCGAACGTGCGCACGTTCGGGTCGTTCGTGAGGGCCGTGTCGCGCCAGGCTTCGACCCGCGCCGGCAGGTCGCCGGTCAGCCGCCAGAAGCGCAGTTGCTGCTCGGGCCGCGACAGGAACTCGACCAGCCGCCACGCCTCATCCGGGTGCCGCGAGGCGCGGAACAGCACCAGGCTCGAGCCGCCCGCGGTCGATACACCCGTGGCGGGGCCATCGGGGCCGGGGAGCGGTGCGGTGGCCCACGAGGACTGCAGCGCGGGGGCGATCCGGCGCCGGAACTCGCCCACGTCCCACGGTCCGCTGATGTACATGTTGATCGTGCCGCGCTCGAACTCCTGGTACCGGTTCGCGATCGAGGCCCCCTGCACGGCCGGGGCCAGGCCCCGCCGGAAGAGGTCGAGATAGAACGCCGCCGCGCGCCGGTAGGCCGGCTCGCCGAAGGCCCCGCGCGTGTCGCCTTCCTTCAGCAGCGGCGAGCCCGCCTGCATCCCGAACACGATCCACGGCGTGTATTCGTTGGTCGGCAGGAAGATGGCGAAGCGGCCCTTCCCCGCCACGCGCTGGACCGCCTCCATCGCGCGGCGCCACTCGTCCCAGGAACCGGGCATGGAGTCGTAGCCCGCCCGCGCGAGCAGGTCGCGCCGGTAGAAGAGCACGCGCGTGTCCACGTACCACGGGATGCCGTACGCCACGCCATCCATGACGTTCGTGTCCCAGATCCCCTTGAAGAAGCAGTCCGGGCGGACGACGGACGATGCGGCGATCCGGCGGTCGAGCGGCTCGATCGCGCGCAGGGCGGTGAACTCGGCGATCCACGTGTTACCGAGCTGTGCCACGTCGGGCGTGGAGCGCCCCACGTGCGCGGTGAGCAGCTTCTCGTGCGCCGCGCCCCAGGGGATCTGCTGGACCACCACGTGGATCGCGGGGTTCTCGCGCTCGAAATCGCGCACCAGTTCCTGCACGACCTCGCCCTCGCGCCCCATGGCCCAGAAGCGGATCGTCGTGCGCCCGTCCCCCGCGCCGCGGCAGCCGGCGAGGGCGAGCCCGAGGAGCAGCGCTAGCAGACACGCGGGTCGTCGCACACAGGCCCGAGGCTGGTCCGCGGGCCTCACGCGACGTCCGCGCCCCGGCAAAGCCAGGGATGGCGGAGCCGGGATCAGCGCGGGAGAGCGAACCGGCGCCAGGATGGCGCCGGCGAGCGCTCGCGTGAGGCCCGTGGACCAGCCTCGGGCCCCCCGGTCAGGCACCAACGCCAGGCCGTCGTGCCAGCCTCGGGCCCTGCGACCGAAGCAGGTGAGCATTCGCATCACCTCACCCGGGTCGAGTCCAGCCATCCGCCCGTGAACCCCGCGGCGCGCAGGCCGCGCACGATGTGCGGGTTCCTCCGCAGCGTCCTCCAGACCAGCCCGCTGCGGTGGTTCTCGATCATGGCGAGGATCGGCCCCTGGTCGATGCCCAGGCGGTCCACGTCGAACCAGCCCACGCCCGGGACCACGCGCCCGTGCTGGACCCTGGTCGGGACGTCGAGCGTCGGGTTGAGCGCGTCCACGAAACCGTAGGGCCCGAACACCTGGTCGCCGTAGGTCTCGCGCATCGCCACCAGCACGGGGACCACCACCTCCGGCGCGAAGACGATCGAGCCGCCGGCGGCCGCCGGCGAGATCGTGCCGTCGTCGACGATCTCCTGGAAGGACGCCCCGCGCGCCGCATAGGTGCTGAACCCCAGCCGGCGCCCGCCCACCATGACGGAATCGTTCACCGGTCCGTCGCACGCGGTGAGCCCCCAGAGACGTTCGCCGTAGCCCTTGAAGCCGCCCGGGTTCGCGACGGCGTAGGCCCGCTGCGCGAGCGTGGCGCGCCGCGAGTTCTCGAACCAGTCGATGCCGTGAGCGCGCATCAGGCTGTCCTGGAGCCCGCGCAGGTCGAGCCAGACCTGCGAGTACTGGTGGCCGAAGAGCGGCGCGAACCCCACGTGCTCGATGCCCTGGAAGGTGCCCCAGCGGCAGCCGCGCACCCAGTCGGACCAGACCTCCGGCCCCAGCGGGTAGGTGGGCGAGGCCAGCGCCAGGATGGGCACCAGCATGGACTCGTTCATGCCGCGCCAGTCGTAAGGCAGGAAGCCGCTCTCCGGATCCCAGCCGTGCACGATCATCGGCGGGCGCACCTGCGCCCAGCGCCAGTCCACGCGCGCGTACAGCGATTCGGCCAGGGCGCGGACCTCGGCCTCCCGCGGCTCGTCCCGGTCGAAGTACGACTGGCAGAAGAGCGCCCCGGCCAGCAGCAGCGCCGTGTCCATGGTGGAGAGCTCCACCTGCTCGAAGCGATGTCCGGTCCCGGGCTCGACGAAGTGGTAGAAGAAACCGCGGTAGCCGGCGCAGCCCTGCGGCGCGGGCCCCTGCGGCGCCCGCCAGAGGAAGCGCAGCGTCGTGAGCGTGCGCTCACCCGCCTGCGCACGCGTCACCCAGCCATGCTCCGCACCGATCGGGTATGCGGTGAGCGCGAAGCCCACCGCGGCCATGCTCGCGAACGAAGGGGTGGGCGCGCGGTCCGGCGTGAGGCCGGTACGCGGGTCGCTGAGGTCCCAGAACCAGCGGAACGTGCGTTGCTCGAGCGTGTCGAGGAACGCCGTCTCGCGGGCCAGCTGCGTCCGGGGCGCCGGGCGCACGCGATCCGCCCGGGCGGCTTCCCGGCAACCGGCGGCGCCCAGCGCGACCAGCGCCGCGACCAGCAACAGGCGCCGCAGGCCCATCCCGTCGCGCGATCGGAAGTCCATCGGAAGAGCCTAGCGCGGCACCGAGGGGACCGGTTCGCCGCGGTCCCAGCCCGGTCCCGTGCCATGCGGACGGCTCGCCCCGCAGGAGGCCCGCACCACCAGCCGCGTGGACAGCACGTCGTGCCGGCTCTCCCGGGACACCGCTCCCCGCTCCGGATCGAGCAGCAGCTCGACGGCCCGCTCGCCCATCTGAAGCATGTCCACGTGCACGGTGGTCAGCGCCGGAGTCAGGTAGCGCGCCATCGGGATGTCGTCGAACCCGGCCAGCGCCATGTCGTCGGGAACGCGCCGGCCGGCCTCCTGCAGCGCCCCCATCACGCCCAGGGCCATGTGGTCGTTGGCGACGAAGATCGCCGTGGGCCGGCCCCGCTGGCGCAGCAACTCGAGCGCCGCCTCGTATCCCGAGCGCTCGGTGAAGTCGCCGTGGAACTCGAGCTCGGGGCTCGCCTCGATCCCCGCATCGCGCAACGCGGCCCGGTAACCGTCGAGTCGCTGGCGCGCGTCGATGTTCTGGGTGGGACCGGCGATGGTGGCGATCGGGCGGTGCCCGAGACCGGCCAGGTGCCGCACCATCCCGTACGCGCCCTGGAAATTGCCGATGCTCACGGTGTCGCAGCCCGGCAGCTGGACCTCGGGGTTCAGCAGCACGATGGGCACGCTTCCGGCGGCGTGCCGCAGTGCGCGGGAGGCATCCACGTCCGGGGCCATCACCACCAGGCCGTCCACCCGCCCTCGCATCGAGCGCAGCACGTCGGTCAACTCCCCGGCGCTCGAGCTGGACCTCGAGACGAGCAGGTGAAAACCCTTCTCGCGCGCCATCAGGTCCACGCCATGGATCACCTCGGAGAAGAACTCCCCGTGCAGGTCGGGCAGCAGGAGCCCCAGCGTGTGCGTCCGGTTCGTGATGAGGCTGCGGGCGATCCCGTTCGGCCAGTAGCCCAGCGTGCTGGCGGCGGCCGCGACACGCTGCCGCGTCTCCTCGCTCACGAGCGGGCTCTTGTTGAAGACGCGCGAAACGGTCGCGATCGACACGTTGCTGGCACGCGCCACGTCCCGGATGGTCGCCATTCCCGTCTCCTTCACGGACGGACCGCGGCTGTGCGGCCCGCCACGGCCTGGATCGACTGCAGGCCGGGCCTCACTGGAGCTTCACGCAGCGCTGGGTGACGACCTGCCCGCCGGACTCGAGCCTGACGTAGTAGACCCCGCTCGACACGCTGCCGGACTGCCAGGCCACCGCCTGTTCCCCTGCCGGCCGCACCTCGTCCAGCAGGCGGGACACCAGGCGGCCGGCCAGATCATACACGCCCAGCCGGACCGGGCCCGCAGCGGGCAGCCGGAAGCGGATGGTGGTCGAGCGCGTGAAGGGATTCGGCTGGCTCCAGGCGAGCAACTCGTGCTGCGCGGCGACCGGCGGGTCATCCACGCCCAGGATGCCCGTGAAGCCGGCCCGCGTGAGGCCCGTCTGGATGTCGGGGTTGAGCATGAACCGGTTCCACACCGAGTTGGTGAGGTAGTTCTCGATCATCAGCACGATGGGACCCTGGTCGATGCCCAGGTAGTCGGTGTCGTACCACGCCGGGACCAGGCTCGGATTGAAGGCGTCCCGGAAACCGTAGGGCCCCCACAGCAGCGGGTAGTTCTGGAACAGGTTCCGCACGACGGGGATGACCTCGTCCGGGGCGAACGCGATGGAGCCGATCGGCGCCGTGGGCGTGATGGTGCCATCGTCGTTCATCGCCGGAGGCGCGCCGCGGGCGTTGTATCCGCCCCTGATGTCCGAAGCGGTGAGACCCCACAGGCTGTCGCTGTAGCCGACCCAGCCGCCCGGGTTCGCCATCGCGTAGGCGCGCTGCGCCAGCGTGGCCCGGCGCGAGTTCTCGAAGTAGGTGATGTTGCGGGCCCGTCCGAAGGCGTCCTGCCGCTGCCGGAAGTCCACCCAGCAATGCGAGTACTGGTGGCCGAAGAGCGGCGGGAAGATCACGTAGGTCTGACCGTACTGGGTCGTCCACTGGTAGCCGCTCATCCAGTAGTTCCAGGTGCTCGAGGGGACGGGATGGGTGGGCGAGCCGAGCGCCAGGAGGTAGAGGATCATGGCCTCGTTGTAGCCCTGCCACAGGCCGTAGCCCGAATAGCCGGTGCCCGGCTTCCAGCCCATGTAGATCCCCTGCGCGCCGTTGCGCATGAACTCCCAGTCGGCGCGGTAGTAGATCGAGTCGGCCAGGGCGCGGATCTCGGTCTCGACGGGGTCGCTGCCCGTGAAGTACTGCTTCGCGTCCAGGATGCCGGCGAACAGCAGCGCCGTGTCGATCGTGGACAGCTCGCTGCTCCACGTCCGGACCGCGGTGGTCATGTCGAGGAAGTGGTAGAAGAGCCCCTTGTAGCCGATGAACCCGTTCGCTCCGCTGCCCTGGGGCTCCGTCCAGAACGTCTGCAGGGTCGTCCGCACGCGGTCACGGCCCGCCTCACGGCTGACCCAGCCGTGGTCGATCCCCACGCAGATGGACGAGAGCCCGAAACCGACCGCGGCGATGCTGGCGGGCGAGCCGGACGTGCTGCGGTCCTTGATCAGGCCGTTCGCGGGATTGGCCTCGCTCCAGAAGTAGAGGAACGAGCTGTGTTGCACGGTGTCCAGCAGGGCCGCGGTGGTCTGGGCCCGGACGTCGGCGGCACCGATCGCGAGCAGCGTCAGTGCCAGGATGATCCTTCGCATGTGAGCCTTCCTGCCGACCTCGGTCAGCGGTGATCCGATCCGGTGCTTCCCCGCGCTAGAACGTCAGTCCGAAGGTCACGCGATGCGTGCCCCCGAGTCGCCGGTGGTCCGCCCAGCCGTAGTCCACCTTGTAGCCATAGACGTCCAGCTTGCCCCACACTCCGACACCCAGCGTCAGCCCGAGCTCGGTGTCCCGCTGGAAGGCGGACTGCCAGCCTGCGCGCAACGCCAACCGCCGTGCGTATTCCAATTCCGCCCCCGCACTCACCCCCTCGGTGTTGTCGCTCGGGTGGAACGCGTCCACCGCCACCTGGAGATCCGCCTGCGGGCCCAGGCGGAAGGGCATGCCGACGCCCACGCGGAAGAACGTGGGCACGGCGAAGGCGTCCGTGTAGACCTCGCCCGGCAGCGCGCCGTTGTCACCGTAGCGGTTCGGATCGTTGTCGTAGATGATGCTGAGGTCGCGCCCGCTGAAGCGCCCCTTCGTCCCGAAGTTCGAGAGGCTCGCCCCGATCCGCAGGCCGCGTTCCGAGACCTGGTACAGCGTGCCGAAGTCGAACACCGCCGTGTTCAGCGACGTGTTCCAGATGGTCTCCTGCACGTAGGACACCTTCGCGCCCGCGGAGAAGCGGTCGGTGACCTGGCGCCCGAACCCCAGGCCGATGGCTACGTCCGAGACCGAGTAGCGCTCGCCCGTGCCCAGCGGCTGATCCACCGTGCGCACGTCGATCTCGCCGGAGTTGAGGGCGGTCAGGCTCGCGACCACGCTGCCCCACTTGCCGGTGGGGAGCGAGACCGCGACGTAGTCGTAGCTGATGCCCGCGAGCCAGGCGCTGTGGGTGAACTGCAGGTTGTAGCCGTGCAGCAGCCCGATCACCGCCGGATTGAAGTAGACCGCGTCGAGCCCGCCCGTCGAGGACACCCCGGCGTTCCCCATGCCCGCGATGCGCGCGCTCGGCTCGATCAGCAGGAACTGGCCGATCGTCGTGCCGGTCTTGCTCTGGCCGAACACCGGGAGCGCCCCGAGCATCATCACCATCGTCCAGGACAGGATCCGCCCGTTCATGGCCGCCCCCGCGCTCACTTGATGACCGCGAGCTTCCCGGTCTGCTCGCCCACCCCGGGAGCTTCGACGTTGTAGATGTACAGGCCGGGCGCGACCTCCAGGTTGTCCTTCGTGCGGAGGTCCCAGGCGACGTATCCGTCCAGCGAGCCGTCCTGCCGCAGCGTGCGCACCAGGTCGCCCCGCACCGTGTAGATCCGGATCGTGCAGTTCTGGGGCAGGTTGCGGAACTCCACGCGCCGCTCGCCCCGGCCCGAGATCGCATAGCGCCCGGGTTCGAAGCTGGCCGCGCCGATGTAGGGATTGGGCACCACGTAGGGCTTCCGGTCGAACTCCGCGCGCGCCCTCGCGGGATCCACGCCCTCGCCCGCGGTGGTGAAGACGAAGACATCCGACACGCCGAACGGACGGACGATCTTCAGGTCGTAGATGTCGCCCGCGCGGGGCGCCAGGAGGGGTGGGTCCGTGGGGGCGCGGGAAACGGGCTGGATGCGCCAGGTCACGAGCGAGTCCACGCGCACCAGCGGTCCGGGCGAGATGACCTCGATGAACTCGCCCAGCGAATCGATCGTGCCGTTGCGGTTGTAGTCACGGAAACGGAACGGGAGCCGCACGTCGCCGGTATCGGTGCGGGCGAAGACCCGGAACCTCGCCGGATTCCGCGGGACCGGCCCCCACGCGAGCCCCGTGTCGACGATCGCGTCCTCGAACACGATCTGGATGTCATCCGGGTAGCCCAGGCGGCGCCGGTTCTGCGACAGTGCGCCGGTGTAGAAGGAGGACAGGACCGCGTTCGTGGAGCTCCCGGAACGGAACCGGGAGGCCAGGTTGTCCACCACGGCCAACCGCCCGGTCTTCACGACCGGAAGCAGGCCCGAGGCGGTAGAGCCGGTCCCCAGCCCATCGAAGTCCGTCCCACGCGAGAACAGCGTGGTGTGCGAAGTGCTGTCCCGGAGTTCGTACCAGGTCGCGTGGACGCTGTCCGGCGAGTCCGCGAGGAAGCCGATCCGGAACAGGTTGCCATCCGGGACGATCCCCGAGTTGAGAACCTCCACGCGGACCGAGCCGGTGCCGTCCCCCGCCACCTTCGCCGGATCGCTGGCGGTGCCCTCAAGGTAGCCGGACACCCGGGGGTTGGGCCGCACCACGACCACGTTGCTGGGCAGGATGAGGCCACCGCGCGGCGTACGCGAGACCGTGATCGAATTCTCCGAGGGGAAGATCGAGAGCGAGTCGGAACCGGGATCGTAACCGTAGTCGTAGGCGCACACCGCATAGAAGTACTGCTGGCCGTTCGTCACCGTGCTGTCGGTCCAGGTGTGCGTGAGGCCGGTGTCCTTCCCCAGGTAGTAGCCGATCCCGCCGACGACCTTGCGGGAGTAGCCGGTCTTGCCGTCCTTGAGGTCGAACTGGGCGATGGGCTTCCCGTTCGGGAGCCAGAGGCTGTTCGAGCCCGTGGCCACGATCTGCGGATCGCGGAACTCGGCGTCGGTCGAGCGGTAGATGCGGTAGCCCTCGAAGTCGAACGTGTTGGTCACGGGGTCCACCCCGCGCTCCGCGACATCATCCCACGAAAGCCGTACACGGCCGTCTCCGGTCTCCGCCGTCACGGTCGGCTGCGGCGGCGGGACCGCGAACTGGTAGTTCGCGTTGTAGATCAGCTGGACGGTGCGCACGGTCTCGCGCAGCTCGGTCAGGTCCTGCCCGTAGGCCAGCGCCAGGCTGAAGCGCTCGCGCTTCCCGGCCGGCAACTTGAACGGTCCCGAGGCGAACAGGAAGCCGATGTTGTAGTTGGCCGCCACCGCCGCGTCGAAGCGGGCGGAAGGATTGGGATCGGTGAAGTGCTGCCAGAGCCGCGTCGGCCAGCGTTTGGCCTGCTCGTAGAAGAGGATGTCGTCGATCGTCGGATCCGGGTTGCCGGCGCCGGCCTTGATGCGGTTCATCTTGAAGCCGGTCAGGCCGATCTGGTCCGATTCGTCCTTGTCGGTGCGGTCGAAGTTCGGCTCGCCCTCGGTGGGGATCCCGTCGCCCTCGCCCGTGTCCTTCGTGCCGGCCACACCGTCCGCGCCCACGTCGTGGAACTCCGCCGTCCAGTCCATGTCCTCATCGCCCGTGAACCAGATGCCCGCACGGTAGGCCGGGCGGTTCTCGAGCGGGCCGTAGAAGTCCTGGAACCTGGCCATGTCGTAATGCGCGAAGACGTAGTCCCGGATGGCCTGCGGGCCGTCGAGCCGGATCCCGGGGCCACCGTCACGGCTCTCGTCGGTGATGCCGTCCAGGTCGTTGTCGAGCCCGTCGTACTGGTTCCCGGGCGTCTCCATGTAGGCGTAGCCGAGGTAGCCCGTGAGCGCGCAGTTGCCGGAGAGGTCCACGCCGTGCCCCACCCCGTTCGTCCCCGTGTCCCAAGTGTAGACCAGGTTGAGGCCCGAGGACCGGTCGAAGTACGCGTTGTCGTCGTCCGATTCATAGATGCCGTCGCAGGAGACGGCCGAGCCGCCGACCCCGGAGTCCACGTACAGGCCGAAGATGACGTTGTCGGCGTAGTCGGTCGTGCTCTCGTTGGTGATGTCGTAGTGCCAGAAGATGACGTTCCCGGCCTGGGGGTTCGCCCACTGGAACCCGCGCACCTCGACGCGCAGGCCGAGCCCGTAGCGCCCCGGGAGCGGGGGTGGCGGGGGACCGGGCGGGGGGTCGCACGCGTTCGCGACGTAGTCCCAGGCGTCGTAGAAGTTGTCATCCATGACCGTGAAACTCTCCTGGTCGGCCGCCGCGCGCTTGCCGAAGTAGCCGTCCCACCATTGCGCATTGTCCGTCCCATTCCCCCGCCAGCCCGGATCGTCGCGGTCGTACTTCTTCCCCGGCCAGACGGGCGGCCAGGTCCGCCGGTCGGTGCTGATCGCCGGAGAGCGCCCCCGATTGATGTTCGGGTCGGCCTGGAAGTACCCGGGGACCGGCTCGAAACGCATGATGCGGTTGTTGCGCGGGCTGGAGCCCTGCCGCTCGCGGAACCCGGTCTCCATGACGATGGCGGTGTCACCGGTGGTCTGGACGATGCGGGCCATCACGAAGGGCGTGATCCCGTCCGTGTAGTTCATCCCGCTGCCCTTGGGAACCTCGACGGAGTGGAAGACGCTCAGGTCCACCTTGCCCGGGTCCGGCGGAAAATCGCCGACCATGCCGTAGTTCCAGAACACGGTGCGGATCCGGTTGGCGTCGTGGAAACCGGAGCGTTCGGCATCGCTGGTCCCGCGCGGGGACAGCCGGGGCGTGACGGAGACGTAGAGGGTCTCCCGCACGGAGCACGGCGGGGCGGTCGCCGCGCTGGCCGTCCACTGCAGAGCCACCGTGCAGGGGCCGACCGTCATCACGTCCACGTACGTCTCGCATGCGGTCGGATCGCCGATGATCGCCTGGTACGACCCGGTGGCGATGGTTCGGCCGGGCAGGACGATCCAGCGGCACGAATCGGCGCCGCTGCTGCTCAGACTGAACCGCGTCGCCCCGCTGGCATCCTCGCACTTGGACTGGTCTGGCGGGGCGGAGATCGTCGGGCAGTCGGCGAGGGCTGGATGTCCCCAGACGAGCCACGACAGGGCGAACATCCCGATGCCGAGCCGCAAACGCTTCGTGAGCACCTCTCGATGTTCCTTTCGCGAAAGTCCTCGTGCACGCATGCTAACGCCCCGTGTTCAAGGTGAGGCCGACCTCGATGCGCCGCGGCCCGTAGAAGCGCGTGGGATTTGCCAGCTGCGCCCGGTCCGTCACCGGGTAGCGCGAATAGTCGGGGCTCCCGGAGTTGTCGAACACGAAGCCGTTGAAGAACCTTGAATCGAAGAGGTTGAAGGCGCGCGCGAACAGGTTCACGCCCAGCCCGCCCGGGCGCAGGCTCTTCTCCCCGCGCAGGTCCACGAGCATCCCGACCGGCTTGTGCCCCGAGTTCGTCCCGAGGCTGCCGAGGAAGCCCGCCGCGATGGCGGGCGTGTAAGGCTGCCCGCTCGCCACGCGCACGATGCTGCTCAGCGAGAAATCGGCCGGGCGCGAGAGCATCACGGTCAGGTTGAGCGTGTGCCTCTGGTCCCAGTTGAAGGGGACCTGCCGGGGCCGCGGGTCCTGGCCCGCCGCGGCCCGCGTGGCGGTCTCCCGCGGGTCGCTCGAGTTCCCCTGCGCCACCTGCCAGGTGTAGTCGAGCGCCGTGCTGATCAGGCCGCGGCGGCGCTGCTCCAGGGCCACCGTGAAGCCGATGACGTTCCCGAAGTCCACGTTCGTCAGGCGCGCGTACTCGGCGTCGTTGTAGGTCGAGATGAACTCCACCCCGAGCAGGTCGCGGATGTCCTTGTAGAAGAGGTTCAGGTCCACGCCCAGCCACTCGGTGACCGCCTGCTTGTAGCCGAACTGGTATTGCACGGTCTGCTCCGGACGGATGTCCGGGTTGCCCAGCACGCCGTAGTCGATCCCGCCCGCCTGCAGGTCCTGCAGGATGTTGTAGTCGCTGTTCTGGAAGATGTCCCGCAGCGGCGGCATCTGGTAGAAGTGGCCGTAGGCGAAGAACAGCGCCGCATCACGGGTGACCGGGTAGGACACGCCCAGCCTCGGGGCCAGCGACATCTTGCGGGTGGTGGCCCTCGCCTCGACGACCGGACCCAGCTCGCGCCTGTTCGCGGGGTTCGCCAGGTCGCCGGGCAGCATGGCACGCGGGTTGAAGTACTCGAAGCGCAAGCCGGCGCGGATCCTCAGGTCGTTCCACTCGAGGTCCTCCTGGGCGAACGCCGCGGCCGTGTACGGCCGGTACTCCCGGACCCCCGGATGCTTCGGAGGGTCGTTCACGTAGCGCTTGAGAACGTTCCGCCCGCCCTGCTGCGTGTAGTCCAGGAAGCCGGGATTCCCGAAGAAGACCCGCGGCCACTCGAACTCGGTCCCGACCTTGATCTGCTGGTCGCGCGTCACCTGGCTGACGAAGGAGCTCTTCCAGACGATCGTGCTGGTCTTCTGCCTGAAGCGCGTGAAGTCCACACCCTGGAAGTTCGCGCCATTCTCATAGGAAACATCCCCGAGGGGCGGGCCGGCGGCGTTGTAGCTCCAGTCGTAGGCGTCGTCGTATTTCATGTCCTCGTACTCGAAGTAGTTCTGCCGCAGGCTGGTGTTGTAGAAGCGGGTCTTCGTGAGCGTGTGGGTCACGTCCAGCCCGTGAACGACCGAGAACGTGCGCTGAGTCGCCAGGCCGTCGGGATCCAGTCGGAAGGCGTAGTTCGCGCGCTGGGCGTTCACCAGGTTGACGATGCCCTGGTAGTTCAGCTCGATGTTCCCGAGCGAGCGGTTCGTGAGCTTGGCCACACCGGACCACTCGCGGCTGTAGCCCAGCGGCACCTTCTCACCGTCGCCCGTGGGATGTAGAAAGTACTGGCCCGTGGTCTGGTTCAGGACCGGCTTGTCGGTGGGCTTGAACCGACGCGTCGCGCTCAGGTAGTCGTCGGAGACGTAGCGCCGGCCGCTCAGGAGGAAGAAGGTCTTCGACGGTCCGGCGGGTCCGCTCAGGCTGGCCTGGTAGTTCTGGGTGCCCGCCAGCCGGGTCTGGTGGAATTCGGGCGCCACGCTCCGCCGGCCCCCGGAGTAGACGTAGCCGCCCGTCAGGGCCTCGGCGTCCCAGCGGAACCGGTCGGTCCCGCGACGCAGCACGGCGTTCACCACGCCGCTCATGGCCTGCCCGTACTCGGCATCGAAGGTGCCGCTGATGACCTGCACCTCCTCGATCAGCGAGCGGTCGATGCGCAGGCTCGACTTGTTGTCGTAGGGGTTGTTCACCGACACGCCGTCCACCTGGTACTGGACTTCGCCCAGGCGCCCACCGCGGAAGTGGCCGTCCACCACGCCGGCCTGCAGGTTCACGACGTCCTGCAGCTCCTGCACCGGCATGGTCTTCAGATCCTCGCGGCTCAGCGTGGAGACCGTGCTGGTGAGCTTGAGGTCCACGACCGGGCGCTGCGCCGAGACGACGACCTCCTTCATCAACAACGGGGCCTCGGTCAGCTCGACGTCGAGGGCCGTGGTGTAGTCCGCGGAGATGCGCACGTCCCGCACGGCGACCGGACCGTAGCCGAGCAGGTTGACCTTCACCTCGTAGGTGCCGACGGGGATCCCGATGATGGCGAAGCGGCCCTCGGCGTCGCTCAGCGCTCCCAATCGCGCGCCGGGGATGGCCAGGTTCGCGCCCACCAGGGGCTGCTTCCGCTTGTCGAGCACGCGGCCCGAGAGCTTGCCGCTGGTGCCGGCGAGCGCGCCCGCGACGATGAACAGCGACAGCAGCAGGGCGCCGACGAGCGACGCCCTCGGTACGGCTCCCGCGCTCCACTGGCGACGCATGGCCTGCAGCCCCTCATGGGTCCCTGTTCGTCGCAACCCGTGCAGGGCGGGCCGCTCGGGCCCGCCCCGCCGGGGCTCCCTCATCCAGCCTCTGCTACTTCACCAGCAGCATCTTCCCCGTCAGCGACGCCCGCTCCGCCCCCGAGAGCGGATCGGCGGCGCGCATGCGGTACAGGTAGATCCCGGCACGCAGGCCCGGGTTCGAGAACGTCGCCTGGTGCGGGCCCGGCGACTGCGTCCCGAGCGCGCGCTTCACCACCAGCCGGCCCTGGAGATCGAAGACCTCCAGCGTCACGTCACTGGCCGCCGCCAGCGCGTAGCGGACGGCGGTCAGGGACCGGAACGGGTTCGGATAGTTGCCCAGGAGCTGGAAGCGCTCCGGGCTCTCCGGCCCCGGCACGTCCGTCGTCACGTAGAGGTTCGGGTCCAGGTAGGCCCACGCGGGGCAGCAATCCCGCTGCTGCTGCCAGAACCACCACTGGCGCGTCGCGTAGGAGTCGGTCGAGGACGACCCGAAGGAATCGCCGTCCATCAGGTTGATCCCCACGAACAGCGCCCGGTCCCCGAGGCCCGGCGGATAGCCGAGCTTGGTCAGGTCGATCGCCATCTCGATGGTGTAGCCGGAGTCCGGCGAGAAGCCGATGGTGTCGACGAACGTGTTGCCCTTGAGCGTGAGCGCCACCCTCGCACCCAGCGCGGTGTCGCGCAGGAACGGCAGGTAGTCGAGGGCGAGCCCGGCGCCGGTGGGGCCCACGATGTAGGTCAGCCAGCGCGCTTCGAGGTTGTTGTCGCGGAAGCGCGCCCCCCGGTCGTTCAGGTTCACCGAGATGCCGTCGTAGCGCTCGAGCAGCGGGACGTACTGGACCCACTGATCGCGCACGTCGAAGCCGAAGTAGAGCGTGTCGTCCTTGAAGAACCAGCGCACGGTCGCGTCACCGGGGTCGGACACGTAGGCCTGCCCCCCGTTCACCGTCGGCTGGTACTGGCCGGACCGCCAGGGTCCGACCCCGGGGTAGTTGTTCCGCAGCGCGTCGTCCCCCCAGCGGATGTCGAAGCTCGGCGCCGCGCTCCAGACCGGCTCGTTGAGGTGGCCGTCGATCTTCGGGGCCGGCCAGGCGGCGGCGTTGGCCACGCGCACCTCGGGCGGGATGTTCGCCACGGGACCGGAGGAGATGGTCACGTCCGGCCGCGCGAAGATCTTGACCTCGCCGTACCAGGCGTCCAGCCCCCACGGGCTCTGCCACCAGGTCCGGTTCGAGCCGAACCGCTTCAGGTTCATCGGCCAGACCCAGTCGGCATCCTTGATCGAGACACCCCACTCGATGACGTCGCCCTGTGGCCGGGTCACGTCGTAGCCCATCGGCGTGAGGCCGAACTTCATCTCGACCGTGTAACCCTGATCGTAGGTCGGGGTCGTGCCGATCGAGTCCTGGTTCGCGACGCCCTGCACGACACACGCGGCATCCCACGCGTCGATCTGCTCGGGGGTGCGCGGCCCGCCGCAGGAATCGGTCGTCCAGAAGCCGCGGATGCATGGGGGCCTGCCCGCGTCGTGCATGTGCAGGCTGTCCGTGGGGAACCACCATGAGTACATGTACTCGCGCGGCGGCGCCGGGCGCGCCAGCGAGGTGTGGTCCTTCATCTGCATGAGGAAGCCGTCCACGCGGTTGAAATCGACGTCCCCGCCGACGGAGCTGTCCCGCACCACCGCCGACACGTACAGGTAGTTGCCGGAGACCAGGAACTTGAGCGTGGCGTAGGTGCTGTCCCTGACGATCTTGCCACCCTCGTACTGGAAGCCGCTCCCCGGGATGCCGCTGTCGCGGCCATAGCGGATGATCGTGGATTCGGCGACCGCCCACCCCGGCTCGCTCAGCACGCCGTCGAGCGTGATGGCGGCGCCGTTGGTCGAGCGCGCCCAGATGGCGTCCTCGCGCTTCGACTGCCCGAGGGCGGGCGAGACACACGCGAGCGCCGCGCCCAGGAGCAGTACAGCGGTGAGTCGGACTCTCATGATGCGACCTCCTGCGATGCGGATGATGGGGCGACCACAGTGGCTGGATGCACGGGAAGTTGGGATGCCTGCCTGATCGATGAATGTCACGCCGGACGCGCCCGCCAAAGTCTCATTCCTTCCATCCGACCTCCTGGTTGAGGCGACGCGACTCGAGCTGACCTGCAGGATGGTACGCCACAGACCTGCCGGGAACCTCGAAGACCGGAGTACGCCGATCCCCGTCCTGAACGGAGCGCCGTGCCGCACCTGGACCTTCCGGGGAGCCGGTTCCGCACGGCTTCCTGCGGCCGCCGCGGAGGCACTCGCGGGGCATGACCCGCGTTCCACCGACGGCGCCCGCCGTGGTCCATCCGTCGCGGGCTCCTCCGTCGTCCTTGACGGGTCCTTTTTGCTTCATGAAAACGTTTACATATCTGTGAGGTCCACGTCAAGTCCGGAGTCGCCCGCGGTCTCTGGAAGCCCCCCCGCCCGGTGTGCCAGGAAGGCCCGGAACGTGGGTCCGGCCCCCGGAACCGGCCCCGGGGGCACGCCGCGGACCCCCTCAGGAACGTCCCCGGGGGCCGCAGCCCGCCCCCGCCTCCCGCAGGAGCACCTCCCAGGCGCACTTCACGTCCGCCTCGGTGGTCCGGGCATTGCCGATCGCCAGCCGCAGGACCAGGCGCCCCTCGAGTCTCGTGGCGGAGAGGAAGATCTCGCCGCTGCGGTTCACGCGCTCGAGCAGGGCGGCGTTCTCCTCGTCGCTGGCCTCGCGCCGGAAGCACACCACCGAGAAGGGCCGCGGGGCGCAGACCTCCCAGCCCGGCGTCGAGCGCACCCAACCCTCGAAGAGCGCGGCGAGCCGCACGTGCTCGCGGATGAGCAACTGCAGCCCCTCGCGCCCGTGACAGCGCAGCACCGCCCAGAGCTTGAGCGCGCGGAAGCGGCGGCCGAGCACGGGGCTGTAGTCCATCAGGTTCACCTCGGCGGTGTCGCTGGTGCGCAGGTAATCGGGCACCAGGCTGAAGGCATGGCGCAGCGCCTCCGGCCGGCGACTCCAGAAGCACGAGCAGTCCATCGGCGTGAAGAGCCACTTGTGCGCGTTCACCACCAGCGAATCGGCGCGCTCCACGCCGGCGAACGCCCAGCGGAACTCCGGGCAGACCATGGCCGAGCCCGCGTACGCCGCGTCCACGTGCAGCCACGCGCCGGCGCGCTCGCAGGCGTCCGCGATCGCGGGCACGGGGTCCACCGAGGTCGTGGAGGTGGTGCCGACCGTCGCCACCACTGCGCACGCGCCGGTGAGGTCGAGCGCATCCACGCGCATCCGATGGGCCGCGTCCACGGGGACCTTGCGCAGCTCGAGCTGCGCCATGCGGCAGGCCTTCTCGACCGAGGAGTGCGCGTGCTCGGAGCACACCACCACGCGCCGTCCGGGTGCCGCTTCGCGCGCCGCGACGAGCGCGGCGAAGGTGGAGGTCGAGGCCGTGTCCTCGATGTGACCGTGCCACCCGGAGGG
>JANXPZ010000174.1 GCA_025357055.1 Candidatus Eiseniibacteriota bacterium | reverse complement strand
GACGCCGGCCGCGGCGCCGGACGTGGCCGCCGCCGGCGCGCGCGACGACTGGCCGCTCACCCGGGTCGAGGAGGAGCACATCCGCCTGGTGCTCGCGCGCCACCGCGGCAACGCGGCCGCCGCTGCGCGGCAGCTCGGCATCTCGCGCACCACGCTGTGGCGCAAGCTCAAGCAGTACGGCATCCCGCGCGCATCGAGCTGAGGGAGGACCCATGGCTTCGGAGCGGCTCTACCACGACGATCCCTACACCACGAGCTTCCGCGCGCGCATCGCCGCGTCGGGTGAGCACGCGGGGCGTCCCGCCGTGGAGCTCGAGGCCACCTGCTTCTACCCGGAGGGCGGCGGCCAGCTGGGCGACCGCGGCACGCTGGGTGGTGCGCGGGTGGTGGACGTGCAGGTCACCGAGGAAGGGCGCATCTGGCACGTCCTGGATGGCGCGGACGCGCCTTCGGGCGAGGTGGACGCCGAGTTGGACTGGGCGCGCCGCTTCGACCACATGCAGCAGCACACCGGGCAACACGTCCTCTCGGCGGCCTTCGAACGGCTGGTCGATGCGCCGACCCTCTCTTCGACACTGGGAGAGGAGCGCAGTGTCATCGAGGTGGCGCTGGCCGGCGCCGACTGGCAGCTGGTCGGGCGGGTGGAGGAGGCGGCGAACCGCGTCGTCTGGGAGGACCGCCCGGTCGCGCTCCACTGGGTGGAGCCGGAGGACGTCGGCCGCTTCCAGCTGCGCAAGGCCCCGGCCGTCGCCGGGCGCATCCGGGTCGTCGAGATCCCGGATTGGGACGCCTCGGCCTGCGGTGGCACGCACGTGCGGCGTTCGGGCGAGGTCGGCTCGATCAAGGTCATCCGCTGGGAGAAGGTGCGGGGCAACGTTCGCTTCGAGTTCCTGTGCGGGGCCCGGGCCCTCCATGACCACGCCTGGCGCACCGAGGCGCTGGTCGAGGCGGCACGCCGGCGCACGCTCAAGGACCGCGACGTCATCGCCCAGCTGGAGCGCGCCGCCGCCGAGCGCGACGAGCTGAGGAAGGGCCTCGCCGCCCTCACCGCGCGGCTGATCGAGACCGAGGCCCGCGAGCGGGTGGGCGTTCCGCCGCAGGGTGTGGCCGGATTCGATGCCCGGCGTCCGCGCGAGGAGGTGCGCCTGCTCGCGCTCAAGTCGCTCGAGGCCGGGGCGCCGTGGGTGGCGCTCGGAGCCGCGGGCCCGGACCCGTGCCTGATGGTCGGGAGGGCGAAGCCCCTCGCTGCGGACCTGCGCACGCTGCTCCCCGGGTTGCTGGAGCGCGCGCAGGGCAAGGGGGGTGGTTCGCCCGACCTCGTCCAGGTCGCGGCGCTGGATGGTGGCAAGGCGGAGGAGGCGTGGCGCTGGGCCGTCGAGGCCGTGCGCCAGGCAGTGGGGGAGTCATGAGGCTCACGAAGGTGGTGCTCGTCATCTCCGCGGCGCTGGCGCTGGCCTCGTCGGCGCGGGCCGCCACGTGGGGCGATGTCTTCTCGGCCGTCCCCGACACGGTGGTCTTCCTCGGCGCGGACGGTTCGCTGTTGCGGGCGCCCTTCAGCCTCGCCACGCGCGAGACGCTCTGGTCGCCGGCGGGTGGCCAGCGCCTCGTGCGCATCCGCGTGAGCCCCGACGGGCGGCGGGTGGCGTGGCTCACCCGCGCCTTCGACCGCGACACCACGCGACTGTGGGTGGACGGGCCGGCGGGTGGCGCGCTGCGCATGCGCTACTTCGCGTTCGAGGCGCAACGCTACGGCCAGGTCCACTCGGAGGCCGCGATCCCCACGGTCGAGGACCGGGACTCGCGGGGCGGCCGGCTGATCCAGCCCGGAGCGCTCATGAGGCGCGTCGCGTCGAACACCATCGAGTGGACGCCCGACAGTCGCGCGGTGGTTTTCGGCTACGACGATGGCATTGCCGCGGTGCCGGCCGACGGCGGCGAGGCCTTCATCGTGAGCCGGACGTTCGCCGCGGGGCTCGAGGCACTCGATCCGGCGCCGATCTACCTGGTGGACGCGATCGTGTTGCGCGAGCGTCTCATGTCCATGCCGCAGCAGGCGGGCGGGTTGCGCCAGCAGGCGAGCGGGTCGGGCCCCGCGGATGCGCCCGCGATCCTGGAGAACGGCGTGCCGCTCGAGGACGCGCCGGCGCTCGGGCACTACGATGCCCCGAAGCGCCGTGTGGCCTACCCCGGCGGCTATCTGCTCTACCCCGTGGCTGGCCGCTGGCGTGTCTTCACCGCCGGCGGGCTTTCATCCAGCCGGCCGCGCGCGGCCAGCCCCGGCACGGTGTGGTGGGCGATGGGCCCGGCCATCCATGCGATCCGGACGCACGATCCGAACCCCACGGTGGAAGTGCGGTCGCCGGGCACGGTCGTGTGGCTGGGCTACGACGAAGGACACCGGGCGCTGATGTGGGCCTCGGGCAGCGAGGTGTCCCGGAAGCCCGAGGATGGCGGGGAGGCCTCCACGATCCTGCGCACGGGCGCTCCCGTCCGCAGGGCGCTTTCTTCGCGGACCGGGCACCGCGTGGGATTCATCACCGCGGACAGCGTCGTGGTCTGGGACCCCCTCGACGACTCCGCCGGGGGCGTCGCGCTGGGCGGGCTCAAGCCCGTCGCCCTCTTCGAGACGCCCGCGGGGGAGGTGTTCGTCCAGACCGAGGGTGGCCGCGGCGCCCCGCCCGGGCTCGCGCGCGCCGACTTCGCGGCCGGACGATGCGTGGCCCTCGAGGTGCCGCCCGTCAAGGGTGGAATGTTCGTGGCCACCCCGGGGAGCGCGCACCTGCTGCTCTGCGATCCCGGGCCGAAGCCTCCGGCCACGTTGCAGGTGCTCGACCTGGCCACGGGACGCTGGGAGGCGGTCGCGAATCCGGGCATCGCCGGCTGGGAGCCGCTCCAGCCGAGATGACGGTGGTCGGGCGCCGGGGGCCAGACGAACGGGCCGCGCCTGCCGGAGGGCCTTCCGGCGGGCGCGGCCCGTTCGTGATCCTGCCGCTACCTCTTCCGCTTCTGGCTCGAGGGTGGTTCCTTCTTCGCCGGATGGCTGACCGGCTTCCCGTGCCGCTGCGCGGCCACCCCCGCCTTCTTTGCCGCCGCGCTCTTCTTCGCAGCACCGGAGAGCGGCCTCTTCGTGCCGGCCGCGTGCTTCGCGTGGGATGACGGACTCGGCTTGGGCGGCGAGAGCCAGGGTCTTCCGGGAGTCGCTGCCGGCTTCTTCGGCGGAGACGGGGCGAGCGTGCGCAGCGGCGGCGCCGGGGCCGAGGAGAGCAAGGGCCGCGCCGGGATGGAGGGCGCGGGGGGCGCGAGGATCCGTTGGGTCGCGGGGGCGCGCATCGCAGGACCACCCGCGATGCGTGCCGCGGCTGACTGGAGCCCGCCCGCCGGCCGCTTGGGCCGCGTCCACTCGTCGTCATAGGAGAGCACCTGCTTGATCTCGCTGGGGCGCATCCCGTAGTCGAACGCGGGCAGGAACGAGCGCTCGATCGTGCGGCCCAGCAGACGCTCGATGCCGACCAGGTCCTTCTGCTCCTCGGTGCTCATGAGCGTGAACATGTTGCCGGGCGCATCGGGCCGGCCCGGCCGGCCCAGACGGTGGGCGTAGTCCTCGGGCGTCTGCGGCACGTCGTAGTTGACCACGTGCGACACACCCGACAGATCGAGGCTCCGGCCCGCGCCGTCGCTGGCCACCAGGATCTGCGTGCGCCCGCGGCGCAGGTCTTCGAGTGCCTGTTCGCGCTCCTGCTGGCTCGGGAAGTCGTCCAGCACCGCGGTGACGTAGTTGCGGCGGTGGAGCATGCGTGCCAGGCGGTCGGCCCCGTAGCGGCCGCGCGTGAACAGCACCAGGCTGCGCACCTCGCTGCCGCCCCACAACTCGCGCTCGCCGAGCATGTGGTTGAGGAAATCGGGCTTGAGGTCGCGCGGCACCGGGTAGATGACCTGCCGGATCCCCGTGCCCGGGCGGGGCGAGGGGGCCAGGTCCACGCGCACCGGCTCGATGAGCGCCTCCTTGGCGAGGCGATTCAGCTCGGGCGGCAGGCTCATGGTGAACATCAGGGTCTGGCGCGTCTCGGGGAGCAGCTTGAGCAGCCGGCGCAACTCGGGGCCCATGCCCATGCTCACCATGCGGTCGGCCTCCTCGAGCACGAGCACCTCGACGTACTCGAAGTTGACCGCCTTGCGGTCCTGCAGCTCGAGCAGCCGGGTCGGGGTCGCCACCAGGATGTCCACCTCCTGATGGCGCAGGACGCGCTCCTGGGTCGGCAGGGGGCCGCCGCTGAAGACCACGCCGACCTGGATGCCGGTATAGCGGGCGTAGTCGCGGCAGCGCGTCTCGACGTAGGCCGCCAGCTCCCGGGTCGGGACCAGGATGAGGCAGCGCAGCCGGGCGGAGGAATCGAGCAGCCGCGCCAGGATGGGGATCAGGTAGGTGCCGGTCTTGCCCGAACCGCTCGGGGCCACGCCGATGAGGTCATTGCCCTGGAGGATGGTGGGGATGGCCTTGCTCTGGATGGCGGTCGGTTCGCTCAAACCAGCGGCCCGGATGCCCTTGAGGATGGTCTGGGGCAACCCCAGTGATGCGAAGGTCACGAACCCTCCGTGAATGGATGAACCGAGCCGCCTGGAGCGGTCGGACCGATGCCGGGTGTCTCCCGCCGGCTCTCTGGATGGGCCAACGTGGCACAGATTAGGCGGCAAAGCCCCTCGGAGCAATGGATATTGCTGGGAGAAGGACAGGAACGTGAAAAAACTTGCCGATTTGCGGTTCAGCGGGGCTGGCCGGCGGTGGGGGGGGGGCGCCCGCGGACTCCGCGCTACAGCGCGCTGGCAGC